>JBPCJZ010000050.1:0-4475 GCA_051004775.1 Gemmatimonadota bacterium
GCGCGATCGGCAACAGGATGGATCGCATCGTGTTCGACGGCGCCTACACGGCCCTTCGCCCGCTGTCCGTCGCCGACACGCTCGTGTCCGGGACGTGGGAGAGCGGCGTGGGATCGGGCACCGTGGCTGGTGGAAGGTTCTGCGCCGTCCGTAGCTAGACGCCCCGCGGGGTCTTCGGAACTCCTTCAGAAACTTTCCGGCACCGTTCCGGGTAGTGCGGTTCTGGAGGGGCGGTGTTCACGTGCCGCAACCCTCACGAGGCGCCGAGCGTCTCAGGTGACGGGGACCGCCACGGGAAGATGACCGGGAGGAATCACATGACGTACCATCGTTTGACGACGAGCGCCCTGCTCGCCGCTTTTTTCGCAGTGATCACGGCCGTACCGGCACACGGGCAGGCCTACGGGTACCGCTCAGCGGTAGACGGCGACCAGTTGATCGTGACGGAGCCCCTCAACAGCTCGACTCCGGGGGCCGTCTACATCTACGCCCGCGACGCTTCCGGCGACTGGACGCAGACGACGCAGCTCACCGCAAGCGACGCGACGCCCGGCGACTACTTCGGCCGGTCGCTGGCGATCGACGGCAACACGATGTTCATCGGCGCGACGACCAGGGACAACAGCAACGGCGCCGTCTTCCGGTTCGAGAGATCGGCGGACGGTAGCTGGAGCGAAGCCGAGCGCATCCTCCCCGAGAACATCGGCGAAGGCGAGTCCTTCGGCCGCATGGCCGATATGTCGGGCGACGTCGCGATCTTCGCGGCGTGGGGCCACGCCGACGGGCGGGGCGGCGTCTGGGTCTACGAACGCGACGGATCGGGCGCCTGGAGCAACGCGGCGCGGCTGACCGCCAGCGACGGTGCCCAGCAGGACTTCTTTGGATACTCGGTCGCGACCGACGGCACGCGGATCGCTGTTGGCGTCCCGCTGCGTGATCGGCGGCCGGACGCCGAAGAAGACGACGTGGCCGACGGCGACGCGGAGGCCGAGGCCGACGCGGCGGAAGACGCCGAGGGCGCCGACGACGCCGAGGACGCCGAAGAGACGGACGGCCCGGCGGCCCCCGACCCCGACGTCGACGCGGATGTCGGCGCCGTGTACGTATTCGAGAAGGATGCATCGGGCGCGTGGCAGGAGACGTCGATCATCGAGGTGCCGTGGCTGCAGGCCAACGCGCTGTTCGGCTGGTCGATCGACCTGGCGGGCGACGATCTCTTCGTCGGCACGCCCGGCGAGAGCAACTTCACGGGCACGGTCTACCGCTTCTCGCGCGGCGACGACGGTCAGTGGAGCGTCACGGGCGCCTTGCAGGCGTTCGACGGGGCGCCCCAGAGCTGGTTCGGCTCGACGGTCCACGCGGCGGACGGATCCGTATGGGTCGGATCCCAGGGAGCCCGGCAGGGGCTCGGCGAAGTCTATGTCCTCGCGGTCGGCGCGGATGGTGTCACGGGCGTCCGCACGCTGTCCTCGGAAGGGCTCGGGGCCGGCGAGAACGCCGGGACATTCCTTTCCGTCGGTGACGAGGTCGCTGTCGTCACCGCGGGCGGCGCCGACTATGGGCTCGGCGCGGTGCATGTCTACGGCGCGGATGGCGGCCAGTGGTCGCACCAGGCGAAACTGTTCACGGAGACGACGAGCGCCTACGAGCCGGTGGTCGGCGAGAAGGTCGACTGCAGCGACGGCGAGGCTTCGGCATTCCCGTGCAGCGACGTCGACCTGCTGTCGTTCCTGCCCGTGAACGCCATTGGCGGCGGTCGCGGCGTCCAGACCAACGACGTCTGGGGCTGGACGGACCCCGAAACGAAACACGAGTACGCGCTGATCGGGCTGACCGATGCGACCTCGTTCGTCGATCTGACGGATGCATCGAACCCGGTCTACCTCGGGAAGCTCGACCGGACGCCGGGAGCGGCCGGCAGCAACTGGCGCGACATCAAGGTCTACGCCAACCACGCCTTCATCGTGTCAGAGGCGAACGACAGCGGCGTCCAGGTGTTCGACCTGACGATGCTCCGCGGCGTGACCGCGGCGAACGCGCCCGTCGAGTTCGAGCAGACCGCCGTGTACGACAACGTCTCCGCCGCGCACAACATCGTCATCAACGAGGGCTCCGGCTACGCCTACAGCGTGGGATCCAACGGCGGAGGGGAGACCTGCGGCGGCGGCCTTCACATGATCGACGTGCGGAACCCGGCCAAGCCGACCTTCGCCGGTTGTTTCTCGGACCCCGACACGGGTAACGCGGGCACCGGCTACTCGCACGACGCGCAGTGCGTCATGTACAGCGGCCCCGACGAGCAGTACCGCGACCGCGAGATCTGCATCGGCTCCAACGAGACGGCGATCTCGATCGCGGACGTGACCGACAAGGCCAACCCGATCGCGGTCTCGACCGCGACGTATCCCACCGTCGGCTACGCCCACCAGGGCTGGCTCACCGAGGATCAGCGGTTCTTCTACATGAACGACGAGGGGGACGAGACCAACCCGGAGTTCGGGCTCGACAAGACCCGCACCCTGATCTGGGATGTGTCCGACCTGGAGGATCCGATTCTCGTGAAGGAGCATATGGGCGAGACGTTCACGATCGACCACAACCTGTACATCAAGGGAAACCTGATGTACCAGTCGAACTACGTGAGCGGCCTGAGGATTCTCGACATCTCCGACCCGGTCAATCCGGTCGAGGTCGGGTTCTTCGACACGGTGCCGGAGGACGAGAGCGTCGTGTTCAACGGATCGTGGAGCAACTATCCGTTCTTCGAGAGCGGCACGATCGTCGTAACGAGCGGCAACGAGGGCGTGTTCTTCCTCCAGAAGCGCGAAGGCGAGCCGGTCACCTGACGGCAGGCGCCGGACGGCAGGCGTCTGGCGGCAGAGAACAATTCGAGCGGCGTGGCCGCCCGGTGCGACTCGTCCGGGTTGCGCGGCTTCATCGGCACATGCAGGCGGCGGCGTGTGAACCGCGATCGATCGGTCAAGCAGTCTCCCGGTGGCGGTTGCCCCGCCCGGTGGCGGCCTCAAGTTTGGGCCTCGACCCGCTCCTGTCACGACCTCCGCCGCGAGAGCGCACCGATGCCCCTGTCAGGTCTGCTGGTCGTCGAATTCGCCGGTGTCCTGGCGGGCCCGAGCGTCGGGATGTTCCTGGCCGAGCTCGGCGCCCGGGTGATCAAGGTGGAGAACCCCGCGGCGGGCGGCGACGTGACCCGCCACTGGACCCTCGGGGTCGCGCCCGGCGCGGATGCGGCGGCCAGGGCTTCCGGCACAGGATCCGACGAAGCGCCCTCCCCCTACTTCGCGTCCGTCAACTGGGGGAAGGAATCCGTCGCGCTCGACTTCGCGCGTCCCGATCACCTGGTGGCGGCGCGGCATCTCGCGGGGCGCGCGGACGTCGTGCTCGTCAGTTACAAGGCGGGCGACGCCGCGCGCTTCGGACTCGACTACGAAGCCGTGGCCGCCACAAATCCGCGCGCCGTGTACGCGGAAATCACCGCCTACGGCCCCGGCGACGACCGCCTCGGCTACGACGCGGTCATCCAGGGCGAGACCGGGTTCATGCACCTGAACGGCACGGCGGCGAGCGGGCCGGTGAAGCTGCCCGTCGCGCTGATGGACATCCTCGCGGGGCATCAGCTCAAGGAGGCCGTGCTCGTGGCGCTGCTCGAGCGCGAGCGGACCGGCCGCGGATCGCGCGCCAGCGTATCACTTCTGCGCTCCGGCCTGGCGGCGCTCATCAACCAGGCGTCGAACTGGCTGGTGGCGGGTGTCAACCCGCAGCGGCTCGGATCGGGGCACCCGAACATCGTGCCTTACGGCACGGCCTTCGCGACGGAGGACAGCCGCCCGGCGATCCTCGCCGTCGGCACCGACCGGCAGTTCGCCGCCCTGTGCGACGTGCTCGGCCTCGCCGAGCTGGCCGGCGACGCGCGGTTTGCGTCCAACCCGGCGCGGGTGACGCACCGCGACGAGCTGGAAACGATGCTCGAGGACGCCGTGCGGGAGTGGGACCGCGACGAGCTGCTCGGTCGCCTTGCGGCGGCCGGCGTGCCGACAGGACCGATCTACGACGTGAGCGAGGCCCTCGCGCAGCCGGGAGCGGAACCGTTGCTGCTGGATGATGCCGGGCTGCGGGGCGTGCGGAGCGTCGCGTTCGAGCCGTCCGAGTCCTACCGCCCGCGGTCCCTGTCGGCGCCGCCCGCGCTCGGTCGCGACACCGAGGCCGTACTGGGCGAGTTGGGCGAACGGGACGAACCGGGGTAGTCCGTCAGTCTAGCGCCGGCACCCGAAGGACGACCTCGCTGTCGGGCGCCCGGCCCTTCCGCACGACCAGCTCGGCGGGCTCGCCACGGAGGATGGCGCTGGACTCTCCGAGCGCCGGGTGGATGAACATCCCGGTCGCGTCGAACTCCTCGAGCGCCTCCACGCCATCGAGGTCGCCGATTTCTCCATAGCGTGCGCCCGAGTGGGCGGGCG
>JBPCJZ010000051.1:0-10261 GCA_051004775.1 Gemmatimonadota bacterium
AGCGAGTTGCGGGTGCTCAGGTTCCCATCGACGCCGTCAAACGAGAAGTTCGTCGTGAAACCGTTGTGGCCGAAGCCCTGGTCGCGGTTCCGGTTGAACGAGAAGTTGACCCGCGAACCGCGCGGCAGCTGCCAGTTCAGGTTCCCGTGAAACAGATCGCTCTGACTCCAGCCGAACGGAACCACGCGGCCGTTGTCGTAGGCGACGAAGTTCGGCGCCGTGACGTCGACGAAGTCGGTCGCGCCGGGCGCCCTCGAGGAGCGCGGCAGGCTGAACGTCGCGGGCTCACCCGCCGTGCACACGCTCGCGAACTGCGGAGCGTTCGGGCAGACGTCGTCGCCGTCGATCACGTAGCGGACCGGGGCATCTGTGGTATTGAAGGCGTCCTGGCCCTGCGCCGTGCCCGCGAGGAAGAACGTGACGGGACCGGTGATCGGGCCGCCCAGCGACAACTCGGCACGATTGAAGTTCGTGCGCATGTCGTCGGGGCTGAGCTGATCCGTCAGGTACTCGAGCGAGCCGGTGAACGCCGGGCCGCCGGAACGCGTGACGAAGCTGACCACGCCGGACTGGCCCTCGCCGAACTCGGCCGAGAAGGCGCCGACGTTGACGGTGACCTGCTCGAGCGCGTTGGTCGGGAGCGAGATGTTGTCCGCGACGCCCGTACCGAAACCGCGCGTGAGCACGCCGTCGATGATGACGGCTTCCTCGTTCGGACGTCCGCCGCGAATGGTGCGGCCGTCGTTGGTCTGGACCACGCCGGGCTGCAGCACCACGATGCTGGTGGCGTTGTCCAGCGGCAGCTGGTCGATCGTCTCGCCCTTCACGATGGATTTCGTCGAGGTCTGGTCACGCGGTACGAGGGGATTTCGCTCCCCTTCCACGACCAGGGCCTGGAGTTCCACCGCCGATGAGCTCAGCGAGAAATTGAGCGTGGTGGTCTGACCGGCCAGGATCCGCTCGTCTGCGATCTCGACCGCGCGGTAGCCGATGAACTCGGCGCGCACCGTCTGCAGACCCGCGGGCGCTTCATTCAAGAAGTAATACCCCTGGTCGTTCGTCAGATTCTGAAGACTTCCTCCCGTACCGACGATCGAGACGAGCGCTCCCCCGATGGGAGCATTCGTCGCCTCGTCGACGACACGGCCCTGGACTTTGCCCGTGGTCGCCTGTCCGAACAGCGGGCTGGCTATGAACAACGCCAGCCCGGCCGCGGCCAGGCTCGAACGGAAAGCCCCTCTGAACCAATTACGCACCATGGATCAACCCTCCTCGGGCAGTAAGGAGAATCATCGACCGGACATCCGCCGCGACGGAACGCGTGAAGTGGCTTGCGCCCGCGTTTCTCGCCGTGACCCGGCCAACAAAAAAGAATGAGACGATTGTGTTGGAAATCGACGGTCGATTTCCGGAGATGCGAACCAAGCGTGAACCGATAGCACCCTCCCCGTGGATTGGGGGTTCTGCGTGTCGCCCGGTTGCAACTCCGCGCGACGCTGTCAAATGAGACCTCTCGCCAATACGAAAGTCGGTGCCTCCGCGCCCTGGGGCCGCGGAGAATCCGAGTGATTCCCTGATCTGTCCGGCTATATATATAGAGCGCGCCCACAGCGCGCCTGGTCTCATCAATATGCGGGCGAGTTGGGATGCCCGGTTCGAGCGTCCGCCCGGCAGTCTCGGGCGGTGCTCGTCGCACAGACTAGAAGAGGGCCTCGCGGCTGTCAATAGCTGGAGAACCCTGTTGCATCGGCCGAAATACAGCAATGTAGCCGCCTTAGCCGGTTGTGATTGCGCGGCAAGGTGATCGCCCGACTCCGGCATGTCAACCGGACCGGGCCATCGGTCCCTCGGGGTGCGAGCCGTCATTCGCCCCCGGTTTCCGCGCCGTCTATCTCGAGGCGGACGAATCTCCGCCTTCCTCTTTGAAGAACGTACGAACCCGGAGGAAGATGACAGTCGGCCTCCGCGACGGGCTCGCCGTCGACGCGGACCCCGCCCTGCTCCACGAGCCGTCGCGCTTCCGAAGTCGACGACGCCAGCCCGGAGCGCTTCAGCGCGTGGGCGACCCACACCTTGCCCTCGGATCCGGCCGGAAGGCGGACTACCGGAAGGTCGGCGGGGATCTCCCGCTCGCGGTGGAGCCGGTCGAAGGCTTCGCGCGCACGTTCTCCGGCGCCCGGACCGTGGTAGCGGTCCGCCAGTCGCTCGCCCAGGCGGCGCTTCGCCGCGAGTGGATCGCGGGTCGCCTGGTCGCGCCACTCGGCCCGTTCCTCCGGGGAGGCGCCCGAGACCAGGTCGATCCACTCCTCGAGCAGCGTATCCGGGATCGACATGGTGCGGCCGAACATCTCGTCCGGCTCCATCGTCAGGCCCACGTAGTTGTCGTAGGACTTCGACATCTTCCGCTCGCCGTCGGTTCCGCGCAGCAGCGGCAGCGTGAGGCAGACCTGCGGCTCCTGCCCGGCGCGCTCCTGCAGCGTCCGGCCGAGGAGCAGGTTGAACGTCTGGTCCGTCCCGCCGAGTTCGACGTCCGCCCCCAGGACGACCGAGTCGTAGGCCTGCATCATCGGGTAGAGGAACTCTCCGAGAGAGATCGGCGCCTGCGCGGCGTAGCGTTTTGCGAAGTCCTCTCGCTCCAGCATTCGGGCGACGGTGTACTGAGACGCGAGACCCAGGACTTCTTCCAGCCGAAGTTCGCCCAGCCACTCGCGGTTACGGCGCAGCTCGGTCCGATCGCGATCGAGGATCCTGAAGACCTGCTCGGCGTAAGTTTGCAGGTTCTCTTCGATCTCCTCGCGCGTCAGCATCGGGCGGCTCTCGCTCCGTCCGGACGGATCGCCCATCAGGGCGGTGAAGTCGCCGATCACGAAGACGACCCTGTGGCCGAGTTCCTGGAACGTCTGCAACTTGTGGATGGAGACGGCGTGCCCGATATGAAGGTCGGGCCGGGTCGGGTCGAAGCCCTGCTTGACTACGAGGGGCCGGTCCGCCGCCCGGGATCGTTCGAGCTTTCGGACGAGCTCGTCTTCCGGAATGACATCGGCGGTTCCTTCGCGGATGCGGCGGAGCTGTTCGTCCACGGAAGGAAACATTCGGCCGGGTCACCCTGTAGCTGAGTTCGAAGAAGGTCACGACCGAACATCGCGGTCGAGCCGCGAAGGATAGAGATGCCACAGAAGCCAAGCAAGCAGATCCAGCGCCTCGGGGCGGCCGCCCGCGGCGGCTGGAGGCGCGTCCGCGGGGTGCCCTCGTGGGTGCGAGGGCATACGAGCGTTCGTACCCGCTGGATGGTCGCGACCGGGCTGGCGGCCGTGGCCGCGCTTTGCGCCGGCGTCGCCTGGGGGACGTGGAATCAGATCTGCGACGACTGCCCGTCGATCGCGCAGATCTACGCGTTCGAACCGAAGGAGGCGACGCGAGTCTACGCGGGCGACGGATCCCTCCTGCACGAGTTCGCGGTCGAGCGGCGCACCGCCGTCGCCTTCGCCGAGATGCCGCAGCACGTCGTCGACGTCTTCGTGAGCGTCGAGGATCGGCGATTCTGGAAGCATCACGGAATCGACTACCTGCGTACCGCGCGCGCCTTCGCGGACTTCCTCATCGGGGGCTACGGGAGTCCGGGCGGCAGCACGATCACCCAGCAGCTCGCCGGCAACATGTTCAGCGGCGCCGTCAATCGGCAGGACATTTCCATCGCGCGGAAGCTGCGCGAGATGCGGGTCGCCCGCTCGCTCGAATCGGCGTTCACGAAGGAAGAGATCCTCGAGGCCTACCTCAACCAGATCAACTTCGACGGCGTGTACGGCGTCCAGAGCGCCTCGCAGTTCTACTTCGGGAAGAACGCCGCGGACCTCAACCTGCCGGAGGCCGCGATGCTGGCGGCGATGCCCCGGGCTCCCCGGGCGTACAATCCGATCCGGAATCCGGAGCGCGCGCTCGGACGCCGCAACCTCGTGATCGGGATCATGGAGGGGCGCGGCAAGCTGACCAGTGAAGAGGCCGCCGCCGCCCGCGCCTTTCCGCTGCTCGTCAAGGGAGGCGGGGGAGGCGACGCGCTCGCGCCCTACTTCGTGGAGTGGGTCCGGCAGACCATGCTCGAGCGCTACGGCATGCGGCTGTACGAAGACGGGCTCAAGATCTACACGACCCTCGATCCGGATCTTCAGACGGTGGCGGATTCGGCTATCAACGCCCAGCTCGACTGGATCGAACAGCAGCCGGGCTTCCGGGCCCCGACGTATGCCGAGACCCGCGACTGGTCGGCCGAGGAGCTGGCGGCCGGCAACATGCCCTACGTGCAGGGGATGTTCATCGCCGTCGACCCGCGAACCGGCAACGTGCTGGCGATGGTCGGGGGACGGGATTTCGAGGACTCCGAGTTCAACCGCGCGACCCAGGCGCAGCGCCAGGCCGGGTCGAGCTTCAAGCCGTTCGTGTATACCGCGGCCATCGCCTCGGGAATCCCGGCATCCGAGATCGTCTTCGACACGCCGATCGAGTTTCCGCAGCCGGACGGCACCATCTGGTCCCCCCGGAACTTCACGGGACGCTTCCTCGGGCCGATCACGATCCGGGACGCGCTCCGGGCCTCGGTCAACATCGTGGCCGTGAAGATCGGCAACCGGGTGGGAATCGAGGCGATCGCCCAGACCGCGCATCGCATGGGAATCACGACGCAGATCCCGCGCGTCCCGTCTACGGCGATCGGCGCGGCGTCCGTGCGCCCGATCGAGATGGTGGAGGCCTACACCACGTACGCCAACCTCGGAGTGCGCGTCGCGCCGCGACCGATTCTGCGCGTCGAGAGCGCCCGCGGCGAGATCCTGTGGGACGCCCCGGTCGACCGCGAGGAAGTCCTCGACGAGCAGACGGCGTGGATCATGGTCTCGATGATGGAGGACGTCGTGAATCGCGGCTCCGGCATCCGCATCCGCACCCTCGGGGTGCCTCGCGAGATCCCCGTGGCGGGGAAGACAGGAACGACCAACGACCTGTACGATGCGTGGTTCCTCGGGTTCACGCCGAACCTGGTCACGGCCTCCTGGGTCGGCTTCGACACGCCCGCCCGGATCCGGGTCGGCGCCCAGGGCGGGCAGGACGCGGCCCCGATCAACGCGGCGGTGCTGAAGTGGTATTACGGAAAGCATCCCGCGCCGCCGCCGTGGGTCCGCCCCGAAGGGCTGCTGGCGCGGCCGGTGGATCGCACGACGGGGCTGCTGGCGACGTCCTACTGCCCGGCCGAGCTCGTGTATACCGAGCACTATCTGCCGAACACCGAACCCGGCGAAGAGTGCGACGTGCACGGGCCGTGGGGCACGCTGGTCCGACCGGGCGAGGAAGATTCGGACGCGGAAGGCGCTCCGATCACCGACGACTTCGAGTTCTGATCCGGTCGCGAATGAGCGGCTCCCGCTCCGGCGCCGCATCCGCGATCTCCACCGCGTCCGCCAGGCGGGCCAGGGCGGCGGACGCTCCCGACTGATCCCGGGCGTGGACCCTGGCGAGCAGGTCGCCCACCCGCACCTCGTCGCCCACCGAGCACAGCACCTCGAACCCCACCGCGGGGTCGATCTCCTGGCCGAGCGCGGCGCGCCCGGCGCCGAGCGCGACGGCGGCTTGCCCGACGGTCCGTGCGTCGACCGCCGAGATCCATCCCTCGCGCACGGCCGTGAACTCGGTGATGAGGGGCGCGCTCGACAGCCGGTCGAGTTCCTCGACGATCTCCGGATCGCCGCCCTGGATCTCGACGAGGCGCGCGAACCGTTCGAGCGCGCTGCCGTCGTCGAGGAGCCCGCCGAGTTCCGACGCCGCGTCGTCTTCGTTCGCGGCGACCCCGGCGTCGACCGCAGCGGCCGCGCACAGCGCGACTGTCACGTCGCGTAAATCCTCAGGCCCTTCCCCGCGCAAGCAGAGGATCGCTTCGCGGACCTCGAGCGCGTTCCCGACGGCCTGGCCGAGCGGTTCGTCCATGCCCGTGAGCAGAGCGCTCGCCTCGAGTCCGAGCGACGCCGCGAGTTCCACCATCGTAACGGCGAGGCGGCGGGCGGCGTCGATATCCCCCATGAAGGCGCCGCGGCCGACCTTGACATCGAGCACGAGCCCGCCGATTCCTTCGGCGACCTTCTTCGAGACGATACTCGCGGCGATGAGCGGGATCGACTGTACGGTACCCGTGACATCGCGGAGCGCGTAGAGCCGCCCGTCGAGGGGCGCAATCTCTTCGGTCTGCCCGATCATCGCGCATCCGATGGCTTCGACGGTGCGCTCGAACTCCCGAAGATCGAGATCGGTGCGGAATCCCGGGATCGATTCCAGCTTATCCAGCGTGCCGCCGGTGTGGCCCAGGCCGCGGCCCGACATCATGGGAACCCGCAGCCCGTACTCGGCAAGGAGAGGCGCGAGGACGAGCGACACCTTGTCGCCCACGCCACCGGTGGAGTGCTTGTCGACCGCGGGAACCGGGCCGCCGGTGAAGTCGAGGCGGTCGCCCGACTCGATGATCGCGACCGTCATCTCCCGCAGCTCGGCGGGATCGAGCCCCTGGTAGAAGACGGCCATGAGCATTGCGGACATCTGATAGTCCGCGACGCTCCCGGAGAGGTAACCGTCGAGGAATCGGCGCAGCTCGGACGGCGCGAGCGTGCCTCCGTCCCGCTTCCGCTCGATCAGCTCCGCGGGATGCACGTCAGGCGGCTTTCGGCCGTCCGTCGATCCCTTGACCTGGCAGGTCAGTTCCGCAGGCGATCGCGTCCGCTCTCGACCACATCCGTCAGTCGGTCGCTCGTCTCCTCGACGCGTCGGCGGGCGCCCCGCGCGAACTGGCTCGTGCTCTTACGAGTGCGATCGGCGAGACGGCCGGCTTCGTCGCGGGCGTCGCTCAGGCGATCGCGCGCGCCACCCAGATGCTCCGTCGCGCTGTCGCTCCACTGGCCGGCGCGGCGTCCGAGGTCGCGGCGGGTGCGCTTGCCGCTCTGCGGCGCCATGAGCAGGGCGGCTGCCGTGCCGATCAACGCGCCGATGGAAAGGCCGACGACGAAAGTCACCGAATCGTGAATGTCCTGACGTGCCATTTTCGACTCCTTCGCGGATCCCTCCGCGCTATGAATAAACTGGTTACTCGCTGATCTGGACGAGGAGCGGAATCCACGCGCGCGGGCTATCATTCTGCTGGGGGACCCGGCGGCTCCTGACACTGAAGATATACGATTGTAGACCGAGATGGATCCACAGGCGAAAAGTCCACCCGGCAGGATCGTCGCCCTCGACTACGGGCGACGCCGGATCGGTGTGGCGGCGAGCGACCCGCTGCGGATCATCGCGAAGCCGCGCGCGGTGGTGGCGGCCGGCTCACCGCCAATCGAGCCCTCGCGCGAGCTCCTCGATCTGCTCGCCGAGCTGGAGCCGAGCGTGATCGTACTGGGTATCCCCTTCAACATGGACGGCTCCGAGGGGGAGATGGCGCTCGAGGCGCGCGAGTTCGGACGGAGGCTGTTCGCCGCCTGCGCAATTCCGATCCGGGAGCGCGATGAACGTCTCAGCACCGTCGAAGCGGAGCGCACGATCCGCGAGCTCGGACTGCCGAAACACAAACGAGAGCAGAAGGGGCTGCGTGACATGATGGCCGCCGCGGTGCTTCTCGACGACTACATGCGGGAGGACGGAACATGAACTGGTCCGATACGCGCCTCGCGCCAGCGGCCCGCGTTCTCATGCTCGGCTGTTCCGTGTTCGTGTTCGTACTCGGCGGCTGCGGCGGCTCCGGGGGCCCCGAGGGCGAGGTCCAGATCGTGGTGCCCGAAGGAGCATCGGCCGGGCGGATCGCCCGCGTGCTCGAGGACGCGGACCTCATCGGAAATCCGCGACTCTTCTCCCTCGTCGCGCGCTTCAAGGGTTCGGCGGCCGATCTCAAGTCAGGGACCTACCTGATTCCCGGCGACGCCGGGTACTTCGAGATCCTCGATATCCTCGAAGCGGGCGCCGTCGAGACGGTGGCGTTCACCGCCCCGGAAGGCTTCACGGCCGACCAGATCGCCCCCCTCGTGGCGGAGGTCTCGGGCGTCCCGGTCGACTCCGTCCTGGCCCTGACGACCGATAGCGCGTTCGCTACGGAACTCGGTGTTCCAGGGCCCGATCTCGAGGGCTATCTGTTCCCCGAGACGTATCGGGTCGCGGTCGGCCTGGCGCCACGCAGCGTCCTCAAGATCATGGTCGACAAGTACCGCTCCTTCTGGACCCCGGAGCGCCTCGCCATCGCCGATTCCACGGGCCTGAGCGAGCGCGAGATCGTCACGCTAGCAAGCATCGTCGAACGCGAGGCGCGGGTCGTCGACGAGATGCCGACCATCGCCGGGGTCTACTCGAACCGGCTGGAGATCGGCATGCTCCTGCAGGCCGACCCCACCGTGCAGTACGCCCTGGGGTCGCAGCGCGCGCGCCTGCTCTACGCGTCCATCGATTCCGTCGCCGACAACCCGTACAACACCTACACGCATCCCGGTCTCCCGCCGGGCCCCATCGCCTCGCCCGGCGAAGCGGCGCTCGCCGCCGCGCTCCAACCCGCCGACGTACCCTTCCTGTTCTTCGTGGCGCGGGCCGACGGGTCGCACGAGTTCACGCGGACCAACCGCGAGCACATCAACGCGAAGAACCGGATCCGGGGCGAAGCCTCGCGGGCCGCGGCCGCCTCGCGGGCCGCGGAAGACGCGGCCGGCGGGGCGGAGGGCGGCGACGGTGATGCCGGGGACTGAGGAATCATCGGACCCCGCAGCCCCCGCAGCCCACATCGACCTCCGCCTCATGGTGGTCACCGACCCGGCGCCGCGGTCGGGGCTCCCGCTGCGCGATGTGGTCGAGGCGTGCCTGCGCGCCGGGGCCGGCGCGATCCAGCTCCGCGACAAGACCGCGACCGACGAGTCGCTGTATCGCCAGGCGTGCGAGCTAGGGGATCTCGCCCACGAGCACGGCGCGATCCTCATCGTGAACGACCGCTTCGACGTCGCGCTCGCGGCGGGCGCGGACGGCGTCCACCTGGGCCCTGGCGACCTGCCGATCGAGACCGTGCGCCTGCACGCGCCCGATGACTTCCTCATCGGTTTCTCAACAGACCAGCCCGTGGCCGGGGTGCTGGCCGCGAACGCGGGAGCCGACTACCTGGGCGTCGGAGCGGTCTACGGGACGACCTCGAAAGCCGGGCTTGCGGACGAGGCCATCGGACCCGAGAGGGTGGGGCAGGTCTTACATTCGGCGGGCCTTCCCGGCGTCGGCATCGGCGGCATCACGCCGGAAAACGCAGGGGCGGTGTTCGCCACTGGCGCCGGCGTAGCGGTGCTCGGCGCGGTGATGCACGCGGCGGACCCGTCGGAAGCGGTACGCCGGCTGCTGGAGGGTGCCGGAGAACGCGAGAGGGCTTGAGGTTTTCCTCAGTCGAAGAGTTCGGCGACTGGAAGTCGGAAGCCCGGCAACACGTCTCCGCCGTCGAGTTCCTCATCTTCAGTCAGCAGTCCGATCTCGTGTCGAGAACAGTAGACCATCACGGTCCGACGGCGGGGGTCGATCACCCACACCATCCGGGTCCCGGCGTCGAGAAAGTCGCAGACTTTGTCCTGCATCTGGGTAACGGTGTTCGAGGGCGAGACCACCTCCACCGCGAGATCCGGTGCCAGACGAGCATAGCCCGTCCGATTCTCCGGCAGACGTTCCTCCGCCACGAACGCCGCATCCGGTGCGCGAACAGTCGGCGGGTCTTCGAATAGTACGAAGCCCGTCTCTGCCCCAACGACCAGGCCGAGCTTCTCCCGGACGACGAACTCACGCAGCCGTTGCCCGATATGCAGAGCCATGGCCCCGTGCTCGAACCCAGCCGTCGGTTCACGGACGAGACGGCCGCGCACCAGTTCCATACGTGACGCGTCGTCCGCTTGTCGTGCGAACTCGTCCAGCGTCAGAATGTCTTCCGTATCGGCGATCGGAGCTGGCATTGAGCCTCCCTCGTTGACTCGCTGAGGGAATATACTTTCGAAGCATCACCCGGGCATCACCGGCGAGGTGGTTAGAGACGCGAAGGCGTTCCCTCGCAAGCGGGAAGGTTCCGAGGCCCGGGCGTTCCCCGCGGCAAGGCGTTCCGGCGGAAAGCATCCCGAAACGCACGACGCCCCACCGGTCGATAGACGGGTGGGGCGTGTGCGAATAGAGGAGCCGGCGGCGACCTACTCTCCCACGGCGAAGCCGCAGTACCATCGGCGCTGAGGGGCTTAACTACTGG
>JBPCJZ010000052.1:0-4083 GCA_051004775.1 Gemmatimonadota bacterium
AAGAGCGCGCTTCCGCTTGCGCGGCAGGAAGAGGCCACGAGTTCGTGGTTCGCGCTCAAGATCGACGACTCGACGTTCGGCATCTTCGACACGTTCGCCGACGAGGCCGGACGAGACGCTCACCTGAACGGCGACATCGCGGCGGCGCTGATGTCGAAGGCCGACGAGCTTCTGTCGACCGGACCCGACATCAAGAAGGTGGAAGTCCTCGCCGCGAAGCTGCCGGGCTGACGCCGGAACGATCGCGGCCGGCGGAACGAGCACGACCGCTCGGACGAGCGCGGTCGCCGGGCCATTGCCGCTACCGGTGCGAGCCCCACCTCGTACCGGTCACTCGCCTACTTCGAGTTCGCAACGGATCGCGTACTCGCCCTTTTCTCCGAGCCCCGAGACGACGTACTCCCCCGGCGCGCCGAGCTGAACCGACCCGCGAAAGAGCAGGCGGTCGCCCCCCGCGAGCTGCGTGAGGAGCGCCGATTCTACGTCGGCGGCCGCGGTACCGAGGGCGCCGGACAGCACGCCGGTCGCGTCCGGCAGCGCGTCGTTTCCGCGTCCTACGACGGCCCGCACGACGTCCCCGAGCGCCCCGCCCACCCGGTCGAGGAAATCCGGGCGGTCGATGTCGAACACCTTGAACTGCACCGAATGAATGCCGTCTCCGCGCACCAGGAAGACCAGGCGGTCCCACTCGTCGATCGTCGTCATGTCGAAGGAACCGAACTTCCCGGCGTTGGGCCCGCGCACGTACTCGGGGGCTTCTCGTTTGTCCTTGTCGCACTCCCAGTAGCGATCGAGGTCGGGAAGCACGGCGTGCGCCGTATCGAAGTCGCCGCGGCCGGAGATGTACCGGATGTCGGCCACGAAGCGGAAATTCGAGCGCTTGGCGGGCAGTGCTTTCGGAAAGCGGAAACCCGTGATCGAGAGAGAAAACGTGGAGATGGGCATCGTCATTCCGTTTCCTCGAATCGATCGAGGCGTCGCTCGAGTTCGAGGAATGCCCGCTCCCAGTCCTCCCCTTCCCCGTGGCGAACCCACGTGTCGCCGTCGGCCATCGCCACGACCACGCCCACGGCATGAACCGTCGGCGCCGCCTCGAGCACGTACTTCGCGAACCGGGCGGCCGGGATCTTGCTCTCGACCTTCGCCTGTAGCGACGCGAGGCGCGCTTCGAGGTCGGGAGTCGTCTCGGTGTTCTTCGTGGTGACCTGCGTTTTCATGCCTCGCGTCCTTCCGTTGTGGAGTGGCGGCGGGTATGGCCCCGAAGCGCGCCGGACCGACATGTTATCGCGGCGATGAGCCCTGAGGAAACTCGAAACGCGACCACTCGCTGACGTGGGCGACAGAATACGACAGAGACGACATGACACGCGGAACCAACGGGAGGCTCCCCTGGACATAGACAAGACCGACGTTGCCGGCCGGATACGGAAGTGGATGGATGAGCATGAGCAGGAGATGGTGGACCTTCTCGTGGAGCTGGCCCGGGCCGAGTCCCCCACACCCGATCCGGCGGCGCAGGCGGACTCCCAGACGATCCTTCGGGAGGCATTTGCGAAGGCGGGCTATGAAGCACGTCTGCTCGGCGGCGGAGCGGGCGGACTCGACGGCGGCCGGCTGCTGGTTCGACCGCCGCGAGATCGGCGCGCCAACGCCTACCAGATGATGGTCGGTCATTCCGATACGGTCTGGGATACGGGGACGCTCGACACCATGCCGCTCGAGATTCGGGAGGGCCTGCTTCACGGACCGGGGACCTTCGATATGAAGGCGGGCCTGGTTCAGATGATCTTCGCCGTCCGCGCCCTGGACGACCTCGGCCTGACGCCCGCCGTCACGCCGGTAGCGTGGATCACCACCGACGAAGAGATCGGCAGCCCGTATTCCGAGCGCCAGACCGAACTGCTGGCGCGACGCGCGGACCGCGCGCTCATCCTGGAACCGTCCAAGGGACCGACCGGACTGATCAAGACGGGGCGCAAAGGCAATGGAAGTTACAAGGTGACCGTGCGCGGGAAGGCCGCCCACGCGGGTCTCGATCCCGAATCCGGGGCCAGCGCGATCCTCGCGGCCGCCGGTCTGATCCGGCGCCTGTACGAGCTCAACGATCTCGAGCGCGGAACCACCGTCAGCGTCGGACTGATCGAGGGCGGAACGCGCCCGAACGTCGTGGCCGCCGAATGCCGCTTCACGATCGACTTCCGCGCCACGACGTTCGCCGATATCGAGGCCGTTACGTCGGCCATCGAGGCGATGACCCCCGACATTCCGGGGACGACGGTCGAGTTCGAAGGCGGCGCCGAACGAGGCCCGGTCGAGCGCACACCACGCAACCGGGCGCTGTGGCACGCGACGCGCGACGCCGGAGCCGCCCTTGGTCTGGACCTCGATGAGGTGTTCGTCGGGGGCGGGTCGGACGGCAACATCACGAGCGCCTTCACGCCGACGATCGACGGGCTGGGTCCCGTGGGCGACGGGGCGCACGCCCGGCACGAGCACGTGGTCGTCGCCAGCCTGCCCGAGCGATCGGGGCTGCTCGCGATGATCCTGCTGGAGCCGCCGCTGGCCAACGGGGCGAGCTGACCGACACCCGCGTCACCCCGCAGCCGCGCCGTCGTCGCGGAATGTGACGATTCGATCACGAGGGCCGTCCCATTAACACCAGGGGGTGACTCAAGCGTGATGGAGTCGACGGAGATGTGGAAACAAGTCAGAGAAGCGTTCGATTTTCTGGCGACGGCGGTCGTGATACTCCTGCGGTCCCGCGCCTGATGTGAAGCCCTGCGGCAGGGACGGTTTCTCGCCCCTGCCCGCAGGTCAGCTTCTGCCGGTCAGCTACCGCGGTTCAGCTCCCGCCGGGCGCGACGTGGCGTATCAGTTCGCCCGTTACGGCGCTGTAGATCCGCTGGGACAGCACCTCCTGGTCCCGTCCGTACTCCCAGACGCGCACTTCCTTCTTGTCGTCCGTCGGACGGTACACCAGCCATGCCCCTGCCGGGATCGACATCCGAAGCTCTGAGCAGCGGCCGACGGGATACTTCTTCTTCTGCTGCCCCGGCGGCTCCCCGGGCATCCATACCCGGCACTGGCCCGGCGGCGGAAGGTGGCCCGGCGGGATGTTGAACCGCGCTGCGGTGCTTCGCGTTTCGGCGTCGCCAGCGGCTGCTCTGCCTTTACGGCCGTCGGCGTCGGGGCCCTCGGCTGCGTCGGCCGCGGCTGCGTCGGCCTCGCCAACTTCGCCGTCACGCGAGTCGGTAACGATCACCGGATCGTTGTCGGGGGGCTCGTTACGGGAACACGCCGCGCCGCTCATCGCGGCCAGCAGAACGAGCATCTCGGGAATGCGCCGCCTGGTCATCTTCTTCGCTTCTCCGTCCGGGGTCGTCGAACCGTCGGAACCGTCGAAGATGACGGACCCGTCTGCGTCGAGTATACCGGGGGTGCCTGCACGATCGATACCCACATGATCTGCTGGCGTCCAGCTTGAACGGGGTTTTGCCGGCAGGCAGAGGGAAGGCACTTCGCGGGACCGGTAGGAGCCGCCACGGCCTGCGACCTGATTCGCGACGGCTACCCGCTCGACCTGGAAGCGCCCCTCAGTTAAGCCCGGGACGCTGTTCGTCGTCCTCGACGCTTCATCCACCACGCGACCACGAGGAGCAGCAGCGCGATGGCCGTCAGCGGCACGATGATCGCCAGGATCGTGAACAGCCCCGACAGGCCCGCCTCGGTCAGCGACACGGCGGGGTTCGCCAACCCGCCCGTGGTCACCAGGGATGCCGTTCGGACGGCGACCGTCCCCGCCTGGACCACCCCCGCCGTTCCACCGCCGGCCACTATGGCGAGCACCCACTGCAGGATCGGTGAGGCATCTCCGAGCAGCGCGGCCGTGAGCACGGTGCCCGCCACGACAGCCGCCGGGGTCGCGATGGTGTCCAGCAGGTTGTCGAGCCACGGGACAAGGTAGGCGCCCACTTCGACCACGACTGCCACCGCCAGCACGACCATCGCCATCGGGTGCTGCAGCCATTCGAACCCGGCCGCCGGCTCGAACTGACCCAATCGCGCGGCGAGGCTCATCCCGAA
>JBPCJZ010000053.1:0-10166 GCA_051004775.1 Gemmatimonadota bacterium
CTCGGTGAGCGCGACGGCGCCACCGATGTGGCGATGGTACCATCCGACGAGAACGCCCCTGCGCCGCTCGACCTCGAGCTGGAGAGCGAGAATGGCTTCCCGCGTGATTTGCTCCGCCCGATCCTCGTGGAACGCGAATCGGGCCGGGAGCGCGGAGGTGACGATCACGAATTTGCGGTTCGCGTTGGGATCCTCGCACAGATCTCCGACGAGATACCCGAAGGGCGTGCGGTCGGCCGGCGCCTGCCAGACGTGCTCGTGCATCGTCAGCCACGCGCGCTGCTCGAGGAAAATCTCGTAGGCGGCCGACACCACTTCGAACGGGGGCGGCGGAACCGGCTTCCAGTAGACGCTGCGCAGCAGGGGGCGGGGCGTCCAGATGTGATACGCACTCGTATCGGGCTGGCGCTCCTGGGGGAGCTGCCAGCTGGGCGTATGCCGGTCCTCGTCCTTGCGGTCGTCCGTCATAAACTCCGCCGTGCGTGCCTCTACCCGGGTGCCCCGGTTGACCGTGGGGAAGATGCCCCCGTTATGCCGGAAGCGGCAAGTAGATGCGGGTGCGCGGCCGTCCGCGGGAACCGGCGTACGATCCGGGCGTAGCACGAGGCCAACCCTTCTGAGGAGACTGCTCGATGCGCGCTCTGACCCTGTCCGTCCTGGCTGTCATGCTCGCCGTGACACCGATCCACGCGCAGTTCCGTCAACAGGCGGCGGAGCAGGCAGGCCTCGGCTTGACGCTCGACCTCACTTTTGCGCAGCTCGGCGGTGCGATCGGCGACTCGATCGGCACCGGTTTCGGGGCCTCCGGGGCGGCCTTCTACCAGCCCGCGCAGCTACCGGCTCGCATCGGGGCCGGCGCCTCCTACACGCGGTTCGCGACGGACGGCCCGGGCGACGCCCTGAACAAGACGAGCTTCTTCGCGCTCGGGAGCTGGCACATCGCCGACCGCGAAACGGTCGTCGTGCCCTATATCATGGTCCGCGTCGGGTACACGCGCCTGAAGGACGACGAGTTCTGCGGGATCGACGTCTGTCCGACGGTCCTGCAGGGACGCGAGTGGTCCGGACTCGAGGTCGGCGCCGTGGTCGGCGTGGACGTCCCGCTGACCGAAGCCGTGAATCTCGACGTGGCAGGATCGTTCTCATGGCTCTCCCTCGGAGACCTCGAGGCCGGCGGCCAGACGATCGACAGCACCTCGACGACAGCGTCGACATTCGGCCTGAGGGCGGGCGTCACGGTCTTCCCCTGAGTCGGGACTGACCAGCCCGCCCTATTCGTAGCGAAGCGATTCCACCGGGTCGAGCGCAGCGGCACGCCGCGCCGGCAGGTACCCCGCGACCAGGCCGATCAGGATGAGGATCGACACGCACGCGAGGCTGATCGGCCACGACAGCTTCGGATTCGCGATGTATTGCATCGCGTCGTTCGTCACCGGAATCGCGTCCACTCCCAGCACCACCGCGGCGGCGAGCAACAGTCCGGCGATTCCACCGGTCAGCGAGATGGCGAGCGCCTCGAAGACGAACTGACGGCGGATGTGAGACTTCCGGGCGCCGACGGCGAGCTTGATGCCGATCTCGAGCGTCCGTTCCCGAACAACGACATACATGATGTTCGCGACGCCCACGCCCGCAACGAGCAGCGTGAACAGGCCGACCAATCCGAGGAAGATCTGGATCCCGTAGCCGATCATGTTCGTCTCGTGCTCCGACTCGAAGAAGTCCCACATCGGTACGGCACGCTCGTCCGTCGGGTCGAACTTGAACCGGGCGCCGAGCACCTCCTGGATCCGCTGCTTCGTCGCGGGCGCTCGCCCGACCGTCCGCGGCTTCACCAGGAGATGGTTCACGTACCGGTCGCCGTACACGGCCGAGAACGTGGACGCCGGAATGATCGCCCGGTCCTCGTCGGGGCCGTTGTTGTTGCTGTCCTGGAACTTGCTCTGCATCACGCCGACGACGGTGAACGGCATCCCGTCGAGTTCTACCGTTCCGCCGACGGGATCGTCGGATCCGAACAGGCGGTGCGCGATCGAGTCGCCGAGGAACACGACCCGGCGTCGCTCGGTTACGTCGCGGTCGTTGATGAACCGGCCGCCCGCCCGGGGATACATCTTCCGCAGTTCTGAGAAGGCCGGGCCGACGCCCTCCATGTAGGTCGTCGTCTTCACGTCGGCGTGCGCGAGGGTGACGCCCCACCGACCGTAGGACGGGCTGACCAGATCCACCTCGTCGATCGACTTCCGGAGCAGGGCGAGTTCGTCCTCCGTCAACCGGACGCGCCGGCCACGCGGCAGGCCCTCCCACGGCTTGCTGGTCTCGCCCCCCCAGATCATGAAGATCTTCTCGCCCGCGTTGAGGAGTCCGCTCGACACCGACCGCCGCAGCCCCTCGCCGAAGGACAGCAGGAGCACGATGGCGATCGTGCCCCACATGGTCGCGAACATCGTCAGCAGCGAGCGCGTGCGCTGCGCCTTCAGGTCTCCGATGAACTCGGCCAGCAGGATGCGCCACACGGTCAGCCGGCCTTCGCGAACGTGATCATTGCCGCAGGCATTCGACGGGGTCGAGCGCGGCGGCGCGGCGCGCCGGGAAGAATCCCGCGAGCACGGCCACGAACATCAGCAGGCCCATCGTGGCCCAGGCCACGCGGGGCGAGATGATCGGCGCGCCCACGAACTCGCGGATCGGGATGTAGCCCATCAGCTCGACGATGCCGACCGACACGAGGAACCCAATCGCGGCTCCCACCATGACGATCGTGGTGCTCTCGAGGAAGAACTGGCGCAGGATGCTTCGGCGCGTGGCGCCGAGCGACCGCCGGATCCCGATCTCCTTCGTCCGTTCCTTCACGACGATGTACATGATGTTGGCGACCCCGATCCCGCCCACCGTGAGGGTGAAGCTCCCGACGATGAGGAAGAACAGGTTGAACGCCAGGAACATGTACGCGAACTCCTTCTCGAACTCGGCCGTGTCCCAGACGCCGATCGCGTCGTCGTCGGTCGGATCGAAGCGGTACTTCCGGCCCATCACCTCGAACAATTTCCGCTCGGCCTGTTCGGTCGCGGCGCCGCCCGTGGTGCGGTAGATGATGTTGTTCACGTAGCGCTGTCCGAACATCGCCGACTGGGTGCTCGCGGGGATGAACACCCGGTCGCGGTCACGCGAGTTGTACGACGAGCTCTGATCCTTGGGGCGCATCACGCCGATGACGGTGAACGGGGTCTGGCCGATCATCACCTGCCGGCCGACCACGTCTCCCTCGACGTTCTCGAACAGCAGTTCGCGAATCCGGTCGCCGAGGACGACCACGCGCCGCCGCTCGTCGAGGTCCCGCTGGCTGATGAACCGGCCGCCCGCGTCCGGGATGACGTTGCGGAGGTACGTGTAGGCAGGCCAGACGCCCGTGATGTTCGGATTCGTGATCGAGCGGCCGTTTCGCACCGGCGTGGAGCGCCAGCTGTACTCGGGGCTGATCAGCACGATCTCCGGGATCTGCTCGGCCAGGAGGTTCGCGTCCTCTTCTCTGAGGCGGATCTCCCGCCCGTCGCCGAAGCCGGCGAACGGTTTCGTCGTCTCCCCGCCAAACAGGATGACGATCCGGTCTCCCAGCCCGTGGAACCGCTTGGTGACGTGCGTCTCGAGGCCCGTGCCGAAGGCGAGCAGGACCACCACGGCGACCGTGCCCCACGTGATCCCCAGCAGCGTCAGCGCCGTGCGCATCTTCTGCGCCCGCACGTCAGCCCACATCTCCCGGAACGCCCGCCCGATGGATCGCATGATGCGCGGTCCGGCGCCCTAGCTGATCTCGCGCGGCGGGGGCTCGACGATCTTCTCGCCCTCCTCCAGGCCTTCGGTGACCTCGATCATCACGGCGTCGCTGAGGCCCGTGCGGATGATCCGATCATCGCGCGCATCCCCCGGACCGAGCACGGTGACGCGCGTCGTGTCTCCGCTCATGCGGAGCAGCCGCTCGGGGATCGACAGTACGTCGTCGCGCCGATCGATGATCACGTCCGCGTTGGCCGAGTATCCCGCCCGCAGCGTCGCGTCGCGCACGTCGGTCAGGCGAATCTCTACCGGAAAGACGGTCGCGTTGTCCTCGCTGCGGGCCTTGAGGGAGATGGACGCCACCTGCCCGTCGATCCGCGCCTCGGGCAGCGCGCCGATCGAGATGCTCGCGGGCATGCCGACCGACAGGTGCCCCACGTCGATCTCGTCGACCGTGCCGCGGAACATCAGGCTGTCCATCGCGGCCATCGTGACGAGGACCGTGCC
Organism: Gemmatimonadota bacterium; assembly: GCA_051004775.1. Taxonomy (GTDB): domain Bacteria; phylum Gemmatimonadota; class Gemmatimonadetes; order Palauibacterales; family Palauibacteraceae; genus JARFPW01. The sequence goes on from JBPCJZ010000053.1 coordinate 4,282, forward strand.
CTCCTGGAAGTTGCTGAGCGGAACAACCGGGTCGCCCTGTTCGACCAGCGTCACGAGGACGAAGCCGGTGATGGGTGAGCGGATCACCCCCTCGATGTTCCGATTGTCGATCCGCACGCGACCGGTCTCGAGCAGCGCGACCCGCTCCCTGGCGATCTGCGCCTGGATGCGGGCCTGGTCGAACGCTTGTTCCGCCGCCTCGAGTTCTTCCTGCGTGATGAACTCCTTCTCGCGCAGCTCGGTCTTCCGGTCGAAGTCTCGCCGGGCGTTGGAAAGGTCGAGTTCCCGGAGCTGCACCTGTCGCTTTGCGTCGGCCAGCTCGAGCGGCGTCGGGTTCGGGGTGACCTCGAGGAGCGGCTGACCCGCCTCGACGTAGTCGCCCTCTTCGACCATCAGCCGGCCGACGACGACGCCGACCTGAGACTTGACCTCGATCTCGACGTCGGGTTCGATGTTCCCGACCGCCAGCGCCTTCCGGACGATGGAGTCTCGGGTGACTTCTACGGTGCGGACATCCGACCCCCCGTCGTCTCCCAGCGCTCGCGCGACCATGATCCCGCCGCCCACGACGATCACGCTGACCGTCGACAGCGCTATGGTGGTTCCCCGCTTCATCCGAGTCTCTCCAGGCGGGAGGTCGGCAGGACTCCCGCTTTCCGCGTCCAAATCACGGTGCGCGGCCGGGGCGCGCCGTAGTCCCGCCACGCGAGAGGGACCGAGCTACCCTACGGATGCGCGGAAAGGAGGTTTCAGGCGCGGAGGACGCGGCGCGCGACGGCCGATCCGCCATAGAGGAGGGCGGCCAGCAGGATGATCGCCGGTCCGGTCGGCACGTCCGAGACCGGGCCGGCGGGGAGATTCCACGTGAGGAACAGGCCGGCGGTGATGCACAGCGCCCCGAACAGCGTCGCGAGGGCCATCATCCGGGGAAGCGAATCGGTCCAGTGACGGGCTGTCGCGGCCGGCATCGTCAGCAGGGCGATGACGAGAATCACGCCGACGACCCGGATGAGGATCACGACGGTCAGGGCGACGAGCGACAGCAGGAGCAACGAGAGCGCGCCGACCGGAAGACCGATCACCCAGGCGAACTCTTCATCGAAGGCGACCGCCTCGAGCCGGCGGAACAGGAAGACGACCGCCGCCGCGATGACCAGGTCGAGTCCGGCAATGAACCACAGGAAGTCGGGCGGGACAAACAGGATGTTCCCGAACAGAAAGCCGAGAAGGTCCGGGGCCGGACCCGGGGCCAGCGAGATGAGGATGATGCCGATCGCCATGCCGATCGCCCACACCATCGCGATCAGCGTGTCCAGGCCCTGGCGCAGGCGCTGCTCCGCCAGGCCGACGCCCAGGGCGGACGCGAGCCCGAAGCCCAGGGCTCCCAGGATCGGATCGAAGCCGGCCAGGTAGCCGAGGCCCACCCCGCCGAACGCCGCGTGCGCGAGCCCGCCGCTGATCGACGCGATGCCGCGCACGACGACGAAGGACCCGACGATGCCGCAGGCCAGCGCCGCGAGGAGCCCGGCGATCAACGCGCGCTGGAAGAATGGATAGCTGAGCGCGTCGGCGATCAATGCGCCGCCCCGCCGTGATCGCCGTGGTCGTGGCCGCCGTGGCCCGGGTCGCCACCGCCGTGGTCGTGGCCGCCGACGGCCGGCTCCGCGCCCGCGTGCGTCTCGAGAACGCGGTGGGGGTGCCCGTGCGCCAGCAGGTCCACCGGGCAGCCGTAGGCCGCCTCGACCATGTCGGGGGTGAGCTCCAGGGTGTGATGGTAGTGCATGTCGACGTTCAGGCAGGCGACCGTCCGCACGTGTCGCGAGATCACGCCGATGTCGTGCGAAACGAGGACGATCGTGATGTCCTCCGCCAGCGCCTCGAGCAGTTCGTATACCGTGCGGCCGATCCGCGTGTCCACGCTCGCCGTCGGCTCGTCGAGCAGCAGCATGCCGGGATCCGCCACCAGCGCTCGCGCGATCAACGCCCGCTGGAGCTGGCCGCCGGACAGCGCCCCAATCTGGCGGTCGGCCACTCCCGTCAGCTCCACCCGCTCGAGCGCCCTCGCCACCGCGGCCTCGACCTCGCCGCGACCCGGGCCACCGCGGCCGAGGGCGCCCGTCGCGACGGCGGCGCCGACGCGGATCGGAAACGCCCGGTCGAACCGGGCGTACTGCGGCACGTAGCCTACCATGCCCCGCGCCTCGCGCGGCGTGCGCCCGAATACGGTGATACGCCCGGAATCCGGACGCAGCAGACCGAGTATCAGCTTCAAGAGCGTGGTCTTGCCGCCCGCGTTGGGTCCGATGATCCCGACGAAATCCGACTCGTGGAGCTCGAAGTTCACGTCCCGCAGCACTTCTCGGCCGTCGTAGCTGAAGTTGACGTTCTCGAGCTTGAGCACCGGGGCGCCGGGCGACACGCGGGACGACGGCTGGTTCATCGGGTCTCCCTGTTGAATCCGTCGGCCAGGGCACGCGCGGTGCGCTCGATGAGCGCGACCGGATCCCGTTCCAGCGGATCGAGCGACACCACTTCCGCTCCGAGTTCGTCCGCGATCAGCCGCGCGGGCGCCTGGTTGAACTGCGGTTGTACATAGACGGTTCGGATCCCCGCCGCACGGCTGTCGTCGATCAGGGCGGCGAGGCGGGCCGCCCCGGGATCACCGGATCCATGGGAGAGAATTTCCATCTGCGTCAACCCATGCTCGCGAGCGAGGTAGCCCCAGGCCGGATGGAGCACGATGAAGGAGCGGCCGCGGAACGGCGACAGCTCGGCGGTCGCGACCGAATCGACGCCGGCAAGCCGGGACCGAAAGCGCTGGAGTGCCTCGTCCACTTCCGCGGCCCGGGCCGGAAGCAAGTCGCGCAGGGCGGAAGCGATCACCGTGGCCGCGTTCCCCAGGCAGTTCGAGGAGACCCATACGTGGTAGTCCTCCGCGACGGGCGGGCAGTCGGCGAAGATCGGGACGCGCCGCGCGGTCGAGTTCGCGAGGAGGCCCCCGAGCCACGTGCGTTCGAAGACGAACGCCGGGTGACCGAGCTCGAGATACAGCGCCGCGGTTGCCGTGAGGCGGAGATCATCGACGGCCGGCTGGTAGGTGGACGGACTCGCGCCGGGCGGTATCAGCACGACGGTGCGGACCGCGCCGTCGGGCGCGAGGGCGGCCACGAGCCCTGCGACGGGTTCCAGGGGCACGGCGATCACGGGGGGCGCGGCGGGATCCGGCGTCCGCCTGCCCTCGTCCTGTGAGCACCCCGCGAAGACGAGCGCGGCGAGGGTCATCCCCAGGGTCGGCCGCAGAAGGCACGTTTGCCAGATCATGCGGCAATGTATGCCGCGCAACTCGGTTCCTGCGAGGCCGGTGCTCCTTCCGGTTGCCGGCCCGCCCGAATCGACTTGAATCGTCGACCCGCGAGGGCGAGCTTGGAGCCGCCAATACGCCCTTCCCCGAACCGCGAGGTACAGCTTGCCCAGGCGACATCCACTGCGTGCGGCGACGCTCGCGCTGCTCCTCTGGTTGGGCGCGTGCGCTTCGACGCCGCCTTCGACGGGCGGCGCCGCGGCCGTCGCGGGCGGCAGGGCCGCCGATCCCGCCGACGCCGCGATCGTGCTCGTGTCGATCGACGGCTTCCGGGCCGATGCCCTCGATCCCGCGAACACGCCGAATCTCGTGGCGCTCGCCGCCCGGGGCATCCGCTCCGAGGGCCTGATCCCGTCGTTTCCGACGAAGACCTTTCCGAACCACTTCAGCATCGTGACCGGCCTCGTGCCGGACCATCACGGGCTGGTCGCCAACAACATCTGGGATCCATACCGCGAGAAGACGTTTGGCCTCGGTGACCGCGAGGCGGTCGGTGACGCCGCCTGGTACGAGGGAGTTCCCCTATGGGTGACTGCCGAACGACACGGCATGGCTACCGCGCCGCTGTTCTGGCCCGGCAGCGAGGCGCCGATCGGCGGACGGCGTCCGACCTACTGGCAACACTACGACGGAGACATGGCTTACGAGGCGCGCGTCGAGTGGGTGCTCGATCGGCTGGAGGGCGCCGAGAGCGACGAAGCCGGCGAGAGCGCCGAGGGTCCGCCCGTGCGCTTCGCCACGCTTTACTTCGACGCCGTCGACACCGCCGGCCATAGATTCGGTCCCGGAGCGCCCGGGACGCGGGCTGCCGAGGCGCGGGTGGATTCCATGATCGGCCGGCTGATCGACGGGCTCGACGCTCGATCCCTGGCGGATCGGGTCGACGTGATCGTCGTGTCGGACCACGGGATGAGCCAGCTCTCGCGCGACCGCGTCATCTTCCTCGACGACTATCTCGATCCGGACTCCACTCGGGTCGTGGACTGGAGCCCGGTCCTCGCGATCTGGCCGCCGGACGATACGGGTCGCGAGTACGACATCCTGAAGGGCGCCCACCCCCACCTGCACATCTACCGGCCCGACGAGATTCCGGCTCGCTACGGATTCGGAGAGAACGATCGTGTCGCTCCCGTAGTCGGGATCGTCGATCCCGGCTGGTCGCTCACTACCCACGCATATTTCGATCGTAATCCCGAGCGATTCGACGGCGGCAACCACGGGTACGACCAGGACTCGGAAGACATGCGGGCCCTGTTCGTGGCGGCCGGCCCGTCGTTTCGCCAGGGAGTCGTCGCCGCCCCGTTTCCCAACGTCGACGTCTACGAGTTGATGATGCGGATCCTCCGGCTGCCCCCCGAACCGGGAGACGGTCGACTCGACCGCGTCGCGCCGCTGCTCGTGCCGACGGCTGCGCCGGTACCGGCCGGACGCTGAGGGAGGAGAAATGAGGATCACGCCCCGGGCGCAAAAAACCGGGGAAGGCATCGCCTCCCCCGGTCTCCTGCTCGATCAGCCGACTGGCGTCAGGTGATTTTCACTACGTTCTTCGCCTTCGGTCCGCGGCCCTCCTCGGCCAGCTCGAACTCGACCTGATCGCCCTCTTCCAGCGAACGGAATCCGTCCGACTGAATCTCAGAGAAGTGAACGAACGCATCCCTGGCTCCATCGTCGAACGATACGAAGCCGAATCCCTTGTCGTTGTTGAACCACTTTACGGTTCCCGTCAAACGCGACATCCTCTTACATCTCCTGCTTGGATCCTGATTGTAGACGCTCGCCCGGTTCTACCGTACGGCGCCTCTTCCGTTGGCCGGCCTGTCGGCTGGCGATCCTCACCTGTCCGGAGCCCTCGTGGACTCGACAAGAAAATGCCCCCGCACAAACAACGGCGGAGGCCGTAAGTCTCGTCTTCCGTATCATCGGTGAATCACCGAATAAAGATTATGGATGGAAGGTGTCCTGTCAACAAAACGGCACGGTTCGCGCGCGGCAACCCTGTACGAAAACCAAACCGGGCCGCGGAGCGAACTCCGCGACCCGGCACCGTTACTTCACCCAGACCAAGAGGGGCGGACGGCCAGGGCCACACGGAACGGCGTTGCTCAGCCGTAAACCCTGACCATCCAACCTTAAGAACGCCCGACCGATCCGGATCGTGACAGATCAGGCGCCGAGTGCGATTTCCGCGCGTGGCAGCCAGGGACGCGAGGGCCCCGCGTCAGCTTCCGGGGTGGACCGGGACTGAGACTTCGTGACTGCTGCAGACGCCGCGCTCGTCGTCGCACACCCGGTAGTGCACGGAGAGGGTCGCCGGTTCGTCGCCGCCGTCCGCGGCCGCCGGGATGGAGACTTCGGCCGGACCCCCCCAGTACGTCACCGCGTCGATGTCGCCGCCCTCGAACGGATCACCGAGCTCGGCCTCGGCCGTCGTCCCCTCCGCCGACGTGAGCAGGATCTCGCTCGCGGGGCTTCGAACGAGCCGGAAGCCGGGTCGGGCTTCGAGTCTCACCGCGACGCCGGGCCG
>JBPCJZ010000054.1:0-6590 GCA_051004775.1 Gemmatimonadota bacterium
GATCGGGCGGGCTAGCTAGACCCGGGGCGTTCCCGCGGGAGTGGGCGGATTTTCTCGACTCGCAGTCCTAAGCCCAGGTGAAAGCTTCGTCCCCCTCGGTCCACGCGACGCGGATGCTGTAGTGCAGCCGTCCTCCGCGAAACACGGGATCGCCCGTTCATACACCATGAACGTACTTGTATTCTTGCCACTACGCCCCATGTTTATTACCATGTTCATGGTTCATGAACCATGAATACGGGAGATCATGTGGCCAATCAACCAGTATACCTGCGTCCCCACGACGTGTGCGTGGCGCTGCAGCTCGTCATCGTGCCGGGCGCCGACTTCCGCAGCCTCGCGCGCCAGGTAGGCGTCAGTCTGGGCGAAGCCCACAATTCCGTGGGCAGGCTTCAGTCCGCACACCTGGTGCTCCCGCATCGACGAGAGGCGAATCGGCGGAGCCTGCTCGAGTTCGTCATGTATGGGGTTCCTTACTCTTTTCCAGGGGAACTCGGGGCCGAGACGCTGGGAGTCCCGACGGCGCATTCCGGGCCGGCTTTTCGAGACAGGATCGCGGCGGCCGACATCATCGTCTGGCCGAGCAGCCGGGGGAAGGAGCGTGGCGTATCGCTCGTCCCACTCTGTCCTGCCGCCCCAGACATGATAAACGAAAACCCGCAGCTCTACCGCTGGCTGACGGCGGTCGATGTCCTCCGGGTCGGGCGGGCGAGAGAGCGGAAGCTGGCGAGGGAGATCCTGGAACCTGAGCTTCGCGCCAGCAGCGCCGACTTGTTCGACGCCGCCGGGAGCTGATGAGTTCCGATCTGCTCGTTGTTTGCGGCGAGGCGCCTCCCGGTAGGAGAGGGCGACGGCCTGAAGCGGGGGCGTGCCCGGCTTCCGCTACAGGGGGGCTCCGTCTCCCCCTCCCCTGGACGCGCCTCGTTCGTCCGGCCTTTCAATGACAAGAATGCCGCTCGGGCGGGCCGCGTTACGGAACCGACGTTCAGCCGCCGCGATCGCAGCCTCGAACTCAGGCAGCCGAATCGACGCGGGGGGCCGACACATCCCTCCTCACGGCGTCACGATCATCACAAAGGTCCGTGGCGTTGCCGCCCCGAACACGCCATCCAGGCCCTCCACCCCGAACGCCGCTTGCGTGCCGCCGTTCGACGAGACCTCGGTCCAGGCGGTGAAGTTCTCGTCGTAGCCGAGCAGCGTCACGGACGCCGCCATCGAATCCCAGACGACAGGACCGGGACAGTCCGGCGGGGAAAGCCCGGCGGTTGGCAGGAATGAACGGCGGAGGTCGAACTCGGGGATCGGGCTCGCGACGCGCACGGGACAGGTCAGCTCCTGCGGTCCGACCCACAGCGTGGCGTCGACCACGCGGTCGGCGCCCGCGATCCGGCCGGGCTCGTCGTCCACGCCGAGGATGTCGACGAACTTGGTCCTCGGGCCGGCGCGCACCGTGTCCCCGGTCCCGGCGCCCTCGAGCGTGATGGACGGGATGGACGGGACGCTCGCGGTTCCGCGCACGGAGTCGCCCGAGGCGAGCGCGCCTCTCAGCACGAGACGCGCGCCGGGCTCCGCGGCGCCGTCCAGTCGGGCTCGGTAGCAGGTGAAGCCACTGAGGATCCCGCAGGCTCCGTCCGCTCCTTCTTCAAACACGACGACCGGGCCACCGCCCGGGTCCGTACCCCCGTCTTCCACATCCCCGATCGATAGTTCGAGCCGGGCCCCCCTCTCCGGTGTGACGTTCCGGTTGCCGCTCACGCGCCCAAGCGAGACGAACGCCGAATCGGCGCCGGCCACTACGACGCCGATGAGCACCCGCGTCGTGCCGTCGGGCTCCAGCGGCGCGATCCGCTGGCAGGCCCCGTAGAGGAAGCACGCAAGAAGGACCGCGGCGACGGCGGCGGGATCGTTCCCTGGCCGAGCGACACGTCGCGCGCTTCGCACGCTCAGAACCGCCACCGGAACCCGAAGGACGGGACCACCGGCAGTTGCGGATCGTACTCGACGCGACCCTCTGTGAAGCGACCGGTTCGCTGCTCTACGACGAGCGTGTTGTGGTGGTTCAGGACGTTCAGGACGCTAAGGTACGGCTCGATCGTCCCATGCAGCCCGAACAGGTGGAGGCCCCACTCATCCCGCGCCGTGAGGTCCACGCGCAGGTAGCTCCGGGTCCGTGCGCTGTTCGGGGCTCCGTAGACGATGCGAGCGCTGCCGCCGCCGAAGGCCGTGCGCCCGTCGCGGCCGACCCCCGTCACGCTCGGTAGTACGACCTCTGCGGGCGTGAACGGGCTGCCCGTCATCCAGGTGACGCCGAGGGAGACGGACCGGTCGCCCCACCGCCGCGTGCCGAGCAGGGTGAGGCGATGGGGGCGTTCGCTGCGCGGCGTGAATGTCCGTCCGAGCGAGCGGCGCACTTCGTCCTGGTAGCGGTAGGCGAGGCCGAGCGACCCGGACGCGTACTCGCGGCTGGCCGAGAACTCGAACCCCGTGACGGTGGCTTCGCCGAGTACGATGTCGTTCGGTGCGAAGGCGGCCGGTTCGTTCAGGGGATCGACCGACGGATGGGGCGACGGAACGTGTCTCAGGTCGCGCCGATATAGTGCGCCGCGAAGGCCGAAGCCGGCGAAACTACCCTCGGCTTCGAGGACGGCGTCCATGCCCCGGCCGAGCGGACGATCGTCGGGGACCGGCACGAGGAGATCGTAGCCGACCACCTCCGCGATCGTTCCCTCGGCGTTTCGAAGCCCGATCCAGTCCTGAACGTAGCTGCCACCGCCGAGCGCGAGGGACCAGCCCGCGCCGAGCCGGCGGCTGACGCGGGCTCGCGGAAGAAGCTGCCACCCCCGTCCACGGGGACGCTCGGCTCTCAGGCCGAGGCGGAGCTGCCAGGGGCCGGCTCCCCAGAGGTCTTCGACGAACAGCGCGGTCGTTTGCCGGGTGCGGGTCGTTACGAAGGCGGGGACGTACTCCTGGTCCTGTGCGTTGGGCCGGAACTCGTGCTCGAAGCGTTCCCGTTCCCACCGCACGCCCGTCGATACCGTGTGATCTCCGAGGTGTTCGCGAAGGGTCGCGTCCAGCACCCAGCCGCGTTCCGCAGATCTGATCGAAGAACTGTCGCTGATCGTCGTCGAGGCCTCGGCTCCGAAGTTCGGGCGGCGATCGATGTCCAGATAGTTGCCCCCGAATCCCGACGTCGCGGCTCCGAGTTCAATCGTTCCCCGCCCGCCGACCCCGCCCCGGAACCGAAGGCCCAGAGCGTCGCTGCCCCAGTTGGCGTCGAACGGCTCGTCTGACGGGTCGAGGTTCTCTCGATTGAGGTAGCCGGTCGCCGATAGCAGGGCGCCGGGCCCGAGGTCGTAGTCCACGCGGGTGAGCACGTCGGAGAAAGCATAGGGAATGGTGGTGTTGAGGATGCCGAGCGCGTCGAGCCCTCCGGTCGCGATATCGATGTAGGTCCGGCGGCCCGAGACGAGGACGCCTCCCCGCCCGCCGGCGATGGGACCGTCGAACGTGGCCCGGGAGGAAAGAAGGCCGATGCTGCCCGCGGCCCGCGGCCCTTCCCGGTTGGGCGCTCGACTGTGGATCTCGAGCCGACCGGAAAGCGAGGACGGTGCGGAGGCCGGCAGCGCGCCCGGCTGCAACACCGCGAGGCTCGCGGCCTCGGGGGTGAAGGCGGAAACGAATCCACCCAGGTGATATGGGTTACGGAGGGGGATCCCGTCGAGCTCCAGGCGGGTCTCCGACGGCGCGCCACCCCGCACGATGGGCGCGCTCGAATAGTCCGAGCTCGGGGTCACGGCGGGCAGCGTCTGCACGGCCCGAAAGACATCGACTTCGATGGCCACGGGGACCCGCGCGACGACGGAAGAGTCGACGACCCAGGCCGAGGGCGCCTCGCGGCGGATGCGCGCAACGTCGGCGTCCCCGAAGACCCGCAGGGGCGGCAACTCGAAGGACTCGCCACCCTCGCCGGGGGGTTCGTCTCGATCCGCCGCATCGTCCGCGTCGGTCGTGTTCTCTGCCGTCAGTTCGATGTCGAGCCGGATCGTCCGATCGGCCGGAATCCGGACCACGATCTCGCTCGATCGGTAGCCGTCGGCTTCGACGCGGAGCCGCCTCCGGCCCTCCGGCGCGTCGTCGAACACGAAGCGCCCGTCGGCGCCCGTGCGAACGTTGAGTCCGGTGCCTTCCAGGGTCAGCTCGGCACCGGCGACTGCGGTCGAGGTGCCGGCGACGACGACTCGTCCTTCCAGCCTTCCCGCAAACGGCTGCACGGGTCGCGGTCTCTCGGACGTCGGCGCGAGGACGCCGGCCAGCAGCTCGAGGGCGGCGAGAGCGCCCGTCATGGTCGACCACCGGCCAGCGCCCGAACGTACGAAAGATCCTCGTCGAGAGACGACCGCACGGAGCCGTCCCGCAGCAGGATCCGGCCCGCGTCGACACGGGCGAGCGTCGTGCCATCGTCGGTGATCCGCACGGGGGCCGCCGTGGCCGGGATGCGAACATCCAGCGTGCCGGCTTCGGCGTCGACGATCGTCACCCGATCAGGGCCCGAGACGAATCGCGTGCTGGTGCTCGTGCCGGAGAGCTCGATGGAGGCCAGGTCGTCCCCACCCGACTGCACCCGAAGCCGCAGGCCCGCGCCGGCTGTCCGAAGATCGATGACCAACCCCGTCGCCGGCACGGGCACCTCGATCCCCGCCGGCCCGGCAGGCTCGGTGACGCGAGGCTCGTGCTGCCCCGGGAGGGACGGAAACCAGGCGGGGAGTGAACCGCGAGTGGCCGCGAGCACGCCTACGGCGGTGGCGAACAGCAAGACGGCGGCGGCGAAGAGAGGTCGGCGGGTCCGGCGGCCTCTGCGAACCGATCGTGACGCCCTCCGCGTCGGTTCCCTTCCCGCGGCGGGCGGAAGGAGAACCTCGTCTTCGAGCCCGATGCGCCGCTCGATGGCGGGCCACAGATCGGCGGAGCCGGGGGCGGTCTCCTGCGCCGCCGCCTGCCGTATGGACCGGATCGAAGCCAGGCGCTCCCGGCAGCCCGCGCATTCCCGCAGATGCCGCGAGACGGCGCCCCGGACATCGTCCCCGCAGTCGGAGTGGTCGAAGTTGCGCAACTGAAACTCGGAGACGTGGCGACGGGGACGACCGATCACGGGGCACCCCCCGCCCGTTGGCGCAACAATTTCCAGGCACGGTGAAGACGGACGCGCGAGGCTGCGACGCTGATCTCCAGCAGGCCCGCGATCTCGGCGTGCGAATAGCCCTCGACCTCCCGAAGCAGGAACACCCTGCGCCGGCCTTCCGGCAACTCCTCGAGTGCGGCCCGCACGGCCATGCGATCGATGACCGCGCCGGTATCCAGGGTCGGTGGATCGCCTGCCAGCTCCCGCATCGGGAGGGTCGCCTCGAGGCGCTGGCGTCGCACGCGCATCAAGGCCGTTCGCGCCGCGAGCTTCCGGAGCCACGACGCGAACCGGCCGCGCTCCTCGTAAGGAGCGAGAGCCCGGCGCAGGCCGACGAATACATCCTGCACGACGTCATCGGCCTCGGCGCGCGACCCGGTGAGTCGGAACGCGAGGCCGTGAAGTGACGCCGCGTGACGCCGGAACAGCGTCGCGAGCGCCTCCCTCGAGCCGGCGCGGAGCTGCGCTACGAGTTCGGCGTCTGCCGGCTGATCGTCCGCCGGATTCGGTTCGTTCGAGAGTTCAAGAGTCGTGTCGGCCATCATCCTGACATTGCGTGAGATGACCTGAATGTTACATGGCCGCAGACCACGATGCGTGTCGGACGATGTAACCCGTTGCTGTTTCGTCGCCTCGCGAACAGGACTACTACCGCTCCGACCGGGGTCGCCTGCACAGGGCATCCGCCAGAGCGTGGAGGATTCGGAAACATAATAGCTATAGCTCAACAATTGACGTATTGTTGTGTCGTTATTACTATACTTTCAGTGAAATAAATCGCGCTATAGCTACACACCAGCCGAACCGGAGAGACGCATGCCCGACGCGCTCCGTCAGATGCAGCTCCGTCAAATCGACGAAACGATCCAGAGGCTGGCGCCCCTCCGCCAGGTCCAGTCGCCCCCGCGGGGGTGGCTCCGGGCGATACGTGAGGCGCTGGGCCTGACACAGGCCCAGGTCGCCGCGCGACTCGGTGTGACGAAGTCGATGATCTCCAAGTACGAGAAGGCCGAGGTCGAGGGATCCATCACGCTGGCGACGCTTCGCCGGGTCGCAGCCGCCCTCGAATCGGATGCCGTCTGCGTCGTGCTTCCCCGTGCGCCCATCAACGACACGCGGCGTCGGCGAGCCAGGGAAGTCGCGGCCAGGCACGTTGAAGCAGTACACGAGTCGATGGTGCTGGAAGCGCAGAGCGTCTCCGAACAGGAACGGCAGAGACAGATCGCTGACCTCGCCGAGACGTTGCTTCGCTCGGGCGACCTGTGGGATGCGCCGTGACCGGAGCCGTACCGGAGGGCGCAACGCCGCTGTCTGCCGAAGAGCTCGACGATCTCCTGCCGAATCACCTGACGACGCGCGCGCAGCTCAACGCCTGGGAGCAGCGGAATATTCTCGAGGCCGAGCGATGGGG
>JBPCJZ010000055.1:0-12488 GCA_051004775.1 Gemmatimonadota bacterium
GAGGCGGAGAAGCGAATCCTCGACGTGGGCACGACGCTTCCGCCGGACTCGTCGATCGTGGTGTGGGACGTGGACCTGTTCGCCGACGGCGACAGCACGCACGCGGTGGTGATCAGCGATCGCTCCCGTGCGCCCAACCTGGCGGCGGTCCGCGAGATGGCCATGGGGATCGAGAACGTGGGGGGCGTGGCGGCGCCGGGGGGAGAAATCTGGATTGACGACCTTCGGCTCGGGGCGGCCGCCGACCAGGGGGGCGCGGCCATGCGCGCCGGCGTCAACGTGACGCTGGCGGACGTGGCCCGCCTCGAGACGTCCATATCGCACCAGAACCCGTTCTATCGCCAGCTCGGCACGGACCCGTCGTACCAGTCGAGCAGTTCGCTGACGTCGCGTGCCCACGTGGAGGCCGGCCGATTCCTGCCCCGTAGCCTGGGCCTGGCGATGCCCTTCGACCTGCAGTACTTGAGCGACCGGTCCGACCCGTTCTTCACGCGCGAGGCCGACGTCCTGGCGGAACGGATCCCGAACCTGCGCACACCCCACAACTCGGCGATGTCGTGGAACGTGGGGTTGTTCAAGCGCGCGCCCTCGGGCAACGCGATCCTTCGTTCGACCGTCGACGGGCTCCGCCTCTCGTATTCCCGGAGCAGTACGAACCAGACGGCGACCCAGAGCGAGACGGACGGGGCCGCCTGGTCTGCGGCGGCGACGTGGTCGCGGTCCGTTACGGATCTCTCGCTGCCGTTGCTGCCGGGGTTCCTGAGGGCCGCGATCGACGGCTTGCCGGGCTTCCTGTCCAACTCGACGATCTTCGAGAACCTGAGGGATCTGCGCTTCCGTTACACGCCGCGCGACCTGAATTTCGGGGCGAATCTCTCGAACAGCAATGTGGAGCGCCGACGCTTCACGTCGTCGATCAGCGGCTCCGAGCCGGCGATCGAACCCACGATCGACCGCCAGCGCACCCTCGCGCCGCGCGCCGGAGTCGTTCTCCAGCCGTTCCCGTCGCTGGTCGCCGGCTATTCGGTAGCCAACGTGCGCGACCTGGTGGATCCCTCGTTCCGTCTCACCACCCCGGCGGGGGTGCAGGCGCTCGAAGACGAGCGACGCTCGTTCCTCGGCGCCGCGGTGGGATGGGAACTGGCGCGCACGACGAACACGAACCTGACCTATCAGCCCGAACTGTCGAGCTGGTTCGATCCGCGCTTCACGCTCGCCACGACGTACCAGTCGAACCGCAACGCGTCCTATGTCGTCCCGACCGATACCGGGGGGGACACCACGCTCGTACGAGACCTGCGGCTCGCCCGGAACATGGCGCTCGACGTCGACGTCCAGCCCGTGAATCTCCTGACGGTCCTCGGGGTTCCCCCCGCCAGGAGCGCCGACGGCTTCGCCCGCACGGTCCGCTCGGTGTGGGATCGACTCCGACCGATCCGCCTCGCATGGACGCGCAACGTCGACGCTTCCTACGATCGACGGGATCTCGAGAGTTCGTTCAAAGACCAGCTCGTCCTCGATTCGTTCGATCGCCTGCGATTCCTGACGCCGACAGACACGGCTTCGTCGGCCACGAAAGGCAAGCGGTTCAGCGTGGGGGGTGGTCTCCGCCTTCCCGCCAACCTCGACGCGGAGATCGACTACTCCGTCCGCACTTCGAGCGCCTTCACCCCGCGCAGCGTTCGGACCACGGACGAGACCGAGTGGCCCTCGGTGCGGCTGCGCTGGCGAAGCGTGCCGGTCCCGTCGTTTCTCGACGCGCAGGTACGGTCGATGGCGTTGACCGCCGGGGTGCGGATCCTCGACCGGGTGACGACCACCGGTACCGGGCAGGACCAGGGGAGCGAGAGCCTGACCCGTTCGCTCGCTCTCACGTTCGTCTTCGTGAACGGGTTCAACATGAGCTATGAGCTGTCCAATACGCGCAACGAGCGCACGGATGGGACCGGGTTCAGCCGCTCGGATCGCAACTCCCACAGTATCCGCGGAACCGGGACCGTGCCGGCGCCGGGCTTCATCGGCTTCGTCAAGAACCCGGTCCGCCTGTCCGCCGAGTTCACGCTCAACGGCAACGCCGATTGTCGCGAACTCGGAGGAAGCGGGTTCGGTCCCTCGGCAGGGCTGGCCGGCGGCGACGGCTGCGTCGCGCATGTCGACCAGACAACGAACAACCTCAGCCTGACCGCGGACACTGACTTCAGCGGATACGGCATCGGCGTGCAGCTCCTGTGGGTGCACCGGGCGAGCGCGGTCGGCACGCGCCAGAGCTCCGATCAGTACAACCTGAACATCTTCGGCCGCTTCTATCTGCGGTCCGAGACGGCCGAGCTTCCTCCGCCCTGACTCCGGCCACGGTGAGCCGCCGTTGATGCGTTTCGGCACTGTGCCGTGCGCCCAAACGCGATCCGGCCAGGTCCACCAACAGGCTTCCTCTTGCACCGTTTCAGCCCATCGGAAAGACGAACGCTGTCGATGGCCGGCGGCCTCCTGGCGCTCGGTACTTTCGGTCGCCTCCTCCTCGCCCCCGGCCCGGTCGAATCGGGGTGGAGACCGGCGCCGGGACCGCGCGCCGCCGAGACCCTCGGCGAAGCTCGCCGATCCGTCGAGGCGGCCGTGGCTCGGGATACCGAGGCGGCGCGTCCGCTCGAGCCGGGCGAACAGATCGACGTCAATCGGGCCGATGAGACCCAACTGCGCCGCCTGCCGGGGGTGGGACCCGCGCGCGCGGCCGCCATCGTGGAGGACCGGAGGGAGCACGGACCGTTTGCCTCGCCGGAAGACCTCGCGCGCGTACCGGGCGTCGGGCCTGCCTCGGTGGCCCGCTGGGCCGGCATGGCGACGGCGGGCGGCGTACCGTCGCAGACCGCACCCGCGGGCGTCCGGACGCAGTTCGGACCGCTTCCGGAAGCGATCGATCTGAATCGGGCACAACCCAATGAACTGGAGCAAATCACGGGGATCGGTCCGGTTCTCGCGCAACGGATCGTCGCGGCTCGTGAGGAGCAGGGGGCCTTCCGCAGCGTGGACGAGCTGGGGCGGATTCCCGGGATCGGCCCGAAGCTGCTGGAAATCCTGCGAACGCGGGTGAGCGCGCCCTGAGCGGCAACGGTCGCGGCATCCGGGGTCCGTGGCGAGAGACGCGGGATCACCGGCGCCCCGCCGGGCAGGGCGTGACCGAGGCATACTTGTTGCTCCCCCATGCCCCGCGATACGCGGGTTTTCCGCGGGGTCACTACCCGAAACGCCCGGAATGCCGCCTTTAGAGCGGCGCGCGCCGGCACGGACGAACATGGCATCCATCTCGCTGGGGACAGAACAGATCGGCGAACTGCTGCTGCGAGCGAACCTCGTCACGCGCGAGGATCTCGACAAAGCGCTCGTACAGCAGAAAGACACGGGCACGCGCCTGGGGTTCGCGCTCGTGACCAACGGAGCCGTGTCGGAATCCGACCTCACCCGTATCCTCTCCCGCCAGTACCGCGTTCCCGCGGTCGATCTGACCGAGGTCGAGATCGATCCGAAGATTCTCAAGCTGGTACCCGCGGATTTCGCGAACAAACACCTGATCCTGCCGATTCGCCGCATCGGCAGGACGCTGACTGTCGCGATGGCCAACCCCACGGACCTGAGCGTCATCGACGACCTGAAGTTCGTGACCCGCTTCGACGTCGACGCGGTCGTCGCAGGCGAGTTCACCCTGCGCAAGGCGATCGATCGCTACTACGAGATCTCCAGCGACGGTCTCGGCGACCTGCTCGAGGAGCTCGAAGATCAGGAAGTGGAGATCGTCGAAGAGGAGAAGGAAGCCTTCTCCGTATCGCAGATCGCCGCTCAGACGGAAGAGGCGCCAGTCGTCCGGCTCATCAACGGCCTGCTCACCGACGCCGTCCGCCGGGGGGCTTCCGACATCCACATCGAGCCCTACGAGAAGGAAGTCCGGGTCCGTTATCGCATCGACGGCGCGCTGCAGGAGATCATGAAGCCTCCGACCCGCATGAAGGCCGCCCTGATCTCCCGCGTGAAGATCCTGGCCGACCTGAACATCGCGGAGCGGAGGGTCCCGCAGGACGGGCGAATCAAGCTGAAGATCGGCAAGAAGGTCATCGACTTTCGCGTCTCGACCCTGCCGGTGCTGTTCGGCGAGAAGATCGTGCTCCGTATCCTCGACAAGGGAAACCTCACCCTCGACCTCGAGAAGTTCGGCATGGAACCCCGCGCGGAGAAGGACTTCGTCCAGGCGATCGCCCAGCCGTACGGGATGGTGCTCGTCACCGGCCCGACCGGCTCCGGTAAGACCACGACGCTCTACAGCGCGCTCAGCCGCATCAACACCGGCGACACGAACATCATGACGGCCGAAGATCCGGTCGAGTACAACCTGCAGGGAATCAACCAGACACAGGTCCGAAACGATATCGGCATGTCCTTCGCCGCGGCCCTCAAAGCGTTCCTGCGGCAGGATCCGAACATCATCATGGTGGGTGAAATCCGGGATATCGAGACGGGCAGCATCGCCGTGAAGGCCGCCCTCACCGGCCACCTCGTGCTCTCGACGCTGCATACCAACGACGCGGCCTCGACCGTGACGCGCATGATCGACATGGGGATCGAGCCCTTCAACGTCGCCTCGGCCGTGAACCTGATCACCGCACAGCGACTCGTTCGGCGCGTCTGCAATAACTGCCGCGAGGAAGCCACCTACACGCCGGAATTGCTCTCGACGTCGGGACTCACCGAGGAAGAGGTACGCGCGACGACGTTCTACCGCGGGAAAGGCTGCGAGTCGTGCAACGGCTCGGGCTACTCCGGACGCCAGGGCCTGTACGAGGTCATGATGATGACCTCGACACTCCGCCGGATGGTGCTCGAAGGAGCCTCGACGGAGGACCTCAAGAACGCCGCCGTTGATGGCGGGATGATCACGCTGCGCAAGGACGGGCTCGCAAAGGTCTGCAAGGGAATCACCACACTGGACGAAGTTATCAAGGAGACGACGCTCTGATGAACGAAACGGGCAATGGAAATCTCCGGCAGCTCCTGGAGGAGATGATCGAGCGACGGGCCTCCGACCTCCACATCACTGTGGGGATGGTTCCGAAGCTGCGGATCGACGGCTCGCTGCGTGAAAGCAACCGCTCGACTCCGCTCACCGCGGCGGACACGCAGGCGCTGGCATACTCCGTCCTCAGCGACCAGCAGAAGGCAAAGTTCGAAGAGGAAAACGAGCTCGACCTTTCCTTCGCCGTGCAGAACCTGTCCCGGTTCCGGGGCAACGTGTTCCGCCAGCGCGGGACGATTGCGATGGTCGTCCGGCAGATCCCCTTCGAGATTCTGTCTTTTGACGATCTCGGCCTTCCGCGCGTGGTCGCCGAACTCGCCGAGCGTCCCCGCGGCCTCGTGCTCGTCACAGGCCCGACGGGATCCGGAAAATCGACCACGCTCGCCGCCATGCTGGACAAGATCAACTCCGAACGGTCCGGCCACATCGTCACCGTGGAGGATCCGATCGAGTTCGTGCACCGCCACAAGAAGTGCCTGGTGAACCAGCGCGAGGTCGGCACGGACACCGGAAGCTTTGCCCGGGCCCTCAAGTATGTGCTGCGCCAGGACCCGGACGTGATCCTGATCGGCGAGTTGCGCGACCTCGAGACGGTCCAGGCCGCGCTCACGATCGCGGAGACCGGTCACCTGGCGCTGGCCACGCTCCATACCAACTCGGCGGCCGAATCGATCAACCGGATCATCGACGTCTTCCCGGCCCACCAGCAGCAGCAGGTCAGGGCACAGCTCGCCTTCGTGCTCGAAGGGGTCGTCACGCAGACGCTCCTTCCGAAGCGCTCGGGGTCGGGACGCTGCATGGCCATGGAGATCCTGGTGGCGACGGGCGCGATGCGGGCGATGATCCGCGAGGACAAGGTCCACCAGCTCTACTCGGCGATGCAGTCGGGTAAGAAGTACGGCATGCAGACGATGAACGACGCACTGTACGCGCTCTACGTGCAGGACTTCGTCACGCTCGACGAGTGCCTGCGCGTGAGTTCCGACCCGACCGAGCTGCGCCGGATGGTCGGCGAACTGGACTCGGCCCCCGCAGGCGTCCGCTGAGCCGCGTAGCCCAACGAAAAGATAACCGGAGCCCGACGAGATCATGCCCGTCTTCAACTACAGCGCCCGTACGCTTTCAGGCGAGTTGCGCCGTGACAGCATCGAGGTCCCCACGAAGGACGACGTGATCTCGTATCTGCGCGGCCAGCGGCTGATCCCGCTGTCGGTGCGCGAGAAGCCGAAGTCGATGAGCTTCTCGTTCGGGAAGAAGGTCAAGAACCGCGACATCGTGATCATGACCCGGCAGTTCGCCACCATGGTCAACGCGGGGCTGCCCCTCGTGCAGGCGCTCGACATCCTCGTGAAGCAGAGCGAGAGCGACGTGCTCCGCCAGAGCCTGGAGGCCGTGCTGCACGACGTGGAGTCCGGCAATACGCTGGCGGACGCGCTCGCGGAGCATCCGAAAGTCTTCTCCGACCTCTACGTGAACATGGTGGCGGCGGGCGAGACCGGCGGTATCCTCGACACGATCATGAACCGGCTCGCCGTGTTCCTCGAGAAGAGCGAGGCGCTCGCCCGGAAAGTCAAAGCGGCGATGATCTATCCCGCCGTGATCTCCGTGGTCGCGGTCGGTGCGATCGTCGTGCTTCTCCTGTTCGTGATCCCGACCTTCCAGGAGATGTTCGCCTCGTTCGACCAGGCGCTTCCGCTGCCGACCCAGATCGTGATCAACATGTCGGACTTCCTGCAGAGCTACTGGTGGGCCCTGCTGGCCGGCGGCGCCGGCGCGACCTTCGCATTCCGGAACTGGAAGAAGACCGACAGCGGCCGGCTCATGTTCGACAAGATACTCCTGAGGCTCCCGATTCTCGGCAACCTCGCCCGCAAGTCGGCGGTCGCGCGCTTCACTCGCACGCTGGGCACGCTGCTCAGCTCGGGCGTCGCGATCCTCGAGGGCCTCGAGATCACGGCGAAGACCTCCGGGAACCGCGTCATTCATGACGCGGTCATGAGCAGCCGAAGCTCGATCGCGGGCGGCGAATCGATCTCCGAGCCCCTTCGGCGGGCCGAGGTGTTTCCCCCGATGGTGACCTCGATGATCAACGTCGGCGAGGAAACGGGTGATCTCGACGGCATGCTCACCAAGGTGGCTGACTTCTACGACGACGAAGTCGACGTCGCGGTCGAGGGTCTCCTGAAGGCGATGGAGCCCTTGATGATCGTGGTCCTCGGGTCGATCGTCGGCGGGATGATCGTCGCCATGTATCTGCCGATCTTCGGCGTGATCAACAGCATCCAGTAGAGGGCCGCCAGCTTCAGCAGGGCTTTCAGCTACTTTTAGCCGGGCCTTTTCAAGGACGTCCAGTGGCGACGGCTCCTGGTCCCATTTCCGTGCAGAACGCCGTTCGTTGACACAACCCGATCCTTCGCATCTCGCCGCGAGGGCGGACTCCCGCCCCCTTGCAGTGGCTGTGCTATTGCTCCTCCGTCACGTGTCGACTCCCGCGTCGACACGATCGCGTCGTCAGACTGGCCGGTTCCGCGTTCAAGTTGCAGCGAAACCATCTGGGGAAGGGTGAGTTGTGAGCGAAGATCAACAGCACCGGAACGCCGACTTCACCCGAGGATGCGACGGGACCGTGGAGAGGTGGTACGACGAGGTGTTGAAGGACGGGCTGCCGCTACTCGGAAGCCCGCGCGACGCGGCACAGGCCGCTTCACGAGCGTCGGCGACGCGCAGGAGTGTCGACGAGGACGGCGCGTCTCGCGAGCTCGTCGAGCGCTATGTGCTGTTGTCGGGTGTGGCTGGATTCCTCTGGGGCCTTCCAGGCTATCTGACAATGCCCGTGACCCTGCCGGCGAATGTGATCGGCTTGCTCCTGCTGCATCTCCACATGTCGCAGGCGTTGGCGATTCTCGAGGGTCTCGACCCGGCGGATGCACGAGTG
This sequence comes from Gemmatimonadota bacterium, assembly GCA_051004775.1. Classification (GTDB taxonomy): domain Bacteria; phylum Gemmatimonadota; class Gemmatimonadetes; order Palauibacterales; family Palauibacteraceae; genus JARFPW01. The sequence goes on from JBPCJZ010000055.1 coordinate 7,995, forward strand.
CGTCGTCGGTGTCTCCGGCAGACGGCGGGTAACTCCGTCCGCGCCGATGCCGATGGATTGGCACAGCGTGCCGCCTCCAAGCTCAGCGAACGCGGATTCCGCTTCTTCGCCGAACAGGCGCCGCGTCTGGCTGGCCGAAGCGGCCGGAGCATGCCGCTCGTCGGTGGAATCGTAGGAGGCCTGCTCGACGCCCGCTCCACGGGTGACCTGGGGGCTCGCCTGCAGCGGGCCCTGCGTCGCGATGACACCGCGCTGTGACGACCGAATCGCCGGATCTGGACTGCAGTGCCCTGATCGGGCTCGATGAATCGGGTCTCGTGGCGCGCCTCGGTCCGCCAACCACGCGGCGGCGGATCGGTGCGGACCTCTGGCTCATCCACACGGCAGCTGACGTTTCTCTGCGGGTGCGCTGCGCGACGCTCGCCGGAGGTTCGCCGCGGGTGTCGTCGTGGACGGCGACGTTTCGCGACGGCTACCCGGCGCTCGCGGGAGCCGCGCGTGCCCTCGGTCTATGGCCGGTTGCCGCGCCCGACGAGGACGCGGCAGCGGTATCGGCCCCGCTCATTCGGCGCCCGCTCGACGGGCCGGACGGTGATGCGACCGGTTCGCTGACCGCTACGGTGCGCGGGGGGCGCTTCACGCAGATCTCGGTGTTCGACGAGGCGCCCGACTGGCGCTGACGCAGTTCGCGCACCCGCGGGTCCCTCCGGCTACCCCTTGCATGATGCAAGCCCCACCCTAACATAGTCCCAGTCGCACTTGCGAAATGCGTGTCCGAGACTACGAATCCCCGGGAGAACGCACCCCTTTGCTCCGATCCGCGAACACCGAGCGCCGCCTCGCCGCCGCGCTCGAGCCGATCCAGGTCCTGTACTGGATGTACGCCGTTCGGCTCCTGCTTTCGATCGGGGTGTTCGGCTCCCAGCTCCTGATCTCCGACCTCGGCGCCCCCCAGGCGCCGGGCCTGTTCAGCGACGAGTATCGGGTCGCGACGCTCGGCCTGTCCGCCGCGACGCTGCTGACGCCGCTCGCCTACTGGTACAGCCATCGCCGGGGGAACAGGAAGCTCGGGCTCGTCTTCATCTACGCGCAGGCGATGCTCGACGTCATGCTCGTGAACGGGATCGTACTCCTCACGAGCGGAAGCAACAGCCCGTTCACTTTCCTGTTCATCCCGCTCGCCGCGGCCTACGCGCTGATCCTGCCGCTCCCCTCGGCCGTGCTGGTCGCGCTCTCCAGCGGGCTGATCTACCTGCTTTCCTCGCTGCTGGCGTTTCCCGGGCAGGTGAGCGTTTGGGGTATCCTGCTGCAGGTCATCATCTTCACGATGATCGCGGTCCTCGCGAGCCTGCTCGGCGCCCGGCTCCGACAGGTCCGGCTGCGCCTGCGCAGCGTCGAAGGGGAGCTGAGGCGGCTGCAGCTCGACACGGCGGACGTGCTGCGCATCATCCCGTCCGGGGTACTCACGGTCGACGCCGACTGGCTGCTTGTCTACATGAACCTGGCGGCCGCCGACCTCCTGCAGATCGACATAGACCCGTGGCTGGGTCGCGACTTCCGTGAACTCATCGACGCGCGCGCGCCGGGCCTCTCCGCCGCGCTGGCCGAGACGCTCGCGACGGGCCGGCGGGTGCGGAACCGGGAGGTCGAGATCCTGCCGCCCCTGGCCGGCTACCAGTTCGAGGTGGATGCGGATCCGACGGACTCGCTGGCATTGCGCGAGCCGCTGCCCGTGACGGTGAGCACTTCCTCGCTGCAGGGAACGGGAAGCGGAACCTCGTACGTCGTGCTCCTGCAGGATCTCCGGCCCGTGCGTCAACTCGAAGACCTGCGGCTGCGCACCGGGCGACTCGAAGCGGTAGCGGAACTGTCGGCTTCACTCGCCCACGAGCTGCGGAACCCGCTCGCCTCCGTGCGGAGCGCCGTCGAACAGCTCTCGAGCCGCGCCTACGCCAGCGAGGGCGACCAGGTGCTCGGCCGCCTGATCACGCGGGAGAGCGACCGGCTCAGCCGTGTCCTCGGCGAATTCAGTGACTTTGCCCGCGTCGATGTCGCCGAACGGCGCCTGATCGACGTCGATCGCCTGACCCGCGAAGTGGTCGAAACCGTGCAGCAGCATCCGGCCGCGTCGGGCCGGGCGGAGTTCGAGCGGAAGATGTACGGCGACATGGCGGGACTCTGGGGAGATCCGGAACTGCTGCACCGGACGCTGCTCAACCTGGTGCTCAACGCCGTGCAGATGGGCGACCAGACCAGGAAAGTCCGCGTCCGCCTCGTGGCCGACGCGCTGCGCCCCGACCTCATCCCGACGGAGGTGTCGCTCGGCCTGCCCGTGCGCATCCGTGTGATGGACGATGGGCCTGGAATCAGCCCCGACGACCTTCCGAGAATCTTCGACCCGTTCTTCACCCGACGACAGGGGGGCAGCGGCCTCGGCCTGTCGATCGCTCATCGGGCCGTCCAGGCGCACGGGGGCGCGCTGATGGCGACCTCGACGCTCGGTGAGGGCGCGACTTTTACGATCGTCCTGCCGCGCCGCGGCGAACGGGCGAGAGACGTACGAGACGACGACGAACGGCGCCACCCGGACGATGACTGGCACGCTACCGGCGGAGCCGCCTGACCTTCAACCGGCTTCTAATCCGAACCGAGGATTCTAATGCGAGACAGACCTGTATTGCTCCTGATCGACGACGAGCTCGGACTCGTCGAATCGCTCACCGTTCTTCTGAAGGACGAAGGATTCGACGTCGTCTCCGAGCTCACCGGTGCCGACGGCATCGAGCGGTTCAAGGAGATCATGCCGGACATCGTCCTCAGCGACGTACGAATGCCAAAGACGTCGGGTATCGAGGTCCTGCAGGAGATCCGCCGCACGACGCCAGAGATTCCGGTCGTGCTGATGACGGCGCAGGCCTCGCTGCAGTCCGCGATTCAGGCCGTGAACCTCGGCGCTACGCACTACGTCCAGAAGCCTTTTCAGAACGACGAACTCCTGGCAGTGCTCCGGCGCTCCCTCGACTGGGGTCGCCTCAAGCAGGAGAACGCCGGCCTGAAGCGGGAGCTAAAGAAGCAGACGGCCCTCAAGACGGGGCGGCCGATCGGTGTGAGCCCGCCGTTCGAGGCCTCGCTCAAGCTCGCCGAAAGCGTGGCCGATTCGGAATCGACGATCCTGCTCAGCGGCGAATCCGGTACCGGTAAGGAAGTGTTTGCCCATTACATCCACGACCTGTCGTCGCGCTCCACGCGTCGGTTCCTGTCCCTCAACTGCGGCGCCCTGCCCGAGGGTCTCCTCGAATCGGAGCTGTTCGGGCACGTGAAGGGCAGCTTCACGGGCGCCGTGAGGGACAAGGAAGGCCTGTTCGTCGCGGCGTCGGGCGGAACCTTCTTCATGGACGAGGTGGGCGAACTGTCGCCATCGACGCAGGTGAAGCTGCTGCGCGTGCTGCAGCAGCGCGAAGTCATCCCGGTCGGATCGACCGATCCGATCGCCGTTGACGTGCGGCTGATAGCCGCGACGAATTGTGACCTGGAGCGGGAGATCGAGGAGGGGCGCTTTCGCCGCGATCTGTACTATCGACTCAACGTGATCTCGATGGTCCTGCCGAATCTTCGGGAACGGAGCGAGGACATCCCCTTGCTGGCGGAACATTTCCTGAAACGGCAGGCGGCCCAGGCGGGCGAGGAGCCGAAGAAGCTGTCGCCGCGGACACAAGCGATACTTCAGGAGTATCACTGGCCGGGAAACGTGCGTGAGCTCGAGAACGTGATCGAGAGGGCCGTAGTGCTCACGCCCGGGAACGGAATCAAGGCGGACGCCCTGCCTGAGCGCCTTACGGAGACGCCGCCCGAGCCGCTGGTGCAGGACCGGGCGACGCCGAACCCGCCCATGGACGTCATCGAACGGGCATACATCGAGCACGTATTGCGGGCGGAAGGAGGGAACAAGACCAGGGCCGCGGAGGTGCTGGGCATCGATCCCAGCACGCTGTACCGGAAAATCAAGCGCTACGATCTGGACGGGTAGCCGCCGGTGCATTGCATTAGCGCCCCTACATGTTGCACCCTGCAACGTGGTGGCCCCGCAGGGGGATGCCACGAATTGGGGATGGAACCCATAACCGTAATCGACATAAGCAATTACATATTGGGGTGGGCCGAGGCACGGGGGTTGCCCAGTTCCGGAGCACGGGAGGCTGGGCCTCCACGAGTGAGACGGATTGCCGATAGACGGCCAACAACTCAACACGCATGGAGGATTCATGCTTCGCGACACGAGAGGCTTTACGCTGATCGAGCTGCTCATCGTGGTCGTGATCATCGGAATCCTTTCCGCCTTCGCGATTCCGAAGTTCGCCGTCACCAAGGAGAAATCCTATCTGGCGACGATGAAGAGCGACCTCCGCAACCTGGTAACCGTGCAGGAAGGGTATCTGGCCGAGGCCCAGACCTACTACGCAGGCGCGGTACCCGGGGCCGGCTTCACCTATCGGC
>JBPCJZ010000056.1:0-19716 GCA_051004775.1 Gemmatimonadota bacterium
GGGCGCGCGGACGGGCCGTATCGGAGTGGACACGGGATCGGGGGACGTCACCATTGAAACCGTCGCCGGAAGCGCCTCGGTGGAGGTGGACACCGGGTCGGGCAACGTAACGATCTCGATCCCCGCAGATTACGCCGGATCCGTCCACTTCGACACGAGTTCCGGGCGACTCCACACCGATCTGCCTATTACGATCACCCGCAAGGACGACGACGAGATCGAAGGCCGCATCGGCAACGGGGGCAGCGCCCGCATCGAGGTCGACACGGGTAGCGGCGGCATCAGCCTCCGTCGTTCTTGAGCCCGAGACGCGACACCAGCGGCCGGCGGGCGCCCGATCCGCCGGCCGTACCTCGCGCGTGCAGTTCCGCGACCCGCCGCCGGGAGTCCGCCGTGTCCAGGATCACCACGGTCTCGGCCAGCTTGTCCTCCAACGCCTGTCGATTGCGATCCCAGATCATCCGGGCGAAGCCTTCCAGGCCGGTGAACAGCGAGGCGGCGTAGCCGCCGAACCGCTCGAATGCGAGCCAGTAGCTGATCGGACGCCCGTCGAGCCGAACGACCCGGATCCCGAGCAGCCGCTTGCCCGGCGTCAGGCCCCGCCACCAGCCGATGAAGAAGGTGAAATAGAGGCCCGACCAGCCGAGACCGAGCCCCACGTCATCGAGAAGCGCGATGACCGTGGCGATGATGCCGCGTTGCCGCTCCTCCTCGAGCGTGGCTTCCGTCCTGTCGAGTTCCTGTCGCAACGATTCACGGCGGCTCTCCAGGCGATCGATCGCCTCGTCCCGCTCTGCCACCAGGCCGCTCGCGAGCGCTTCGCCCAGCGGCGGGCCGTATAGGGCCATGGCCACGCTGTCGCGGCGGACCGCGCGAGCGTGTAGCGGGCCAGCAGCGAGTCGACCGACAGCGTGTCGGGATCGACGGCCGTGGCGGAGTCGGCGCCCGGCGAGGCGTCGGCGCGCTCGAGCGCCTGATCGACGAGCGCAGCGGTGGCGGAATCGAGATCCTCTCCCATGTCATCGAGAAGGCCGCGCAATTCTTCCGGCTCGAAGTCCTCCTCCCCCAGGCGCTCGACGAGCCGGTCGGCCGCAGCCGCGGCCTCCGCCGAATCCGCTACACTCGCCGCCGTCACCAGGTCCCGAATCGCGCCGACGGTGATCGGGATGTCCCGCCCCTCGCCGCCGCCGACGCGTCCGAGCTCCGTGTCGGGATCGGCCGTCACGGTGAACCAGATCGCGAGCGAAGCGATCACGAGCGTGAAGGCTCCCAGACAGCCGAAGCCGACCCGTGCGGCGCGCCGCGCGGTAGAGGGCTCGGTGGTCGTCTTGCGTCGACGCGTCGCGAGACGGAACACGAACAGCCCGACGGCGAAGGCGAAGAAGACAGCCTGCGCGTTGGCGAGGATCGCGACCAGCACGAGGTCGACGAGCATCGCGGCGGCCCGCCGCCACGGGTGGGCGAGCGGCATCCCGAGAAGTTCGGGCGCGACCGTAAACGCGTCGGGGGTGATGATCGTGCGCGGATCGGGTGCGCCCGCCGTCTGTTTCATGGGAAGAAGCTAACGAAGAACGGCGCCCGTGAAGAGCGCCGTCCGTTCGTGCCGCGATGTCCGGGTCGGCAGGGCCCGGTCAGGTCCGTACCGCCGAGCCTCGAGAGCCACGCGGCGTAGCCGGCCGGGGTGCGAGCGGCGCGACGACGGTGCCGCCGCGCGGCGCGGCGCGGGGTGCGCCTGGACCGAAGAAGTAGGTGTTGCCCGAGAGTCCCGCGTCGCGAGCGTCCGCTTCCGGAAGCGTCGCCGTGAGGGTCCGTTCCTTCTTGTCGCGCACGATTCGGATTTCCACCTGTCCTTCGTCAGCACGGGAAATCTCTCTGGAGAGCTCGCCGGGATCCTCCACGCGCTCGCCATCGACCGCGACGATCACGTCGCCCGCCTTGAGACCGGCGCGCGACGCGGGAGAGTCCTCGCTCACAGAACTTACGAGTGCTCCCCCGTCGGAGGCACCGAAGTAGTCGGCCAGTTGATCTCCCAGGCTCTGGGTCGCCACGCCGAGCCGTCCACCGCTCATGAAGGTCCGCGCGAACGTCAGCCCGTCACCGCTGCGCAGATCGTCCAGGTGGAGCCGCGTCGCGCCGAGGGACTCTTCCAATCGGCCGAGGGCCTCGCCGTCGATCCGCGGCATCCAACGCGCTTGCGGGGAATTGTCGGCGAGTTCGACCTCGGCGGTACGCTCTCCACCGTCCCGGATGTACCCAACCCGTGCGCTCCGGCCGGCGGGCGTCTCGCCGACGACGCGGCGGAGCTGCGCGGCGCTCTCGACGCGGCTGCCGTTCCACGACACGATCACGTCGTCGATCGCGATGCCGGCATCCGCGGCGGGGCCGTCTTCGGGAACGTCGCTCACGAGGGCGCCCCGTTCCTCGCCCAGCTTCAGGCGCTCCGCGTCCGCGGCCGTCACTTCGCGAATGTAGACGCCGAGATAGCTACCCGACTGTCCGAAGCTGAATGAAAAGGCCGCCGGGGCCTCGCGCGTCAGGACCCGGCTGTCCTGCGCCCGAAGCTCATGCACCACGACGGCGATTCCGATCACACCAAGTGCGGGGATCACGCCCCGCAACACGAACCTTCGCATTTCGTCCTCCCATGTGCCGCCGGACCCTCTCGTCCGATCGACGTCGAATGTTCACACCCGCTAAGCCCTTCGAGCTTCTTCGGGTCTCACTACTTCGACGCCGGCGGCGAGGGCACCGTTGCCCGCCGCCGAAGGGAGTTCCGGCGTGAGGGGGTCGTGAGCCCGGCCCGCCACCGTACTCAGCGACCTGCTACGGGATCAAAACATCCAGCACACCCGGGACCACGTCGAACTCGGCCGGACCCGAGCCCCAGGTCTCGCCGTCCAGGTTGAGCCACACGTCGTCGCCCGCCTCGATCCCGACGCTCGTACCCGCGACGGACAGGACATTGTCTGCATCGGTGTGGACGCCACGGAGCAATTTCACCACCGTCGGGGCCAGCATGGCCCGCGGCGTATCGAGGAGGACGACGACGTCGAGCCGTCCGTCGGACGGGTCCGCCGTGGGCGCGAACGGGAGGCCGCCACCAGCAAACCTGCCACCCGCGACCACGACCATTAAGGCTTCGAGATCGAAGCGCCGGTCATCGACCCGAAGCGACATCGCGCGGGGACGCGCGCGGGCGAGTTCGCCGAGACCGGCGCGAAGGTAGGCCAGGCGTCCCCAGCGGTGACGCATCGAACCGCTCAGGCGCTCGGAGATCCTGCCCCCGAGCCCCGCCACCGCCGCGTTGAGGGCCCAGGTGAAGCCGGTTGCGTCGGCTCTCGCGCAACGGATGGCGTCGATTCGTCGTGTGCGGCCGGCGAACAAGGCGTTCGACGCGGAGGCCGCCGTCCGGGTGAGCCCGAGGTCGCGCGCAAAGTCGTTGCCGGTGCCGATCGGCAGGATCCCGAGCCGTGCGCTCGTCCCGGCTTCGATCAGGCCGCCGGCCACGGCTCCCACGGTACCGTCGCCGCCCGCGGCCACGACGAGGTCGAAGCCCTCTCGCGCGGCGGCTGTCGAGGCGGCGGTCAGGCCGCGCGGATCCGCGACCGTCCGCAGCACTGCGCCCGGTAAACGCTCCACGGCTATCCGGACGATCGACCGCCTCCGGCCTCCTCCGGCCTCGGGATTTAGCAGGATGCACGCCCGGCCGGCCCCGATGGCGCTCAGGGCTGCAACCGGCCGAGCACTTCGAGCAGACTCGCCAGTTGATGGACATCGAGCGTCCCGGCGTCGACGGGACGGATGTCTACGCCGAAGGGTCGCACCGCGCGTATCGCGTCGGCGATGTTCCGCGTCGAGAGGCCGCCGGAGAGGATGACCGGCATCTGAACGGAGTCCACGATGCGGCGGCAGACCTGCCAGTCGGGCGCCGATCCGGGCGCCGGTTCGATGCTGTACGGATCCACCGAATCGAGCACGAGCGCGTCGGCCAGGCCCGACATGGCGATCGCACGGTCGACCGCGGCGTCCTCCGTCACGTGGATCGACTGCGCGATGGCCAGCCCCGGCGCCGCGGATCGGAGTTCGTCGTACGCCTCCGCCGGCAGCGGCTCCCAGATCTGCAGCGTGTTGACGCGCGTGCGGAGTGCCAGCGCGGCGAGCGCCTCGGGATCGCGGCCGGCCGTGAGGAGGAACGTCCCGATGTCCGGTCCGACCGCGTCCGCGATCACGGCGATTTCGTCGAGGGCTAGCGGCTGTTCCCCGGGCAGGTCCGCCGAGAGACCGATCGCCGCTACCCCGAAAGAGACCGCCTGGCGCGCGTCCTCGACGCTGCGGAGTCCGCTCACCTTTACCTGGATCGGCGGGATGAAGTCCATGAATCCATTCTGTCGTGCTTCGCGAAGCGGGGCCAGAGCCCCGCAGCCCGTGGCGTCGTCCGCCCCTGCTCCCGAGTCGGCCGGTCGGTTGCAGCGGTTGCCGCGTCGTGTCACAAACCCCAGCTTGTGCGGCGACCCGAAACGAGCCTGATTCGATCGCGGTTACAGTGGTCGCGCACCGTCTACCACGGAAGGTCCATGATCAGCGAAGGCCTCACCAGCCAGATCAACCAGCAGATCAACGTCGAGTTCTTTTCCGCCTACATGTACCTCGCGATGTCGGCCGACTGCGCGGACCGCAACCTCACGGGCTTCGCCCACTGGCTACGCGCCCAGGCCGAGGAAGAGGTCGATCACGCGATGCGCTTCTTCAACTTCCTCCTCGAGCGAGGTGCGCGCGTCGAGCTGCAGGAGATCGAAGGCCCGCCTTCGTCCTTCGGCTCGCCGCTGGAGATCATGGAGAAATCGCTCGAGCACGAGCGGTTCGTGACCGCTCGGATCAACGAGCTGTACGCCACCGCCCTCGAAGAGAAGGACTACCCGGCACAGGTCCTGCTCCAGTGGTTCGTCACGGAGCAGGTCGAGGAAGAGGCGAGTATCGACGAGATCGTCGAGCGGATGAAACTGTTCGGCGAGGAAGGCTCGGCACTGCTGATGCTCGACACGCAGTTGGGCGCGCGACCGGCGGAAGGCGGAGACGAATGAACGGTCACCCTGTGAAATTTTTGCGAACCGGGGCATGGATGCTCACGGTCGCCCTGGTCGGGTTCGGCTGCTCGGGCGAGACGGGCGAGGGAACGGCGGACGCCGGTACGGCTGTGACCACCGGTGCGTCCGATGGTGAAGTCCCGATGGACACCGTGTTCGCCGAGGATCTCGATATCGACCTGGCGCGGATGACCCGAACGGAGTCGGGCCTGTACTACGAAGACCTCGATCCGGGCGGCGGGCTCGCGGCGCGCGACGGGCACGTGCTCGACACGCACTACACGGGATGGCTGACGACCGGCGAGGAATTCGGCACGAGTCGCGATGGGGCTCCGTACTCTTTCCAGCTCGGACGCCGCCAGGCGCCACGGGGCATCGAGGAGGGAGTCACCGGCATGCGGATCGGCGGCGTGCGTCGACTCGTAGTCCCCCCGTCGCTCGGGTACGGCTCCCGCGGTCAGCCGCCGACGATCCCTCCGAGCGCCACGCTCGTCTACGAAATCGAACTCCTCAACATCAAGCTCTGACGCCACTGGACACGTCCGGCGATCCCGCCCCGGCCGGCTGGTTCATCCTGCTGGCCTGCGGCCTGATCGCGGGCCTCATCGGTGGGCTTCTCGGCGTCGGCGGGGGCATCGTGCTGATCCCGATGCTCACGGCCTGGGCGCGATTCGATCAGCACTCGGCCCACGGGACCGGCATCGTGGGCGTCGCCTTCACCGCGCTCGTCGGCGTGCTCGTCTACGGGAAAGGCGCTTCGATCGACGTCCACGCGGCCCTGCAGATCACGCTCGTCGCGCTTCCCGCCACCGTCCTTGCCGCGCGCCTGTCGCCACGGTTTGCCGCCGCCCGACTGCGTCAGTTCTTCGGCTTCTTCGTGATCGCCGCCGCCCTGATCCTGCCGTTTCGCGATCTCCTGGGCGTCGGCGCCGTCGGCGGCGGACTTCCCGTGATGCTCGTGATCGGGGCGATCAGCGGAGCGATCTCCGGCCTGCTGGGTGTGGGAGGCGGGACGGTGCTCGTGCCGAGTCTCGTGCTCGTCACGGGCTTTGCCCAGCAGCTGGCGCAAGGAACGTCGCTGGCCGTCATTCTCCCCTCGAGCAGCGCCGGCGCCATCCAGCACGCGCGGCTCGGCCACGTCCGCGCCCGCGCGCTTCCCCCGATCCTGGCCGGCTCGTTCGTCGGCTCGTGGGCGGGCGGGGCCGGCGCGCTGGCCCTCCCCGGTCAGACCCTTCGCATCATCTTCTCGCTCGTGCTTCTCTTCATGGGCGCGCGCTTCGTCGCCCTGAGCCGCGCGGCCGAGGAACCGGTTCGCGTCGACCCGCCGGTGCCTTAGGAGCCCGCCACAGCTCTTCATCAGGGCTCCCGGCCGGCCTCCTCCTCCTCGATGTCTGCCGTCCAATACACCTCCACGGCGCCGGCCAGCGTCGCGGCCGTCGGACATTTGTCCTGATGGCGCTCGAGCGCCCGTTCCACCGTCTCGCGGCTGCCCGCGGGGATCGACAGATGGTAGTGGATCTCGATCCGCGTCAGGACCGGCAGACGATCCCGGATCTCGTTGATGCCTTCAACTTCCGCGCGCAGCGCGCCCGGAGGAAACTTCAGCCCGCGTGCTTCCAGCACGCCGTTGAGAGTTCCAAGCATTCAGCCGGCGGTAGCCGCCGCGATGTAGTCGACGGGAAGCGGCAGATCCGGCGCATCGAGGCCGTAGTGCTCCTTGATCGGCCCGTGCACCCCCATGTCGAAGTGAGTGTCGGCGGCGATGCTCGCCCGCCGATGGAGCCCCTCTTCCCGCACGACTTCGCCGCGCGCCACATAGAAAGCGTCGGTCATCACATCCCCCGGGGTGGCTGGAAACGCGGCGGAACCCTTCCTCCGCGTGTGTCGTTTGTTGGCCTGACAAGGTACGTTTTCCCCGCCAGCATCGCTCATGTGGAGATGGAGAGAATCATGTCGAACAACGAGGCCGGAGTGCAGGACTCCAAGAACAAGACGGACGAGGAGTGGCGCGCGGAACTGAGCCCGGAGCAGTATCGGGTGATGCGCGAGAAAGGCACGGAGGCGCCGTTCAGCGGCGCTCTGTGCGGAGTGAGCCGGCCGGGACTGTACCGCTGCGCCGGCTGCGGCGCCGAGCTGTTCCGGTCCGAGACGAAGTTCGACTCCGGGTCCGGCTGGCCGAGTTTCTTCCAGCCGGTTTCCGATGAGGCGATCGCCGAGCATGTAGACGGGAGCCACGGAATGACACGCACCGAGGTCACCTGCGCCCGCTGCGACGCCCACCTCGGCCACGTCTTCCCGGACGGCCCGAAGCCTACGGGACTGCGCTATTGCATCAACTCCGTTTCGCTCGAACACGAACCCGAGGAGCAGTGATGAACGAACGGGCAGGCCGCGCATGATCCCGCACAGCGTCTACTGGTACATGCACATCTTCGGAATCGGCCTGCTCGTCCTGGCCGTCGGCGGCGTCTCTCTGCACGCGATGAGCGGCGGCACGAAGGAGACGAGCGGCGGTCGCGGCATCGCCGCGGCGTCCCACGGCATCGGCTTGCTGCTGATCCTCGTGGCGGGATTCGGCATGCTCGCGCGACTCGGCGTCGTACAGGGCGGCCTTCCCGGCTGGGTGTGGGCGAAGCTGGTCGTGTGGACGCTGATCGGCGGGCTGTTCATGGTTCCCTATCGCAAGCCCGGATTCGCGAAGCTCGTGTGGGTCTCCGCGGCGGGCCTCGTCCTGTTCGCCGCGTGGCTGGGCCATTCGAAGCCGTTCTGACGTGGCGGATTTCCGCGTCGCGGCCCTGTATCGCTATCCGCTGAAGTCGGCGGCGGGCGTCGCGTGCGACTCGGTCGAGCTCGATCGCTTCGGCGTTCGGGGCGACCGGCGCTGGATGATCGTCGACGACGGGGGAGCACCCGTGACCCAGCGCGAGCGGGCGACGCTCGCGAACCTGTCTGCGGAACTCATGGCCGAAGGCCGCCTCCTGCTATCCTGGCGGGACAACGCCGGAACAGGGCTCGCCGGCGAGATCGACGTGACGCCACCCGGCTCGGACACGACCCGCATCCCCATCACGATATGGGGAGACACCGTGGAGCTACCTCTCGCGGACGAACGTTCGGCCGCCTGGCTGACCGAGCGCGTGGGCTCCGCCGCGCGGCTCGCCTACATGCCGGACGACGTCGAGCGCCCGGTGAATCCGCGCTACGCGGATCCGGAACACCGCACCGCGCTCACCGACGGATATCCGCTGCACGTCATCGGAGCGGGCTCCCTCGAGGACCTCAACGCGCGACTCGATGCGCCCGTCGGCATCGAACGGTTCCGGCCCAACATCTTCGTCGCCGGCTGCGAGCCGTTCGATGAAGATGACTGGGTCGAGATCCGGATCGGCGAGTGCGACCTGAAGATCGTGAAACCCTGTCCCCGCTGCACGGTGACCACGGTCGACCCGGCGACAGGGGTACGCGGCAAGGAGCCGCTGGCGACCCTGGCGAAGTACCGCCGCCGGGATGACGGCGTGATGTTCGGACAGAACGCCCTCCACCAGGGCCGCGGATTGCTCCGGGTCGGCGATGCCGTCGAGATCCTCAGCCGCCGGAGTGCGCGGCCGGCCTGAGGAGTTGGTTCAGCCGCAGGGGTGCTCCGGAAGAGTGACCGGACGCAGCGTGTAGTTCTGGTCGATCAGGGTGGCGCCGGTCGCCTCGAAGTACTCGTCCCAGAACTTCTTCACGCGCTGGCTGATGTCCGTGTCCACTCGGGCGCCTATGACGACGACACACAGGCCGGCGAGGTCCGGCAGGGTCCCGCTCTGCTTCTGGCGCTGGATCCAGCCGGCGGGGGGCATCTTCCGAAGCCCCTCCATGTCGATCGTCCGGTTGGACTGCAACATGTCGGAGAAGATGTAGAGCGTGGCCGTCCGATCGCCGGCGGCACGAATGTCGGCCGCCACGTCGTGCAACGTCGACAGGATATCGGTGCCGTTGATCTCGCCTCTAGACGCCGAGTCCGTGAACACGACGAGGTAGTCCTGCGCGTCGCGCAGGAACCGGGCCCTCGAGACGGAGTCACGGGACATCGCCTGTTGCTGGAACTCCCTCGGCGGAACCGTCTGCGTCCAGCGCAGCGGCGGCTCTTCGAGCGACAGTTGCAGCAACTGGTGCGCGGCGATCCGGTCGTTGTGGTCCAGCTTGCGGACCCTATCGTTCGTCAACTGGCGCGCGATCTCGAGCTGGCTGCCGGAGATGCTGGTCGAGCGATCGTACGCGAAGATCACGAGCTCCGGAAACGTGCGCGTCATCTCCGTGCCGGCCTCGCCGCCAGCCGAAGAGACTTCGGGGGTGCCGCACGCCGCGATGACGGCGAGCGCCGCGACGGCGCTCGAGCGCAGTGAACCGCTCACCAGGATGTCGCCTCCTCCGTGAACTTGGTCCGTATCCTCTCGTAGCGTTCGGCCAGCCGCTGCCGCTCGGCACCGTAGTAGTCCGGCGCCTGGACACGCATGTCCGCGGCGTGGCGGGTCTCGACGGCGAGTCCGAGTTCGACCGGCTCCTGGAACGCGGGGATCTCCCGGGGATCCAGGCCGCGCAGTCTACCATTCTCGGCCCGGTAGGCGACGACCGTCGCCTCGAGCTGATGGCCAAGCGCGGGAGCCTCCTTCAGGGGTCGCTCCGCGAGCATGCCCCGGTACTCACCGATCGACTGCACGAGTCTACCCATGCCGGAAGACAGGCGTTCCTGGACGGAGTCGCCGTCGTTGACGAGTTCACGCCGCTGGCGTTCCCACGGCAGCTCGTTGAACCGGTCCTTCCGCGGATCCCACATGTGGAAATACGCGGCGCTGATCGCGACGAGAACCAGGGTCGTATTGAGGAGGAAGATCGGAAAGCTGAGGCCGCTCATCGATTCGGCGTACTCCCGCTGCTCCTTCGCCTGCGCCTCGAGGTCGTCGGCGAGGTTCGTCTGTTCGTTCGCGCCGACGAGGTTGCCGTCCACGCGCAGCCAGCTCGCGTCGCGTCGCAACTCTTCAACCTTCGAGCTGTCCTGTGCGAAGCGGTCGGTGGCTACTTCGCCCAGCGTGACGCGCGCCTGGAAGAGCACGCCGAGTACGAGGGCGAGACCGAGGCCGGAGATCACCATGGGTACGATGTGCTCCATCGGCGAGCGGCTTCCGATCGTGTCGCCGGACCGCTCGGCGGACCGATGAAAGAGCAGCGAACGCATCGAGTGGCCGAAGAAGTGTGCGAGCACACAGAGGAACGTCACGACACCCGCCGCGAGAATCGCGGCGTCGGGCCGCAGGATGAACTGGGAGGCGACGCGCAGACCGCCGGCCATCCAGCCTTCGCTCGTCTCCGCCACGTAGCGGATCTGCTGTTCCGTCAGCGGATCGCGCGGCAGGAGCGCGCCGAATACCGGCGCGTTGGCGAGAAACTCCACCACCCCGAGAAACGTGATCGCGAGCGCGTACCAGTGAGACTTGAACGCGCGCGTTCCGCCTTCACCGGCGTCTTTCTTGCGCGCCGCCTGGCCCTCATCCCGGGCGGAGCCCGCAGGGTTCGTCCCGTTGGTGTACTGCTCCTCGATCGTGGCTTCCACCTGCGACCGATTGATGTCGAGTCGGCGCTTCAGCCGGAACAGCTCCGACGTGACGCGCTCGAATCGATCGATCTCGAGTGAGACTTCGCCGACCGACTGGGCCACGCGGCCTTCCTGCTGCGCGACCGCGTTGTTCAACCGTTCCCGCTCACGGGCACTCCAGTCCTCGAACAGCGAGTGACAGCGCTCGCGCAGTTCCTGCTCCGATTCGGATCGTCCACGCGCGTCGAGGGCGGGCAGCCCGGCCTCGGCGTCGCGGCGTGCCATCTCCAGCGCGGCCTCGCGCAGCCCGCCCACCGACAGGCCCACGCTCGACTCGAACGCGGGTCCGGGGGTCTGTTCCGGGATGCCGTGGACCAGATCGCCGAGATCCCTGGATGGGTTCGCGTTCCAGACTTTCTGGTTCATCGCGGGAGGGCGCACGGGCTGCTCGTCCACGGAAGCGGAGCCGCGTCCGGATTCGTCTCGGAACTCGGGCTGATTGGATCGCATATCCTGCTCTCGCGGAGCCATCGGCTCCGCCGTTGGGTTCACGTCCGGTCCACTCGTCGATGCAGATGGGTCGCCTCGGTCGACCATCGACGTTTCGGCCTCAATGTCGTTCTCGATGGCCATCGAGTCCACTACGTCGGCTTCGATCGTCCCGTCGCCGCCGTTCTGTTGAGGGGTCGACCAGAAGGTGGGATTCTCCGGATCGTCAGCGGACTGACCGTCCGGGACTTCCTTTATGCGATCGAGCCAGGACCCGGAGTCCTGGCCCTTGTCGGCCCCGGATCCTCCGGGATGCCGCGAACGCTTGGCCGTTTTCCCACGCTGTTTCATCGGTAACGCCTCGGATCGTCGAGTTCGCTGTGTCCGGGCCCGTGGCGGGCTCCGGCGCCTTGATCGGCCGGCGAGTCCTCCGTGCAGCGCAAAATGGCTGCCATCAGACCATAGGCCTGGCCGCACATCGTAACCACCATGCTGTCAATCACTTGCACGACTACTGCCATCCCGTCTAATCGCTTGTCGCCGTACATTGGTGCGGCCAGCCGCAAAATTGCTCCACGCGGCGCGATCCATCCCGCCTCTCGACACGGCTGGAATTCGCGCAAGGTAGGCAAAGGCCCGGATGCAGTCGAATATGCGCCGCTCGTCGGTTCGTCAGCTGGCCCGCTCGCGGTGGATTTCGCGGGCCATCGCGTGGGCCGCCTCGGCCAGGGCTTCCTCGACCAGCATCAGCGCCTGCTCCAGCACCTGGTCGACGTGCTCCTCGGACTCGAGCGTCATTGCAGCTTGCTCGGCTTCGTCCACGATTTCGTCCACGCGACTCTTCACGTCGTGCTTGATCGCCTGGAGCAATGCTTCCGTGGTTGCGCTGTACTGCATGCCCACCCTCCTCGTTCGGCCGGTCTGGACTTTCCGTTTCTGATGCCGACTCCAGCGGGACGTCGGATGGGCAGAGGACAGGGCAAGCGGGCGGCCAGCGTTTCGGGCGATCGACGGCGGATTCCACACCTTCATGATGTACAATGGGTTAGGCGTATACTCCAGGAGCGTCGTAACGGGGCGGATGCACATGTCCGCGGGAGATCACATGGCAAAACACTTGAGCCCATGTGAAAACGCGGACGACGTTCGGACGACGGAGCATCATCGCGATGAGCCCCGGTTGATACCGACTGACATCTCCCTATCCATGCGCAAGTCAGCTCGTGCCAATCACGCCGGATCCGTGCTGCCCGCGATCGTCGTCGGCCTGGCGGCCATCGGACTCCTGGCTGTCGCGGGATTCCAGTCCGCCAGCTTCGGACGGGCCGCCGCGCGCGCCGCGATGGCGGCCGGCGCCGCCCTGCACGCGGCGGATTCCGGCCTCGAATTCTACGGCGCGGGAGGCGGCCCCGCGGTCGGCGCCCAGGGGATTCTGGCCCCGCCCGGCAGAGGCGACCTGGTGGCCGAGCGCCTGGTCCGCCTGAACGATTCTTCTTTCGTGGTCCTCCTCCGGTCCGAGGGGACATCGCCGGCGACCGGGCCCTCGGTCGGCCGCCGGAGCCTGTCCCGCCTGTTCCGCGTCGAAGGCTCGACGCGCACGGCCGTGCAAGGCAGTTGGAGAGAACGCATCTGACCCCGGATCTTTGGGCCGTTTGGCAGCCTGACCGTCGTCAGCCGTTCCGCGAAAGCCCGGGCAGTCCGTCGGCGACCAGGTTCAGCAGGCCGGCCGGATTGTCGATGTGCAGCCAGTGGCCTCCCTCGAGCACGTGGAGACGTACGGACCGTCCACCCTCGGCGGCGGCGTTCAGGCGCGTGGCTGAGTCGTCGCTCATGATCGACCCTGTCGACGCGCGGACGAATCGGAGATCCACTTCGCCGTTGGAGTCGTCCACGACATTCCAGAGGTCCGTGGCCGCGAAGCTGTCGTGCAGCTCGCGAAGACCGGCACGGTCCAGATCCCACGCCCACGCCTTTCTGTTCTGCCGGAGATTGGTCGCCATCCAGCGCGCCGTCGGTTCGTCGAAGCCGCTCCGCATCACGTGGCGGACGGCGGCATCGCGATCCACGAACTCGGCCGGCGAGGCATCGAGCATCTCGAGCATCGATCCGGAGCTGCCCGTTCCGCGGCTCGGCGCCGGCGTGCTGTCGACGACCCACGCCTGCCGGAGGTCGGGTGCGAGGAGCGTCGCGAGCTCGAGCGCCACCTTCCCCCCGAAACTGTGGCCGAGCACGGCACAGGGCGTTCCCGGCGCGGAGTTCGAGCGATGCAGCCTGGCGACATCCTCCGCGGCCGCCGCCACCGAATGAGGACCCTCGATCTCTCGCGAGTCACCGTGGAGGCGAAGGTCCACCAGTTCGGCGGTCCATTCGGGCCGCCGCGTGACGAGGCGTCGGGCAAAACTCGCCCAATTCCTGCCGGCGCCGAGAAAGCCGTGCAACAGGTACAGGACCCCGCGATGGGAGCCGGCGTCGTCGGACGCGACCGTCGTGTGGGCCGGGAGGATGGAGCGGGTCATGATGCTTCCCAGGGGCGCCGCGAGAGCGCGCGGTAACAGCGGAGAGTTCCGGAGACCATCGCGTCGGCGGTGAACCTGCCCGCTCCCGCGAGCGCGGTTCGACCCGCCTCCACACGGGCTTCGGTACTCTCGACGAGGCGGCCGATCTCGGCGGCCAGCGCCCCGGGGTTCTCCGGTTCGACGGGGTCGAACGACCCGTCGACGGCCAGCTCGCCGATGCCGCCGGCGCTCGTGGCGACCACCGGCCGGCCCGCGTGCATGGCTTCGATGCAGGCGGTTCCGAGCCCTTCTTCGCGTGACGGCATCACGAACACGTCGATGTCGTCGAGCGAGCGGGCCGCCCCCGGCACTTCGCCGACCA
Organism: Gemmatimonadota bacterium; assembly: GCA_051004775.1. Taxonomy (GTDB): domain Bacteria; phylum Gemmatimonadota; class Gemmatimonadetes; order Palauibacterales; family Palauibacteraceae; genus JARFPW01. Next base: position 14,026 of record JBPCJZ010000056.1, read on the forward strand.
GGCGGAACCGGTCGGCCAGTCCCAGTTCCTCGATCATCCGGGTCAACCGCTTGCGCTCACTTCCCTCCCCGAAGACCGCGAAACGGACGGACGGGTGGCGAGCGCCGACGAGCGCGGCGGCGCGGACGAAGGTGGCGTGGTCCTTGTGCGGCACGAGCGCGCCGACCGCCGCTACGAGCAGTTCCCCCGGAGACGCGCCCGCGGCGGCGCGCAACACGCCGGCCGCGGGCTCGAGCTCCGACGGTTCGATGCCGCTGTGGACGACTTCGACGCGGGATCGATCGATTCCATTCTCGACCAGGACGTCGCGAATGCGGGCCGAGACGGCGATCACGAGGTCGGCGCGTTGCCATACACTCGGCTTTCGCGGCGCGAAGTCGACTCTCCGCGCCGCTACGACAGGCGACCGTCCGCCGGCCAGCCCACGCGCGAGGAGGACCGACTGCACGGCGTGGCCATCGTGCGCGTGGATGAGATCCCAGTCGCTGCCGTTGCGGCGCACGAGCGAAGCCACCGCGTCGCCGTCGACCGCGCCGCGCCACTGAACGGGAAATATCGGGAGGCCCAGGCCGGCGGCTTCGGCGGCAATCCGTGAATTGCGGCGTGTCAGCAGCGCCTGTCGGACGCGGGCCTGCCGGGCCAGCCCCCTGAGAAGGAGGCGGAGCTGATTCTGGCCACCGCGATACTCGCGGCCCGAGTCCACGTGAAGTATCGAAAGTCCGGGAGATTTCATTTCCGGAATCTAACAGTTCGCAACGTTCCGTCGATCCGCCTGTCCCCTCGACACGTAGTTGTGGGGTCGGGAGACTCGACGGTCGGGGTGCGTCGAGCGCTCTGCGGTGTAGGTTCGTGCGAGTCATCGAACCGACGGTCAACGACGCGCTCCGTCGACACGACGAACCGGTCGGATTGCTAACCAGCAGTGGGAGATGTGTGGATGAACGTGTTGCCGCTACGCCGCCTGGGACGGCTGCTGATGTGCGTGTCTCTTCTATGCGTCTCCGCCTCGTGCGCGAACGACGCACCCGGCGCGCCGGGCGGCGGACCGAACCCTGGGGCGGACCCCGTACCGGACCCTGGGGCGGACCCCGACGCGGGAAGCGGCCTCGTCCTCGCACCGGTGCTCGATGGCCTGCAGCGTCCGGTCCATCTCATCTCGCCGCCCGGCGACGAGCGGATCTTCATCGTCGAGAAGGGCGGGCTCGTCCGCATTCTCGAGAACGGCGCGCTCCTGCCAGCCCCCTTCCTGGACCTGCAGGCCGTCGTCTCGGTGAGCGGCGAGCAGGGCCTTCTCAGCCTGGCCTTCCACCCCGACTACGCGACGAACGGGTCCTTCTTCGTCGACTACACCGACACCGAGGGCGACACGCGCGTCGAACGCTACCAGGTCAGCGCCGATCCCGACGTAGCCGATCCGGGATCCGCGCGCCTCGTCCTTTCGATCGCGCAGCCCTTCGGGAATCACAACGGCGGCCACATCCTCTTCGGACCCGACGGGATGCTGTACATCGCGGCCGGCGACGGCGGCGCCGCGGGGGATCCCCAGGGCAACGGGCAGAATCGGGAGACGCGCCTCGGGGCCATCCTTCGGGTCGACGTGGACACGGCCGAACCTTTCGCGATTCCGGCCGACAACCCGTTCGTCGACAGCGCCCCCTTCCTGCCGGAGATCTGGCTCTGGGGACTCCGCAATCCGTGGCGGCTCGCGTTCGATCCGGCCACCGGCGATCTCTACGTCGCCGATGTCGGGCAGAGCCAGCGGGAGGAGATCACCGTGGTGAGCCCAGTGGACGGCGGCGCCAACCTCGGCTGGAATGTCGTAGAGGGGTCGACCTGCTACGCGGCCGCCGGCTGCACGCCGGCCAACTTCACGCTCCCCCAGGTCGAGTACACACATGACGACGGCTGCTCGATTACGGGGGGCCACGTCTATCGCGGACCGATCGAAGATCTGCGCGGCGTCTACTTCTATTCCGACTACTGCTTCGGCTGGCTCCGCTCGTTCCGCCTGGTCGGCGGGGCCGCAACCGAATCAGTGGAGTGGGACGTGGCGAACGTCGGCAACATCACGTCGTTCGGCGAAGACGCGGCCGGGAACCTGTACGCGTTGACGGAGCAGGCGGTCTATCGGATCGACGAGGCGCCGACGGGATCCTAGACGGACCGGTCCGGGAAGTGGAAGCCGGACGGCTCGGTGGTGTTCGTCCGCAGTTGACGCGCGCGAGGGCCTCCGCCCGCCGTGGTCGTGCGGGGGCTTCCTTCGTCTCGCGGGACGCTCCCCGGAGCGCTTTACAGGATGCGTCCTGCCGGGTCTATTGACGGGGTTCCCCATCGACTCTCTTCGGGAGGCAACCCCGTGACCGTTCTTCTCATCGTACTGATCGTCGTGGCCGTCGGCGTCGGCTTCGTCTACAACCGGCTCGTTCGGATGAAGAACCAGGCGGAGAGCGCCTGGGCCGACATCGACGTACAGCTCAAGCGCCGCTACGACCTGATCCCCAATCTCGTCGAAACGGTGAAGGGGTACGCCTCGCACGAGCGGGAGACGCTCGAAGCGGTGATCGCAGCCCGCAACCAGGCGATCAACGCGCAGGGTCCGGCCGACCAGGCGAAAGCCGAGAACATGCTGACCGGCGCGCTGAAGTCCCTCTTCGCGCTGTCCGAGGCGTATCCACAGCTCCGGGCGGTCGAGGGGTTCACGTCGCTCCAGGGTTCGCTCGAGGCGATCGAGCGGGACGTGCAGAACGCGCGCCGCTACTACAACGCCGTGGTCCGCGACCTGAACACCGCGATCGAACAGTTCCCGTCGAACCTCGTCGCCAACGCCTTCCGGTTCCACAAACAGGAATTCTTCGAGCTGACCGACCCGGCCGAGCGCGAGGCGCCCAAAGTCGAGTTCTGAGCATGCGCGTAGTTCTCGCCCTTCTCGGGCTGGCCCTGGTCGCCGCGCCGACGGGGTCAGCGGGGACGGTGGGGTCCGCCCCCGCGCCCGACGAGGCAACCCTGCCCGCCGTACGGTCCTGGCACATCGAAGCCTTTCACGCGGAGGTCCGTGTCCTGTCCACCGGCCGCGTGCAGGTGACCGAACGGATCCGCGCCCGCTTCGAAGGCTCGTTCGAGGGCATCTTCCGGGACATTCCGATCCAGTACCGCGGAGGCCTCGGCTTCAACTACAAGCTTCGACTGACCGACATCTCAGCTACCGACGCCGCGGGGAACGCGCTCGAGTTCGAGACGAGCCGCGAGCGGCACTACCGGCGGGTGAAGATCTGGGTTCCCGGGGCACGCGACGCCGCGCGGACGGTCGTCATCCGCTACACGGTCGAGAACGGTCTGCGTTGGCTGGAGGAGGACGATCAGGCCTGGACGGAGTTCTACTGGAACATCACGGGGGACGAGTGGCCGGTGCGTATCGACCAGGCGTCCGCCCGTGTCGTGCTGCCGCCGCAGGCGACCGGAATACGGGCGCGCGCCTTCACGGGGGCCTACGGCTCGACCGCGAACGACGCGGATGTGGAGATCACGCAGACGGTCATCGAGACGCGGACGCGCGGCGGGCTTGGCATCAAGGAAGGTCTCACCGTGACGGTGGCGTGGGATACGCGCGAGGGAGGCCTGGCCGACGGAGCCTACGTCGTCGCGCCCCCGACCTGGACCGACCGGATCGGCGCCTGGTTGCGCAGCAACTGGCCGATCTTCGTTCCGGCGTTCGTGTTCTTCCTCATGTTCAACCTGTGGTCCCGCTTCGGTCGTGATCCGCAGCGCCTCTCCGTGGCGCCCCGCTACGAACCGCCCGACGGGGTCACGGTATCCGAGGCCGGAGCGCTCATCGACAACCGCGCCGACATGCGTGACGTCACCGCCATGATCGTCGATCTCGCCGTCCGCGGTTTCCTCAAGATCCGCAAGGAAGAACAGGCGAAGATCCTCGGGTTCGCGGTCGGCTCGCAGAACTACACGTTCGAGCTGGTGCGCGGCCGCGACGCCTGGTCGACGCTCCGGGCGCACGAATCGAAGCTCCTCGACGCGCTGTTCTCCGGACGCCTCGGAGATATGACGAGCACGTCGGATCTGAAAAACAGTTTCTACAAAGACCTTCCTTCGATCAAGAACTCGCTCTGGGATTCACTCGTCGCGAACGGCTTTTATCGCTCACGCCCCGACCATGTCCAGGGAGGCTGGATGGTCGCGGCCGCCCTGGTGGGCCTCGGCGGCGCCATGGCCGGGGTCATCCTGGCGGGCACCACGGGGATGTCGGCGGTGACGACCGTCGTGGCCGCGGCCCTCTCCGGCATCATCGTCGGCGTCTTCGGCTCGCTGATGCCGGCGCGCACCGTGGCCGGCGCCCGGGCCCAGGAGCAGGTGCTGGGCTTCGAGGAGTTCCTGGACCGCGTCGAGTCGGATCGGTTCAAGCGCATGATCACAGGGCCCGAAATGTTCGAGCGCTACCTGCCCTTCGCGATGGCCTTTGGAGTCGAAGAAGGGTGGGCGGCCGCCTTCGCGAACATCTACAGGGACCAGCAGCCCTCCTGGTACGCCGGGCCCGCCGGAACACGGTTTCACGCCGGAAGCCTCACCGGCGATCTGTCCGGCATGGCGACCAGCACCGCTTCCGCTATGCAGAGTGCGCCGCGCAGTTCGGGCGGCTCCGGCTTCTCGGGCGGCGGGGGCGGCGGGTTCTCGGGCGGCGGATTCGGGGGCGGAGGCGGAGGCGCCTTCTAGCGCGGTTTCCGGCGGAGGAGAGCCGCTCCGTCGTAGCCGTGGTCCCGTGGTATCCGTGGGTCCGGATCGTGCAGTTTCCCGCCGCGAGACAGAGAGAGAAGTCGTCGACCTGTCGTCATGCGACACATGAGATGTTTTGTGTAATCGCCAGTTATGTATATATTTGACGTGTCGTATATAGGGAGTCGCGGCCCGCTCCTGCGGCCTTCGTGAAGGCGTTTGAGCCGGCGAGGCGCGAAGCGGAATGCGAGAGTTTCCGCGTTCCGGTGGTCGGCGTCGGTCAACCGTTGAAGTCGAGGTAGCCCAGGGTGTCACTTCCGAACAACGATAAGCCGAGAGGTCGCCTCACCGCCGTCCCGGGGGGTGAGATGGTCGCCCTGTCGGCGCTGTACGAGAGCACCCGGGCGATCGGAATCCGGCCCAGCCTGGACGAACTCCTCCAGGAGGTGATCAACCAGGCCGAGCGGCTCATCGGTTTCGAACACGCGGCCCTGATGCTCTACGACGAGCAGACCGAGACCCTGCGCGTGGCTCGTCTGCGGGGGTACGGCGATCGGCGTGAGGAACTGCTGCGCTCTACCCTTTCGGCGGGCGAAGGGCTCTGCGGGTGGGCCGTCGCGAACCGCCGCTCCGTCCTCGTCGGCGACGTTCGGATCGACCCGCGCTACAAGGCCGGCCTGCCGGAGGCTCGCTCGAACATGGCCGTCCCCCTCATCGTCGGGCGCCAGGTGGCAGGAGTGATCAACGTCGAATCGGAACGGAAGAACGCGTTCACCCAGGAGCATGAAAAGATGCTCACGGTGCTCGGCGCCCAGGCCGCCCTCGCGATCATCGCGTTCCGCACGCAGGAAGCCCTGCGCGGCCAGGTGGCCCAGCTCGAGGCCCTGCACCGGATCAGCCGGCTTGCCAGCGAGGCCGGATCCCTCGGCGTGACGCTGAACCAGATGCTCGACGTGGCGCAGGAGATCG
>JBPCJZ010000057.1:0-8144 GCA_051004775.1 Gemmatimonadota bacterium
ACGCCACCTGCCCGGCGTGCTTGCCTTCGGCGAACTCCTCGACGGCTTTCGAGCAGAACGCATCGAGGTCGTCGGGCTTCCGGCTCGTGACGAACCCCTGGTCCACGTGCACTTCCTCGTCGACCCAGGTACCTCCGGCGTTGCGGATGTCCGTCTTGAGGCTCGGCCACGATGTCAGCGTCCGCCCGGCGAGGACGTCCGCCTCGATCAGCGTCCATGGCGCGTGGCAGATGGCCGCGACCGGCTTCGACTGCTCGAAGAAGGCGCGCACGAACGCGACCGCACGCTCGTCCAGGCGGAGCGCATCCGGATTCGCGACGCCGCCGGGCAGCACCAGGCCGTCGAAGTCCGCCGGGTCGACCTCGTCGAGCGTCTGGTCGACCGGGAACGTGTCCGCCTTGTCCAGGTGATTGAATCCCTGGATCTCGCCCGCCTGCGGCGACACCAGGACGACTTCCGCTCCCGCATCCCGGATCTCTTTCCACGGCCGGGTCAGTTCGATCTGCTCCACTCCATCCGTCGCGAGAAACGCGATTCTTTTTCCATCGAGTGCCTTGCTCATCGTGTCCTTTCCTATCGCGCCTGGGGCTGAGGCGCGCTATCGGGGGTCGTGTCCTTCGTCGGTCGTGAACATTGCAATCGGCGCACCGGGGCGACTCGGCGACCGTCACCCACCGAATCGGGCGGCGGGAAGGGCAATCCCGCACACTGAACCCGTAGATCCCGCCGCTCCGGGTGTCGACGACTTGTGTCGATCGCGGACGAACTGACATGCCCCGTGGTTCGCCGCCTCTCGATCCCATAGGATAGAGCAGAAAGTTTAGTCTAGAATAAAGATGGGAGCGCTGCGACGATGACATTTCCCGATGCTCGTGCGATAATGGCCGGCGTGGCTCTCGTGATGTGTCCGGGTTGGACGGGTTCGCTGCCGGGGCAGGAATCCGTTCCGGTCCGGGCGCCCGAACTGGTCACGGACAGGCCAGACTTCACCGAGAGCCCCGTGGCGGTTCCGACGGGTGCCGTGCAGTTGGAAGGCGGCGGAACGTGGGAGCGATCGGAGGGCCGGCACGCGTTCTCGGGGCCGGAGTTCCTTGCCCGCGTCGGCTTCGCGCGAGGATGGGAGCTGCGCCTGGGCGTGCCTGACTACGTCGACACAGCCGGCCAGGCAGGCTTCGGCGACGCCTCGATCGGGCTGAAGACGGAACTGGGATCCACGGGACCGTGGGAGTGGGGGGCGATTCTCACCGCGTCTCTTCCTACCGCCGAGGAGGGGCTCGGAAGCGACGGGGTCGATCCGGAACTCCTCCTGACCACGGGCCGCGGTGTGGGTCCGGACTGGTCGCTCGGCACGCAGGCCTCCGTACTCCGCCGCACCGATGTCGGGATGACAGAAGTCGGCGCGACGATCGTCGCGGTTCGCGCCCTCGGGGAAACCGTCGGCTCGTTCCTCGAGGTGGCCGCCACGGGAGCCACGGGCGACGTCACCTCGGTCATCCTCCACCACGGATACACGGTGAGCACGGGGGCGCTGACCCAACTCGATCTGCACGTGGGCGCGGGCCTCACCAGGACGGCGCCCGACGTGCTCGTGGGCGTCGGCTGGAGCGGCCGTTTCTGAGGAGACCCCCGATCAGTTGCCCGGGGTCAGGCCGTCGAGGAGGAGATCTTCCAGGGCGGGGGTGGCCACGCTCCCGGCGACCCGGAGCGAGTCGCCGGTGACGTCGACCAGGGTTCGTCCGATCGAGTCGCCGACGGTCACTACCCGCACCGGGACCACCTCGTAGCTGGAGATCTCCGGGTTCGTCGTGAGGGCGGCGGCGAGCGGGTCGGAGAGGTCGTAGCCCGCGTCGATCGCCCCTTCGTCGAGGAGGACCGTCAGGCCGGCTGCGGCAAAGGACGCCCCCGACGAATCACCGCGAGCCGCGAGCCGCGAGATGAAGTCCCTCGTGAGCGGGGCCCGCCGAGCGGCATCTAGCGGCACCAGGTCGGTGGGGATGCCGGCCGAGAACACTTCCTCGGCGGCCACGGGGTCGAGGTACATGTTCCACTCCGCCACCGGGGTATCGGTAGACCCGTCGGGAATGACGTTGCCCGGCACCTGGAACGCCCCACCGAACGTGACGAGCCTCGCGATGCGTTCGGCGATCGTCGGGTCGATCTCGATGGCGTTGGCCAGGTTGGTCATGGGTCCGGTAGTGAGGACGATCACGTCACCCTTCGCGCCGTCCAGCACGCCTCGCAGGACGACCTCCACGGGGTCGGAAGTCGCACTCCTCTCGGCCTCGGGCAGTGGCACGCCGAGGAGGGCATCGGCCCGGATCCTGAGGGTGTCCGGTATGTCGTCCTGCGTCATGCCGCTGCTCCGGGAGTTCATCGCCCCGGCGGCCACGACGACGTCGGTGTTCCCGACGAGGGCCAACAGCCGCAGCGCGTTGTCCACCCCCGCTTCGAGGGTGGCGAAGCCGGTACCGGTCACGGTGATGGCGGCGAGATCGACATCCTCGTTCTGGAGCAGATAGAGGATCGCCAGGGCGTCGTCGAACGTCATATCCGTATCTATGACAACGGTAGTGCGCGGGGGTGCGTCCCCACCGATGACGCCGAATAGCCCCTCGCCCGGGTCGCACCCCGCGAGGCCGGCACAAACGACGAGCACGGCGAGAGCCGGCGGCCAGCTCAGGCGGGCACCGTTCATTTGGGCCGGGGCGGCGTGAGGCCCATCGAGTCATCGAGTCGGAACGGATCCGGGTCCTCGACATTCTCGGGGAGCGCTCCGCTGTCCGGGGAGACTGGATGAAACTCGAGCGCGGGCGGCAGCCGGACAGTAATCGGCGGGTGCTCGGGACGCTCGAACTTCACGGCGAGCGGATTGAAGCACCGGGTCCGAAGTGTCGGCATGGGGCCGGCTCTATTGGTCCCGGCGGGGCTCTCGGGCGCCTTCTGCCCAGGCGATGGAGCCGGTCTCGCCGGCTCGCGGGGCACGACCGACGGAGGCGGGTCGAGGTGCTTCGCCGCTTCGTCGCCGGCGCCCACGACGAGCATCGGACAGTCGAACGGAGTCCTCGGCGCCTCCGCTTGCTGCGCGCGGACGAGATCCACGGGGCCGATCAGTAGCAACAGGCCGACGGTGCAGGCGCCAGTCTTCACGGTTCTCCTCCAATGCCGAGTCCGGCCCGACACGGGGTCGGACGCTCGGACCCACAACACTAACTCCGCGCCCGGCGGATGTGCCGACTCACGCCGCTACGATCAGGCGGCGTCCGCCGGCGCGGGCACGGGCAACATGACCCGGAACGTGGAGCCCCGCCCGGAGAGGCTCTCGACGGTGAGCTCTCCCCCCATGGCCCGTACGAAGTCGCTGCTGATGGCGAGGCCCAGTCCGACCCCGCCCGTCCCGGCGGCGCGCGGAGAAGACAGCTGCACGAAGGGCGCGAAGACGTCTTCGAGGCGGTCTTCGGGGATACCGCAGCCGGTGTCGCGTACGTTGAATCCCGCGACTCCGGCTCCGCCCTGGCAGGCCAGACTAACGGACCCGCCCTCGGGCGTGTGGTCGATTGCGTTGGTGAGGAGATTCAACAGGACCTGCAGCAGCCGGGCGCCGTCCGCCAGGACGGTGAACTCGGGACAGGCCTGGACTTCCAGGCGGAGCCCCGAGTCGACCGCTCTGGGCTCCAGCATGCCCCGGGCCTCCTCCAACAGCGGTTGTAGAGAAACGGCTTCGAGGCTCAGCTCACGCGGGTGAGATTGCAGCGTGGAATAGGTGAGGAGCTGGGTGACGAGTCGCTCCGCGCTCTCGCCCGCCCGGGTCACACGATCGAGGACGCGGCGCTGGTTCGGAGTCATGGGGCCCAGGGCTTCCGACCCGAGGGCATCGATCCCGAGCGTCATCGCGTTCAGCGGAGTCCGGATGTCGTGGGAAACGATCGAGAGAAGCCGGGACTTCGCCTGGTTGGCGTTCTCCGCATCGCGGCGGGCCGCCTGCAACTGCTCCTCGAACTCGTAGCGCCGGCGCATGGGCACGGCGACCCAGTCACACAGCCCCTCGTCGCCCTCGAGACGCCGGGTGGCGTTGAGCAACACCGGTACGTCGCCTCCGTCGTCGCCGAGGAGCGACAGGTAGATCTCGTGGACGGACGAGTGTGCCCTGAGCATCGGAAACACGTGCGTCTGGTAGAATATCCGCGCCCCCGGGGTGAGAATGCGGTCCACGTGCCGGCCGACAAGCGCATCGGCCTCGGTCTTGAGCATCCCCCCGAGCGTCTGGTTCGCGTACCGGATCGTCCCGTCGTCGGCGACGCGCAGAAATCCGCATGGGGCATGCTCGAGGAGGTCCCGCATCAGGAAGCGTTCGACGGTGAGCTGCCATCGGTGGACCGCAGAAAGCTCCGGATCGCCTCGATGGTCTCGCCGGGGTGGCTCATGTGGGGGCAGTGGCCGGTGGCCGTCATCTCGTGGAGCACGCTGCCCCGGATCTCGCCGTGCACGAACTGGCCGACGCTCGCGGGCGCGATGGCATCGTCGGCGCACTGGAGGATGAGCGTCGGAACGGTCACCCCGGCCAGGTCATCGCGATTGTCGGAGCGGAACGTGACCTCGGCGAACTGCCGCGCGATCGTCGGGTCGGTCGAGCAGAAGCTCGCCTCCAGTTCCTCGGCCGGTACCGAACTGGGCTGGGGACCCATGACGACCGGGGCCAGGAACGTTGCCCACCCGATGTAGTTCTTGTCCATCATGTCCAGCAGCCCGTCGACGTCGACCGGTTCGAACCCGCCGACGTAGTCCGGAGCGTCGTTCAAGTAGCGTGGCGAGGGGCAGATGAGAACCAGGCGGCTGAACAGCGCCGGCTCTTCTAGCGCCGCGAGGATGCCGATAACGCAACTGACCGAGTGCGCGACGAGCGTGACGTCGGTCAGCTCGAGCGCCCCGCACACGTCGAGAATGTCGCGAGCGTATCCCTCGAGAGCCGCGTAACGCCGGGGACTGTAGGACTCCAGGTTCGAACCGCCCGCTCCGACGTAGTCGAACAGAATGGTCCGGAAATCGTCTTCGAAGGACGGCGCGACATACCGCCACATGTCCTGGTTGCAGCCAAACCCATGGGCGAACAGCATGGGCCGGGTGCCGTTGCCGGCCTGCCGGACCATGTTACGCGTCAGGATATCCGTGGCCATGCACCGTCCAACTCTCCGTGGGAGCACCGTTCCGGCGCCGGAACGTGTGTGAGGCGGGCAATATAGGCGCAGTCCGGCGGTTTGGCGTCCCCGGTGTGGCGTTTCGCGCCCCGTTCATAGTCGATCCATTCACTTCGACCCGGAGCGTCCCATGGGCTCATTGGGCTGGATATCACTCGGACTGGTGGCGGCGCTCGGCGGGGCCGGGGTCGCGATATTCGGAAAGCTCGGGCTGACGGGCGTCGATCCGACCCTGGCGACGACACTGCGCTCGGTCGTGATGACGTTCATGCTGGTGGGCGTGAGCTCGGCTTCGGGGGCCCTCCGTCCCTCGACGATGGCCTCCGTCGGCGGCCGGGCATGGACGTTCATCCTGCTGGCCGGATTCTCGGGCGCCGTGTCGTGGCTCGCCTACTTCGCCGCCCTGCGGATCGGCGCCGCCGCGCAGGTCGCATCGATCGACCGGCTCAGTCTCGTATTCGTCATGCTGTTCGCGGTGCTGTTTCTGGGCGAGCGCTACGGATGGCGAGGCTGGACGGGCGTCGCGCTGGTCATGGTCGGCATCCTCATGATCGCCGTCGACCGCCCGTGACGGCCCGGAAAGGTGGCTTTCCAGTGCCGGACGGGGTTACATGAAGGCTCGCATTTTCACCCGGGACTCGAAACAGGACATCATCGTGCGCTTCACATATCCGCCGGCCGGCCGGCCGGCCGCCGTGATTCTCGTACTCTGCTCGTCGCTCTCGCTGGGCGCGTGCAGCACCCAATCCTCAGCCGGCGCCGACGCCTCACTCGAGACGGACGACGCGAAGGCCAGCTACAGCATCGGCGTGAACGTCGGCCAGAACCTGGTTCCCGTAGCCGAGCGCATCGACCGCGACGCTTTCATGCGGGGTCTGAACGAATCCCTCACGGAGGCGGATCTCGCGCTGACCCCGGAGGAGATGCAGGGAATCCTTCAGTCCTTCTCGACAGAGCTGCAGCAGGCGCAGATGGCAGCCACGTCCGAGCTGGCCGAAACCAATCTGACCGAGGGAGGCGCGTTTCTCGAGACCAACGCCCAGCGCGCAGGGGTGACGACCACGGAATCGGGGCTGCAGTACGAGGTGCTTGAGCCGGCCGACGGACCGAAGCCGGCTCCCGATGACGAGATCGTCGTCCACTACCGCGGCACGCTGACCGACGGGACCGTGTTCGACAGCTCGTACGACCGCGGCGAGCCCGCGACGTTCAGCGTCGGTGGTGTCATCCCCGGCTTCGCGGAAGGCCTTCAGCTGATGTCCGTCGGAAGCAAGTACAAGCTGTTCATCCCGGCCGAGCTCGGGTACGGCCCGCAGGACCGCGGCACGATCCCGCCGAACTCGACGCTGGTGTTCGAGGTCGAGATGCTCGAGATCAAGTAGCCGCCGGGGAATCCCCCGGCGCGCTCGTCCTCCTGCATTCCTCCAGGACCGCGTCGGGGATCAGCCGAATGGCCAGCAGGATGAGGCCGGGCACGATGACCGCGTCATCGAGATGTCCGATGACCGGGATGACGTCCGGGATTAGATCGATCGGCGACAGCAGGTAGCCGATCGCCGCGCCGAGCAGAATCTTCGCGAGGCGCGGCGTAGCCGGGTGCCGGGCCACGGCGCGGTAATACGCCAGCTCGCGCTTCGCGGTCGATCCGATCTCGCGCATCCGACTCCCGAAGACGGCGTCCAGCGTCCGCTCCCGGCGACCGACCGGGCGCTCGTCGCTCACCGCGGTGCCGTCTTTCCGTCCGCCTGCGCCCTCTCTGCCGCCTCTGCCGTCTCTGCGACGAGCATCTCGACCCCCTGGAAAAACGCTCCGGCGTGCACGCCGTCCACCAGCGCGTGATGCGACTGGAGCGATAGCGGCATCGTCACGCGTCCATCGGCCTCGCGAAACTTCCCCCAACTGATCCGCGGGACGCTGTCGTGCGGATGGTAGTGCATCGCGTGCTGAATCGACGTGAATGAAATCCACGGCAGCGCAGACATGAACAGGTAGTCGTCCCGCCCTTCCTCGTCCTCGAATACGGGGTCGGTACGCACCTCCTCCATGTTCCGCACGGCACGTTGGACGAAGTCGGCCAGGTCGGAGCCGTAGGGCACGTGGCAGAAGCTGAATGCCTCGGCCACGTCCGTCGCCACCGAGAACGTCGGGTGGACGACCTCGTGCTCTACGATCCGGTCGTCTCGGATGCGTCGGCGGAGTTGCGGGACGTCGTTGGCCGCGCGGGCCAGCAAGTGGACGATCGCGGGCGTGATCTTGAATCCTTTGGCGCGCGCCATCCTGAGCCAGGGGCCGATCTCCACGTCCGCGCAGATGCTCCAGTGCGGGTGGTTCATCGAATGGAAGAAGTCGAAGTGGCGGCGCTGGTGCGGATTCGTGATGTTGATGACGCGCACGGCGCGACCCTCCGAACCCGTGGCCGGCGGAGGGGCCTTCATTCGCCCGGCAGCCCGACGCCCCAGGCGTCATGCGCCCGCCCGGCCAGCGCCAGGACGGATTCCTCGTCGCGCGGCCGCCCGACGATCTGCATTCCGACCGGGAGCCCCCCGGAGTCGAGACCGCACGGCACTGATGCGACCGGCAGTCCGGCGAGGCTCAGCACGAAGGTCGGCGCGATCCAGTCGACGTACGTGCCCATCTCCCGGCCGCCGATCGTCTCCGGATAGTTCTGCTCGACGGGGAAGGGCGGGACCGCCATGCACGGGGTCAGCAGGTGATCGTACGTCCGAAACAGGGCGCGGAAGTCTTCCCAGATCCGTCCGCGCGCCTGCTCGGCCTTCGCGAGCGCTTCGACGCTCGTCGCGAGGCCGGCCTCCGTGTTCGCCCGGACGTTGACGCCCAGCTCTTCCATCCGGTCAAGACGGGCGTACTGATGGGCGACCATCCACAGCCCCCGAAGACTGAGGGCGGCCTCGAAGCCGTAGGAAAGGTCGAGCGCGATCTCGTCGACCTCGA
>JBPCJZ010000058.1:0-3034 GCA_051004775.1 Gemmatimonadota bacterium
ACCCCCTGCTCGGGATCGCTGTGCATCCGCGTCGTTCCCGCATGGTGATGCGCATTCGGGTCGATCCGAGAGTTGCCGTCGATCGCCACCCGGCCGAGGCCGGATGCCTCGAGGCCGGCTGCGAACACTGCCCGCAACCGTTCGAGACGCACCTGGTCCTCGGGCCGCCACCGCCAGTGGAGTTCCGCGCGGGGCACGCCGAGGGCGTCCAGATTCGCCGCCAGGCGTATCCGGTTCTCCGGGTGGGGGCGCTGCTCCACGTTCAGGAGAACGCGCATGCCGTCGAAGCCGAGTCGCGGGAACGGAAACGCAGACCAGCCGTGGCCCCCAGCCGGGATCAGGGATCGGCCGACCCGGGTCGCCGCCACGCGTCCCAGCTGCGCTCGCGCGGTCTGCAGCGGGCTCCGGATGACCGGAAAGAGCGTACCGGAGGCGTTGAGGATCTCGCCCGATCGCAGCGCGGAGGCCGTGAGGCCGATCCGGCCGAGCACGGGAATTCCTCCCCGGTCCTCGTGGACATCGAAACATGCCGCCCGGGAGTAGAACTCGGGGCCCGGGGGCTGAAACCGAAGCGAGGTGTCGCGGGGATGCTCCATGAAGCAACGGCCGACCCAGTCGGACTCGTTGCCGAGACCCCTTCCGCCGTCGTCGGACACGAGCAACAGGCGGGCGTTCTCGATCGCGCCGCCCGCGAGTACGAAGCGCCGGGCGCGGAGTCGCCACCTCGGTCCGCCGGGAGTGCCCACGATGGCATCGACGACTCGTCCCCGCGACGAATCCGCGTGAAGGCGCATCACGGTGGCGTGCGTGCAGATACGGCTATCCGGGTCGCCGCGGATTGCCGCGAGAGAGGCATCGAGCAGCGCATGCCGGGTCCCGAACCAGTAAATTCCTCGTACGAGCGGATCCGCGAGCGGAGGGAAGTCGCGTCCGTCTACGGAGCCGGCTGGCGGCACGTCCCCTGTAGAGGCGTCCAGGCCACACAGGGTCAGCGCCCTCGTGTAGTACGGGGCGAGTTCGTCGGAAGCGAAGGGCCAGCCGCTCAGTTCCCATCCCGGCCGCTGTTCAAAGTCCACCGGATCGAGGGGCACATATTTTGCACCGACTTCACCTTGAACGGGCGTATTCCAGATGGCCGTCGTTCCGCCGAGATGACGCTGGCGAGTCGCGGCGAGCCCGGCGTAGGGATCGCCGACTACAGAACCTTGATTGAGCGCCAGCACTGCCCGGTCGGGCTGTCCTGCGCCGCTTTCCAGGACGGCGACATTTACTCCATGCCCGATCAGTTGCGAAGCGAGGATGAGGCCCGCCGGCCCCGCGCCGACGATGCAAACGTCCGCCTCGAGCGTCTCTTCGGCCCCCATCGTTCTGCCGTCTACGTGCATTTCGTGGCCGTGTCCTCGCTTCGTCGGCGCCTGGCAGCTTGATGGCTTCCGATCACCCCGCGGTCTCCGTAATCATCGCCACTCTCGGCCTGCAGGAGCGGGCCGAGTTGCTGGAGGGCGCGATCACCAGCGTCGCCGAACAGGCCGGCGTGCGCGCGATCCCGCTCGTGGTCCTCAATGGAACGCGGGTCTGCCCCGATGTCGAGCGGCGCCTGAGAGCCGACCGTCGGGTCCGCCTGATCATGCTCGGCGAAGCCGATCTTCCCACCGCTCTGCGTATTGGCTGCGCGGCAGTGAATACCCCCTACTTCGGCGCCCTCGACGATGATGACGTACTCCTTTCCGACGCGCTCGCCCGGCGCGTCTCCGAACTCAAGAAACACCCGGAACTCGATGTCGTCGTGACGAACGGCTATCGCCGGGAAGACGGCGTGGACATCCTCAACATTCCGGCCGACGCCGACATCAACTCCGATCCGATTCGCGCGTTGCTCGAGCGCAACTGGCTGCTGCCCGGGTCGTGGCTCTGCCGCTCCGATCGCGTGTCCGTCGAGCTGTTCGAGGGGATGCCGTCGTACCTCGAATGCACGTACCTCGCAGCCAGCTTCGCCACTTCCTACCAGATGCTGTGGCTCGGCGAGCCCACGGTCGCCTACCGTATCGGAAGCCCCCAGGCCGAGAGCCGGTCGCGCCGCTACATAGTCGGGCAGGCCGCGGCGCTTCGCCGCATTCTCCGGCTCCCCCTGCCCGATGACGTAAAGCGTGCGCTCAGGCGCCGGATAGCCAACGCGTATCACGGCGCGGCGGAGTATGATCGAAGGGCGGGAGACATGCAGAAGGCGTGGCGCTGGCACCTCGCTTCTCTGCGGTCGACGGGCGGCTGGCGTTACCTTCCTTTCACACGACATCTCATGCGCCCTCATTCCCGGTCCGTGCTTTGAACCCTCCTCCAGCGCGCCTCGTCGCCATCGGCCTCGACGCGATGAACCCGGAACTTCTTCGGCAATGGATGGGTGAGGGCGTACTGCCGAATCTCCGCGCCCTGTCCGAACGCTCGTTGAACGGTGTCGTTCACGGGCTCGACTGTTTCTACGTCGGGTCGACGTGGCCGTCGACGTACACGGGGCGGAATCCCGCCAACCACGGCATGCACTACGAGATCCAGTTGCTGTCCGGGACCTACGACCTCGCGCGGGCGGAGGATGCCGACTTCGTGCAGGGCGACAACCTGTGGACGCAGCTCAGCCGCCAGGGGAAGCGGATCGCGGCCCTCGACGTGCCGCTGTGCCGGCCGACCGTGGACATCAACGGGATCGAGGTCGTCGACTGGGGTGGACATGACGTCTTCTTTGGCTTCCAGAGCTCACCGCCGGAGCTCGCGCAGGAGCTGGTCGAGCGATACGGCCGTCACCCACAGACGACGTCGTGCGACGTGCGCTACGAAAACGTCGAGGACTACCGCGGCTTCCTCGAACGGATGGAAACGGGGATACCGACGAAGGTCGCCTGGACCCGCGATCTACTCGAACGCGGAGGCTGGGACCTCCTCGTCCAGGTCTTCACGGAGCCGCACTGCGCGGGCCACCAGACCTGGCACCTCCACGATCCGACGCACCCGGCGCACGACCCGGCGATCGTCGCGGATCTCG
>JBPCJZ010000059.1:0-3658 GCA_051004775.1 Gemmatimonadota bacterium
CCCCGACGGGGCGCATACCCGACGCCGCCCCGGACCCCGCGCGGGAACCCGCCCCGGACCACGCGCCGGAGCGCGCCGCCCACCGCATCTATATGCATCTCGGCTGGTGGACGCTCGGCCGGCTGCCTCTCATGCCGGTCGACCTGCAGTGGCTGGTGGAGGCTCAGATCATCGCGCTCTCCCGCCGGCTCGACGCCGAGCCGGTCGCCGTGCGTGCCGCGTCGGATCGTGTGCGCCTGTTGCTCCGGATAAAGCCGGGGCACAGCCTCGCGTCGCTGGTGCCGCGTCTGAAACACGGTTCGCAGGACGCGCTCACCCGGGCGGGCCGTGGGGTCCACTGGGCTTCGGGCTTCGCGGCGGCCAGCGTCAGCGCCGACGCCGTGCGGGACGTGGTCCGGCGCATCGGCGATCTGGATTGAGCGCGCGCGGGCGGGTAGCTTCGCCGGATAGGGTGGCCGCGGTGTGGTTCGGCCGCCGACCCGATCATCCGCTTTACTGGAGTCATATTCTTGGACGCGCCCCTCATCATCTCGGCCTCGGGCATCCGGGGCATCGTCGGTCGAACTGTCACGCCCGAACTGGTTGCCCGCTACGGCGCCGCGTTCGCCGCCTTCGTCCGCGAGCGGAACCCGGAAGGCACCGGGGGGCGGTACGTGCTCGTCGGCCGCGATTCCCGTACCTCCGGTGAACTTCTGGCCGCCGCGACGGCGGCCGGCGTCTGCGCCGGAGGCGTCGACGCGCGGCTGACCGGAATCGGTCCGACGCCGACGCACCTCCTCGCCGTGCGCGACGACCCGGCGGCCCTCGGGGGCCTCATCCTCACGGCATCGCACAACCCCGTGGAGTGGAACGGCCTCAAGCTTGCCGCCCCCGACGGGCGGTTCGTCACGCCGGCCGACGGGGAACGGATCACGGAGATGGTCGAGGCCGGGCCGGCGCTCGCGGCATGGGACGACCTGGGCGGACTCGCCGAGATGCCCGGCGTGGTCGAGCACCATATCGAGCGGATCCTCGACCTCGACCTGGTCGACGTCGAGGCCGTCAGAGCGGCGCGCCCCCACATCGTGGTCGACTGCGTGCACGGCGCGGGCGCCCTGGTGGTTCCCGAACTGCTCCGGCGGATGGGCTGCGAGGTCGAGGGCATCGGGACGACGGCCGACGGGCTGTTCCCGCGCAACCCCGAACCGACGGCCGAGAATCTCGGCGAGCTGTGCGAGCGTGTCCGCCGTTCCGGCGCTGACATCGGTATGGCGGTCGATCCAGATTCGGACCGGCTGGCGCTGGTGGACGAGACCGGGCGGCCGATCGGCGAGGACTGGACGCTGGCCTTCGTCGTCGAGTACGTGCTCGAGCGGCGGCGCGGCCCGGTCGTCACGAACCTGTCGTCGAGCCAGGCGATTGAAGACGCAGCCCGCGCGGCCGGCGTGCCGTTTCATCGCAGCCCGGTCGGCGAGGCGCGCGTCGCCGCCATGATGGTCGAGGTCGGTGCCGTCATCGGCGGCGAGGGCAACGGTGGCGTGATGCTGCCCGATCTCAACCTGACCCGCGACGCTCCGCTGGCGGCCGCGCTGATCGCGAGCCTGTGTGCCCGCCGGGGCGTCCGGATCGGCGAACTCCTCGCCGGCCGGGTCTCCTACCACATGGTGAAGCGGAAGATCGAGCGTTCCGACGTCCCGACGGAGGAGATTCTCGGAACTCTCGCCGCGTCGATGGGGTCCGATGCGGAGGAAGACCGTGCGGACGGGCTCCGGCTGACCTGGCCGGAGCGTTCGGAGTGGCTGCACGTTCGTCCTTCGGGGACCGAGCCTATTCTCAGGATCATCGCGGAATCCACCGAACCGGAGCGGGCCGTCGCGCTGGCGGACCAGGCGGCCGCCCTCGTCAAACGTACGGTCGGGAGCTGACAGCACATGTGTGGAATCGTCGGGTATATCGGTAACCGGGAAGCGCAGCCGCTTCTGCTGGCCGGGCTTCGCCGGATGGAGTACCGCGGGTACGACTCCGCGGGCATCGCGATCCAGGCCGACGGAGCCCAGCAGATCCGGAAGGCGGCGGGCAAGATCGGGACGCTGGAGGAACTCCTGGCGCGCGACCCCGCGCCGGGTACCGTCGGCATCGGCCACACGCGCTGGGCCACCCACGGCGCGCCGACGACGGTCAACGCCCATCCTCATTCCGGGGCCGGCGCTCGGGCGATCGTCGTACACAACGGGATCGTCGAGAACTTCGAGGTGCTCCGCACGAAGCTGCGCGAGCTCGGGCACGTGTTCGTCTCCGAGACCGATACCGAGGTCCTTGCGCATCTGGTCGAAGAAGTGTTCGAAGGCAACCTGGAGCAGGCGGTCGCGGCCGCGCTCTCGCGCGTCGAGGGGACCTACGGGATCGCGGTCATCCACGAGGACGACCCGGGGAAGATCGTGGTCGCGCGCAACGGTTCGCCCCTTCTCATCGGGATCGGGGAAGAAGGAAGCGGCGAGATGTTCGCGGCCTCCGACGTCGCGGCCGTCCTCGCGCATACCCGCCGCGTCGTCTACCTCGACGACGGCGAGATGGCCGTCCTGACGCGCGCCGGCCATGACACGATGGCGATCTCCGACTTCGGCACCGACGGGACTGTCCGTTCGATCGACAAGGAAGTCAGCCACATCGACTGGGATCTCGAACGGATCGAACGCGGCGGCTTCGAGCACTTCATGCTGAAGGAGATCTTCGAACAGCCCGACACCGTGCGTGACGCCATGCGCGGGCGGCTGCTCGAAGAAGAGGGCACGGCGCACCTCGGCGGGCTCCGGGAACTCGCCGACGTGCTCGACGACGTGAAACGGATCGTCATCACGGCGTGCGGGACGAGCTGGCATTCGGCGCTGATCGGCGAGTATCTCCTCGAGGACCTGGCGCGCATCCCGGTCGAGGTGGAGTACGCGTCCGAGTATCGCTATCGGCGCCCGATCGTCACCGCAGGCACGCTCGTCATCGCGATCTCGCAATCGGGCGAGACGGCCGACACCCTCGCCGCGATGCGGGAGGCGCGACGCCGCGGGGCGCCGGTGATGGGGATCGTGAACGTGGTCGGCTCGACCATCGCCAGGGAGACGGACGGCGGGGTCTACATTCACTCCGGCCCCGAGATCGGCGTCGCCTCGACCAAGGCGTTCACCGGCCAGCTCACGGTGCTCGCCCAGTTCGCGCTGCACATGGCGCGTCGCCGCGGCCTCACCCTCATCGAGGGGCGCGAGATGGTCGCCGGCCTGCGCGCGCTTCCCGCGCAGATCGAGCGCACCCTGGCGCTAGACGGGCTGATCACCGAGATCGCCCACGAGTACCACCAGCACAGCAACGCGCTGTACCTCGGCCGCGGCTACAACTTCCCGGTCGCCCTCGAGGGCGCGCTGAAGCTGAAGGAGATCAGTTACATTCACGCCGAGGGCTATCCGGCGGCCGAGATGAAGCACGGTCCGATCGCGCTGATCGACGAGAATATGCCCGTGGTGTTCATCGCCACGGCCGATGCCGTATACAGCAAGGTCGTCAGCAACATCGAAGAGGTGAAGGCTCGCGGTGGTCGGGTCATCGCGGTCGTGTCCGAGGGAGACGAGGAACTGGCGGCGAAGGTCGATCATGCGATCCCGGTGCCCCGCACGCTCGATCCGCTTCAGCC
>JBPCJZ010000060.1:0-26690 GCA_051004775.1 Gemmatimonadota bacterium
TCGCCAGCACCGCGTGGTGGCCGACGGAGCAGTCGTGGCCGACATGGCTGTAGGCCATCAGCAGGCAGTCCTCCCCCACGCGCGTCACGCCGCCCTCGCCGGTCCCCCGGTTGAGCGTGCAGTACTCGCGGACGCGCGTGCGGGCCCCCACTTCGAGCCGAGAGGACTCGCCCGCGTACTTCAGGTCCTGGGGATCGCTGCCGACGACCGCGCCCGTGTGAAGGACGCAGCCGGGACCGACCGTCGTGTCGCGGGGGATGTGGACGCGCGGGCCGACCTCGACGCCATCTCCGAGCGTTACCCCCGGTCCGATGATGGCGAACGGACCCACGCTCACCCCGGCGCCCAGCTCGGCGGCCGCGTCGATGATCGCGGTGGCGTGCACGGCCGGAGGATCGGGGGCTGAAGCGGACTTCACCGGTCGACCAACTGGGCCATCATCAAGCCCTCGGCGACGACCTTGCCGTCGACGCGCGTCACGCCGCGCATGCGGAACACCCGGCTGCGGAACTGGACGAGCTCCACGTCGAACTCGAGCTGGTCGCCCGGCCGCACCGGGCGGCGGAACCGGACGTCGTCGAGGGCCATGAAGTAGACGACCTTCGAGGTCGGATCCTCCATCGCGTTCATCAGGAGAAGGCCTCCGGCCTGCGCCATGGCCTCGACGATCAGGACACCCGGCATGATGGCGTGCCCCGGAAAGTGCCCGGCGAAGAACGGTTCGTTGATCGTGACATTCTTGATGGCAACGATGCGGCGGTCCGGCTCGAACTCGATGACGCGATCGACGAGCAGGAACGGATAGCGGTGGGGCAGATTCTCCATGATCCCGTCGATGTCGAGCACCGGGCTCCCGTCGGCCGGACGGGAAAGCTGGCGCTGCAGGCGCCGCGCGAGGGCGACGTTGCCTCGATGACTCGGATACTCCGCAACGACGTGCGCGTTGATCCGGGCGCCGACGAGCGCGAGATCTCCGACGACGTCGAGCATCTTGTGGCGGACGAACTCGTCGGGAAACCGCAGGTCGACGTCTTCGGCCACCGTATCGTCTTCGAGGATGATGGTGTTCTCCGCCCCGGACCCCCGGGCGAGTCCTCGTTCGCTGAGCAGTTCGCGCCAGCTCGATAGCCCGAAGGTTCGGGCGGGGGCCAGGCGCTTGCAGAACCGGGCCCCTGTTACTTCCTCGCTCGCGTACTGTTCGCCGATCGCGGGATGCTCGAAGTCGATCCGGGCGCTGACCCGGTAACCGTCATGCGGCATGACCACGTAGCGCGACGCGCCCTCGGTCACCGTGATCGTATCGTGAATCGTGACGCGGCGGGCCGGCGTATCCTGGGTCTCGACTCCGGCATCGTGGATCGCCGCGCACCAGCCCGCCGCGCTGCCGTCCAGGGCGGGAGGCTCGCTGCCGTCGAGATGGATCTCGAGATTGTCGAGCCGATGGGCGGCGACCGCCGCCAGGAGATGCTCCACCGTTCGCACCACCGCCTCGCCGGAGCCGATGACCGTTTCCCACTCGACGCCGGATACGAGCGAAGCGTTCGCGGGGATCGTCGGCGATCCCTCGAGATCGACGCGGCGGAAGAAGATCCCGCTGCCAACCGGCGCGGGAAGCACACGGGCGGATGCGGCGGCCCCGCTGTGCAGGCCTCGTCCTTCGAGCGTGAACCCGGAGGCGATCGTCTGCTGATTGTCCGGTGCAGGCGCGGAAGCGTCCTTGCTCAAGGCCCCTCTTCGGTCGGCGTTCAACGAGGCCTGCGCGGACGAGCCCGCGCGAACCTCAGCAGGTCGCTGAAGACCTGCTACTCTTCCCGCTCCAGCGCGTCCATCCGCCGGACGAGTTCGGGAAGCTTGTAGAACGCCGACGAAGCACGCAACCACTCGCGGTGGGGCCGCGCTGGGCTGCCGCTCCACGTTTCACCGGCCGGGATGTTGGACATCACGCCGGATTTCCCCCCGACCGAGGCGCCCGCGCCGATGTCGAGATGACCCGCTACGCCCACCTGTCCGCCGATGCGCGCGCCGTCCCCGACGACCGTGCTGCCCGCGATGCCGACCTGCGCAACGATGAAGCAGTTCTCGCCGATCCGGCAGTTGTGCCCGATGTGGGCCAAGTTGTCGATCTTCGTTCCTCTGCCGATGTGCGTATCGCCGAGCGAACCGCGGTCAATCGTGCTGTTGGCTCCCACCTCGACATCGTCGGCGAGAAAGCACCGTCCGACCTGGAGAATCTTGACCGGCCCCTCGGGGCCAGCCGTGTAGCCGAAGCCGTCGGACGAGATGCGCGAACCGCCGTGCAGACGCACGCGATCGCCGAGCACCGCGCCCTCGAAGATCGAGCACCCGGCGTCGGCGCGCACCTCTTCGCCCATCTGCACTCCCGGCCCGATATAGACGTGGGGGCCGATACAGGTGCGGGCGCCAATGCGCACGCCGTCCTCGATCACGCTGTACGGGCCGATGCTGACCCCGTCGCCGAGTTGTACACCGCGGCCCAGGATGACCGTCGGATGCACGCCCGGATCGGGACGGCGAGGCGGGTGGAACATCTCGAGGAGCCGCGAGAACGCGAGCTCGGGACTGCCGACCCGGATCAGCGTCGCACCGTTGGCGTCGACCTCGAGATCGTCGGGGACAAGAATGACGCCGGCCCGGCTGTCGGCGAGGAATCGGACGTACCGCTGCCCGATCACGTACGTCAGGTCATCCGGTCCGGCCGAAGCCACCGGGGCGAGACCCGCGACGGTGCGGTGCGCATCGCCTTCGATGCGCCCCTCCACCTGTGCCGCGAGTTCTTCGACGCTGAACGTCATGGTGATCGATCCTGCCGTCGTGGAACCGGAGCCCGTTACGGCTGGGCCGCCGCCGTGTTGTCGGAGGTACCGAGGCGCGCCTTGACGAGCTCGGTGATGTCGAGCGTGGTATCGGCGGCGACGACACCCTCGGTCGAAATGTCGAACACCATCAGGTAGTTCCGCTCGGCCCTGATCTGCTCGATGAGGTTGCTCACCTTCTCCAGGATCGGGCGCAGCAGCGTCTGCTGGCGCTCGCCGAGCTCGGACTCCATCTGCGCGCGCCGCGACTGAAGCGCTTCCTGCTTCGTGCGAATTTCCTGCTGCTTCTGCTCCTTCGCCTGCGGGCTGAGAAGCTGCTCCTGGCGCTGGTAGTCACGGACCAGCGAGTCGACCGTAGCCGCCTGTTCGGTCAGTTCCGTGCGTCGGTCGGCGATCTCCTGGTCGAACGTCCGCTGGGCGTCCGCCGCCCCGGGCGTCGACTGGATGATCTCGGCCGAGTTCAGATAGACGATCGCCGTCCCTTCCGGGGGGGCATCCTGGCCGAGCGCCGGCGTCGCCGCGATGACGAGGGCCGCGGCGGCGCCGCTGATGAACCGAACGTACGACATATGCATGACTCCTGTAATCAGGTCAGAATACCCGGCCAAACCGGAAGTGAAGCTGCCAACCCGGATCCGGACGGCCCAGAATGTCTCGCCGATCGAATCCGTAGGCGTAGTCTACCCCGATCGGACCAAACGGTGTCACGAGGCTGACTCCTAACCCCGCTCCGACGAGAAGATCCGTCGGATTGAACTCCGCGGCCCGCCGCCACACGTTCCCCGCGTCGATGAACGAGCTGGCGAAGATGTTGTCCGTGAGCTTGATGCCGAACTGCGCCGTCGTGGTGAAGAACGACTCGCCGACGCGCTGCAGGCTACCGACGTCCTGCGCGTTGTCCGGGATGTGCCCGAACGGCGTGACCGTCGCCTCCTCGTATCCGCGGATCTGCTGACCGACCTGCGTTCCGCCGGCGAAGAACCGCTCGACGAAGAATGGGTTTTCTCCGAGGACGAGCCCGGCCCTGAACGACAGCCCGAGCACCAGTTCGATCGGAACGCTGGTCGGACCGCCGCCGATCTGCCCCACCGGGGCGTACCACTCGCTGTTGAAGTCGTACTTGCTGTAGTCGCCGTCTCCCCCGAGGAAGCCGCCGGTGAAACGGGCCGAGACCGAGTTGCGGCTGCCCGCCGTCGGAAAGATCCCACCCGCTCGCGTGTCGCGAACGAGGCGGGCGCTGATCGTGCTGCGGGTGCCCTGCGTGATCGTCGTCTCGTCACCGGGCCGGATGCCGAAGGATTCGAGGTCGCTGATCTTGTCGTTGAACAGCGAGTAGCCCACGAAGAATCGTGTCGAGCGCAGGTCGAAGATCGGGAAGCCAAGCTCGACGTAGCCACCCGTCTGTCGCCGGTCGCCGAGGCTGAACGTCTGGAACCGGTCGCGTGAGCTCTGCACGCCGACGGTCAGGCTCGATCGCGTCGACAGAATCTCCGGGTCGGTGAAGCTGACCTCGATATCCTGCGAATTGCGTCCGAACAGCCAGCGGAAGTGGCCGTTCTTCGCCTGCCCGAACAGGTTCGGCTGGTCGTAGCCGATGAACCCGGCGATGCCGGTCCCGCCCGCGGCGCTCAGCCCGAAGTTGACGTTCCCGGTCTGCTTTTCCTTCACACGATAGACGATGTCGATGTCGCCGTCTTCGCGCGGGTTGATCTCGATGGCCTGGTCGGGCGGCAGACTCTCGAAGAAGCCGATCGACTGGATGTTGCGGATGCTTGAGATCAGGAGCTGCTGCGAGTAGATGTCGCCGGGCAGCGTCAGCAGGACCTTCCGGATCACCTTGTCGTGGGTGAAATCGTTGCCGACGATCTTCACCGAACGGATGTACGATGGCTGGCCTTCGATGATGCTCCAGCCGGCCTCCACGGTCGGGAAATCGTGCAGCGAATCGGCCGGCAAGCGTTCGATGATCGGCTCGATGCGGGCCTGGAGATACCCGGCGTCACGGTAGAGATCGCTGACGTCGCGGGTCGCCTCGTCGAAGGCCGCCTTGTCAAACACCGGGAGATCGCCCGTCGGCTCGCCGAATTCGTCGAGGATCCCGTCCCGAAACGGCGGAAAATACTCCGATAGCTGGCCGGAGGAGAAGCGGCGGTTCTGGCTGATCCGAAACTGGCGCAATCGGTAGAGATCGCCCTCGCTCACCGCGATCTCAATACGGCCCTTCCCCGATACGGTATCGACCACGACGGTATCGCCGAGCACACGGGCGTCGATGTAGCCCTTGCTGCCGTAGAAGGCGGGCACTCGATCGGACAGGTCGCGGCGGTACTCCAGTTGATGGAGCTCGCCCGGGCGGAACCAGAAAAAGCCTTCCTCGGAGGTCGTCATCGCGCTGCGGAGCTCTGACGATGTCACGGCCCGGTTGCCCGTGAAGTCGACGCGGGCCAGGGCCAGTCGCGGACCCTCGTCGACCCGGAATACGAGGTCGAACTGGTCGAGGCCCTGCGCGTCCTCGACGTAGGCCGTGTCTACCTCCGCCCTCGGAAAGCCCGCGTCGGCGAGCATCGTGCGGATGAGCACGCGCGCGCGCACGATCTTCGACGGATCGATCGCCGCCCCGCCTACCAGCCGGGCCGAATCGCGAATCGTCTGCTGATCCACGTGAGCGAGCCCGTCGAACCGGTACGACCCGATCAGCGGCCGCTCGACGACGTCGATGTAGAAGATGGCCGGCCGGCTCGGCGTGACCCGCACCCGCACGTCGGAGAACTCGCCCGAAGCGAACAGTCGCTGGATGGCCTCCTGGACGTCGGGGCCGTTCACGGTGTCGCCGATGCGCAGGCGCGCGATCCGCACCACGCTCTCGGCCGAGAACCGATCGGCGCCCTCCACGACGATGCTGTCGACCTTCACCTGGTAGATCTGCTGCGTCGGGGCTTCCTGCGCCTCCAACGGAGAGGCCCCCGCCAGCATGACGATGGCGAGGGCCGTACCGGCCGTCTGTAGAATCCGTTTGATCACTTGGCCGATGTCGGGGATACGGCCCGGAAGACCAGAGACTCGGAATCGGGCGCGAGTTCGACGGCGATTTCGTCGCCCGGCGAGAACTCCGCCATGAGGATCTTCTCCGACAGGGCGTCTTCGACGTGGCGCTGGATCGTCCGCTTGAGCGGACGCGCGCCGAACTTGTCGTCGTATCCCTTGTCGACCAGGAACGTGATCGCCGCGTCGTCGAGGCGCAGCGTGAGCTGTTCCTCGGCCAGTCTCTTCGCGACATCACGGAGCATGATGTGGACGATCTCGCCGATCTGCTCCTTCGACAGCGGATGGAAGATGATGATCTCGTCGAGCCGGTTGAGGAATTCCGGCGTGAACGTCCGCTCGATCTCGTCGTTGACGCGCTCCGACATCTTGTCGTAGTCGATCCCCGTGTCTTCCGCCGGAGAGAACCCGAGCGACTTGCTGCCCACGATGTCCCGGGCGCCCACGTTGGACGTCATGATCAGCACGGTGTTCTTGAAGTCGATCACGCGACCGTAGTTGTCCGTGAGCCGCCCCTCGTCGAGCACCTGCAGGAGGATGTTGAATACGTCCGGGTGCGCCTTCTCGATCTCGTCGAGGAGGATGACGCTGTACGGCCGGCGGCGGACCGCCTTCGTCAGCGCCCCGCTCTCCTCGTATCCGACGTAGCCCGGAGGCGCTCCGATCAGCCGGCTCACCGAGAACTTCTCCATGTACTCCGACATGTCCACGCGAATCAGGGCGCTCTCGTCGGCGAACAGGAAGCGTGCGAGCTGCCGGGCGAGTTCGGTCTTGCCGACGCCCGTCGGACCGCAGAATACGAAGCTGCCGATCGGCCGGTCCGGGTCCTTGAGCCCGGCGCGCGTGCGCCGGATCGCCCGGCTCAGCGCCTTGATCGCCTCGTCCTGCCCGACCACCGAGTCGTGCAGCTCATCTTCCATGCGAAGGAGCCGGGCGGTCTCTTCTTCGCGCAGGCGGGTCACGGGAATCCCGGTCCACCGGGACACGATGAACGAGATGGCCTCCTCGTCGACGACGGGGCGGTTCTCCTTCTGGTCGCGTTCCCAATCCGCCCGCACCCGCTTGATCTCGCCCTGCAGTTCCTTCTCGCGATCGCGGAGCTGGGCCGCGAGCTCGAAGTCCTGGTCGCGGATCGCCGTGTCCTTCTTCTCGCTCATCTCCTCGAGTTCCTGCCGCAGGAGCTGGACCTCGGGCGGCGGGACCTGCGCTCCGAGGCGCGAGCGGGCGCCCGCCTCGTCGATCACGTCGATCGCCTTGTCCGGCAGAAAGCGATCGGTGATGTACCGGTCGGCGAGCTTGGCCGCGGCGGCGATCGAAGCGTCGGGGACCTCCACGTTGTGGTGGTCCTCGTAGTGCCGGCGGAGCCCCTTGAGGATCTCGATCGTCTCATCGACGGAAGGCGGATCCACGATCACCGTCTGGAAACGCCGCTCGAGCGCGCCGTCCTTCTCGATGTGTTTGCGGTACTCGTTCAGTGTCGAGGCGCCGACGCACTGCAGCTCGCCGCGCGCCAGCGCGGGCTTCAGCATGTTGGACGCGTCGATCGCGCCTTCGGCCGCGCCCGCGCCGACGAGCGTGTGCAGCTCGTCGATGAACAGGATGATCCCGTCCGTCTGGGAGATCTCGTTGACGATCGCCTTGAGGCGCTCCTCGAACTGGCCGCGGTACTTCGTGCCGGCGATGACCGCCGCCATGTCGAGCGCCAGGACGCGATACCCCTTGAGGCTGTCGGGGACGTCGCCGCGCTCGATCTGCTGGGCGAGACCCTCGATGATCGCCGTCTTGCCTACGCCCGGCTCTCCGATGAGGACCGGGTTGTTCTTCTTCCGGCGGGAAAGCACTTCCATCACTCGCTCGATCTCGGCCGCGCGGCCGATCGTCGGATCGAGCCGGCCTTCGCGCGCGAGCTCCGTGAGGTCGCGGCAGAAGTGGTCGAGCGCGGGCGTCTTCGACTTCGACTCCGACTTCGAGGCGCCCGGAGGCGAACCCGTGATCGAGGATTCCGACGAGGATACGTCCGTGCCGAGGAGCTTCAGCATCTCGGCGCGCGCTTCGTCGAGCCCGATGCCGAGTTGTCCCAGGACCTTGGCCGCGAGGCCCTTTTCTTCCCGCAGCAAGCCGAGGAGGAGGTGCTCCGTGCCGACGTAGCTGTGGTTGAGCTCACGCGCCTCGGCCATCGCGTACTCCAGGACTTTCTTGGCCCGCGTGGTATACGGCAGCTCGCCGATCGGCGTGCTCGACTTGCCGGGCCGGATGTTGTCCTCGACGAGACGGAGCAGGTCCTCGAGATCGGCCGCGAGGTTGCGGAGGACCTCCGCCGCGACGCCGTCGCCCTCGCGGATCAGTCCGAGCAGGATGTGTTCCGTACCGACATAATCATGCTGCAGGCGGACCGCTTCCTCGCGGGCCATCGCCAGCACTTTTCGGACGCGATCCGTGAAGTTGTAGTTCATCCAGTCCTCATGGCGGCCGGAGCCGCCGGGTTACGATTCGTCGGATTCGAGGCGGGTTCGGACGTAGGCCGCGCGGGCAGCATCCGCCTCGGCGTCGACCAGTCTACCCCCCGCCGCTTCTTCGAGATGCGCTGTCTGCCCGAAGACCAGAATCTCGTTGAGCGTCTCTACCCTGGGAGACTTGAGAAGTTTCAGCGAAATGCCTAATCGAAGCGCCGATAGGAGGTTCATCATCTCCTCGGCCGACAGGCTCCGCGCGTGCTGCAGAATCCCGTACGCGCGCCACACCTTGTCCTCGAGCACTCCCGGGGCCTCACGCAACATCATGCTTCGGGCACTGCGCTCGTAGTCGACCACCTTGCCGACCACCCGGGTCAGGTGACCAATGAGATCCTCTTCCTGCTTGCCGAGCGTCGTCTGGTTCGACACCTGGAAGAGGTTGCCCACGACTTCCGAGCCTTCACCGTACAGGCCGCGGTACGTCAGGCCGACCTGACCTATCCCTTCCAGAACCTTACGGATTTCCTTCGTGAGCACCAGACCCGGCAGGTGGACGAGTACGGAGGCCCTGAGACCCGTACCGACGTTGGTCGGGCAGGCCGTGAGAAAGCCGTACTCGTGATGGAACGCGAAGGCCAGCAGTTCACCCATGCGCTCGTCGAGACGGTCGACGGCGCCCCACGCCTCCTCGACGTCGAAGCCCGCCCTCAGCGCCTGGATGCGCAGGTGGTCTTCCTCGTTGACCATGATCCCGGCGCTGTCGTCGGACCACAGGGCGAGCGCGCCGTGGAGCGGAGGATCCTCGTCGCCTTCGACGAGCTCGCGGCTCACGAGGTGCCGCTCGAGGAGGAGCCGTCGGTGGCGCACCGACAGATCGCTGACCTCCCACACGTCGATGTCGGGGTCGGCGGGCAGCGACTCGAGGGCGGCGCGCACCGTCTCGAGCACGCGGCCGCGGTCTTCGTCGGAGGAGCGCATCGGGAACGGATAGCCCTGCAGGTTGCGGGCGAGGCGCACCCGGCTCGAGACGACGATGTCTCCCGCGTCGCCCTCGGCGGTCGTCCAGCCGAGGCCGTGATCGTCGAGTCCGCCGCCGGCGCGGATCATTCGGTGGCCTCCACTTCGTGAATCCGGTCACGCAGCTCGGCCGCCAGCTCGAAGTCCTCCGTCTCGACCGCCCGCTTCAGCCGGCGCCGCATGGCGGAGAGCCTGGCGATGCGGTCGCCCGCCTCGGAGCCGGCGCTCATGTACAGCTTCCCGACGTGCTGCGGAGACCCGTGCAGCCGGCGCAGCAGACCGCGAAGCTGAGGCTCGAAATGCGCGTAGCACTGCGAGCAGCCGAGCCGGCCCGTGCGACGGAACTCCTTCTCGGTGATCCCGCAGAACGGACACGGATCCCCGGACTCCGCCACGGAGGATTCCTCGTGTCCGAGCTGGGCCAGAAAGTCGGCCAGCGGGGCCGGGGTCGCCGAGGTGGGGACGCCACGCTGCGTCGCGCAGGCCGAACACAGGTCGAGGGTCCGCATCTCACCGTTCTCGATGACGGTGAGCTGCATCTGGGCCTCGCGTTCGCGGCAGTCTTCGCAGAGCATCTGGAACCCTGTTGGAGTCAGTCTTCGACGGGAGTAGAGCCTGGCGCGGCGTCGGTATTCAACCGGCGTCAGTCTTCGACCCCCCGGAGGGTAGCCCGATCCACCATCGTCAGGACACCACCCCGGAGCTCCAGTATGCGGTCCGTGCGGCGGGCGAGCGAGGCGTTGTGTGTGACGACCACCAGCGCGGTGCCATGACGGCGGACGAGATCGAACAGCGAGTCGTGCAGCCGTTCGCTCGTTTCGATGTCGAGGTTTCCGGATGGTTCGTCGGCCAGCAGCACGGGCGGTTCGGCTGCCAGCGCGCGCGCAACGGCCACGCGTTGCTGCTCTCCACCGGAGAGCTTCGAGGGCCGATGGCCCAGCCGTTCCGCGAGCCCGACCTGCTCGAGCAGGAGGCGGGCGCGACCGGTCGCCTCCTCCTCGCGAACGCCGCCGATCAGCAGCGGGAGGCGGACGTTCTCGAGCGCCGTGAAGTCGCGAAGCAGGTGGTGAAACTGGAAGACGAAGCCGACGAAGCCGTTGCGCAACGCGGCGAGTTCCGGGTCGGTCAGCGACCGGAGGTCGCGCCCGCCGACCCGCACCCGACCGGCGGTCGGGAGGTCGAGGCCGCCCAGGATGTGGAGGAGCGTCGACTTGCCCGCGCCGCTCGGACCGACCACCGCGATCGTCTCGCCCGCCTCGACCGTGAGGTCGATGCCGCGAAGCACGTGGATGTCGTTGCCCGCGGCGCCGTGGAATACGCGTTCGACCCCCTCGACGACGACCGGCGGTCCTTGCCCGGCGAGCGGCGTCTCCCCCTCCCTCCCGCCCGCGTGCCCCTCGGCGTCAGTCATGGCGGATCGCCTCGACCGGCGTGTAGCGGGCGGCCTGCCGCGAGGGATAGATCGTCGCCAGGAGCGAAATCAGGAGCGACGCTATGACGATGGTGCCGACGTCCACCGGGTCGATGTCGACCGGAAGGCGGTCGATGAAGTAGACGTCGCCCGGCAGCGTGATGAACTCGTAGGTGTCGAGCAGCCACGAAATCCCGAGGCCGCCGAGCAGGCCGAGCGTCGTGCCGATCAATCCGATCGCCACGCCCTGCATGACGAAGATCGACGTGATGTCGCTCGCCCGCAGGCCCATCGTCCGCAGGATTCCGATCTCCCGCACCTTGTCGCGCACGACCATGATCAGGGTGGACACGATGTTGAACGACGCGACGAGGACGATCAGGAGCAGGATGATCCCCATGGCGAACTTCTCGAGCTTCAGGGCCTCGAACAGGCTCGAGTTCTGCTGCTGCCAGTCCGAGATCCTGTAATTGAACCCGAGCACCTCGCCCAGTCGCTCGGTCACCTCGCCCGAGCGCCACGGGTCGCGCACGTTGAACTCGACGCCGGTGACGGTGCCGTCCATGCGGAGCAGTTCGTTCGCCGCCTCAATGTCGGCGTAGGTGAATTTCGTGTCGTACTGGTAGAGCCCGGTCTCGAAGATCCCCGTCACCTCGAAGGAGCGCATCTGGGGCTGAAAGCCCGTCGGCGTCACTTCCCCGCCCTGGAACGAGATCACCGTCACGGGCTCGCCGGGGAACAGGCCGAGCCGGTCGGCCAGCCCGACGCCGAGAATGATCCCCGGGCGCCCCGACTCGGTCTCCCCGAACGGCATGCGGCCCGAGATCAGGTGGTCGTCGATCTCCGTCACCGCGAGGGAGGCCTCGTCGTTGGCGATGCCGCGGAAAACGGCGCCCTCGCCGTAAGAGGTGCCCGGAGGGCTGAGGCCGACTTCCGTGTAGATGAACGGCGCCGCGGCGACCACGTCCTCGTCTTCCCGCACGATCTGCAGGACCGAGCGCCATTCGTCCAGTCGGCCCGCCTCGACCCGGCCGAAGATCACGCCGTGCGCGTTGGCGCCCAGGATCTTCTCGCGCAGGTCCGTCTGGAGGCCCGACATCACCGAGATGACGACGATGAGCGCCATGACGCCCACCGCGACCCCGCCGATCGCGATCATGGTGATCAGCGACGCGAAGCCGCGCCCGCGCCGACTGGCGAGGTAGCGTCGCGCGATCCGCCACTGGAGGCGGCGGCGCGATCCTTCAGCCATCGGTGTCTCGCAGCACGGGGTACAGGATGACGTCGCGGATCGCCGCCTGCCCCGTGAGGAGCATGACGAGACGGTCGACGCCGAGTCCGAGGCCCCCCGTCGGCGGCAGCCCGTACTCGAGGGCGCGCACGTAGTCGGCGTCGAGTTCGGGCGCCTCCGCGTCGCCGGCCAGGCGGGCCCGCGCCTGCTCCGCGAACCTCTCCCACTGGTCGATCGGATCGTTCAGCTCGCTGAACGCGTTCACCAGCTCGGTGCCCCCGACGATCACTTCGAAGCGCTCCGCGAGCCCCGGGTCTCCGCGCAACGGCTTCGCGAGCGGGCTCATCTCGATCGGGTAGTCGTAGACGATCACGGGGTCGATGACGCGTGGCTCCACGAACGCGCCGAACGCCTCGTCGAGCAGCTGCGCGCGCCGGAGCGAACCCGGGTCCTCGACGTGGTCCTTGAGGGCCGAGCGGAGTTCGTCGTCGGAGGCCGCGCGGGCGTCGAGACCCGGACAGCCCTGCGCGATCGCGTCGAAGAATGTGACGCGCTCCCACGGGCCGGCCAGGTCGATCCGCTGGCCGTTCCACTCGACAATCAGGCCGGCCGAGTCGTCGAGGACCTCTTCGGCGGCTGCCATCACGAGCCGCTCGGCCATCGCCATCATGTCTTCGTAGTCGGCATAGGCCGCGTACAGCTCGAGCATCGTGAACTCCGGATTGTGCGTCCGGTCGATCCCCTCGTTGCGGAAGTCTTTCCCGATTTCGTACACACGGTCCATCATCCCGACGAGCAGCCGTTTCAGGTACAGTTCGTCGGCGATTCGCAGGAACATCGTCCGATCGAGTGTGTGGTGGTGCGTCGTGAAGGGCCGGGCGAAGGCGCCTCCGTAGCGCGGCTGGAGAACCGGCGTCTCGACCTCGAGGTAGTCCTCCTCGTCGAGCACCCGGCGCAGCGCGCGGACGATGCGGGTCCGCGCGATGAACACCTCGCGCACCTCCGGGTTCACGGCGAGATCCGCGTACCGCTGTCGGTAGCGCATCTCGACGTCGGCGAATCCGCTGTACACGACCTCGGTTCCGTCTTCCTGCACTTCGCGCTTGCCGAGCGGCAGCGGGCGGAGCGCCTTGGACAGGAGGTGGAGCTTCTCCACCTGGACCGTCACTTCTCCCGTACGCGTGCGGAACAGAGGCCCCTCGACGCCGATCCAGTCGCCCAGGTCGAGCAGGTCGAGCAGCGCGGCATCCGGCTCGGTCATCTTGTTGCGCTTGAAGTAGACCTGCAGCCGGCCCGTCCGGTCCCCAACGTGGGCGAAGGCGCTTTTGCCCATGTCGCGCAGCGACAGCAGGCGACCCGCGACGACGATCCGCTCGGCCTCCTCCGGCCCGACCGCTTCGTCGAAGGACTCGAGCGCCGCCGCCAGCTCGTGGGTCGGGGAGAACGAGTAGGCGTACGGCGCGACGCCCAGTTCGCGGAGGCGTTCGAGCTTCGCGAACCGGTCGCGGATGGGCTTGGGGCGGTCTTCCGACGCGTACCACTCGCCGATCGGCAGTCCATCCCGCAGGCCGGGATCGATGTCGTTCAAGCCGCCCCACCCTTCCGGCGCAGGTAGCCTTCGATGAACGGGTCGATGTCGCCGTCGAGCACGCCGCTCGCGTTGCCGACCTCGACGTCGGTCCGGTGGTCCTTGACCATCGTGTAGGGCTGGAGGACGTAGGAGCGGATCTGGTTGCCCCAGGCGATGTCCGACTTGCTGTCCTCGACCTTCTGGCGCTCCGCTTCCTTCTCGTCGAGAGCCTTCTGGTACAGCGCGGCCTTCAGCATCTTCATCGCCTTCGCCTTGTTCTTGTGCTGGCTGCGTTCCTGCTGGCAGGCCACGACGATGCCCGTGGGCTCGTGGGTGATGCGCACGGCCGAGTCCGTCTTGTTGATGTGCTGGCCGCCCGCTCCCGAGGCTCGATAGGTGTCGATCCGGAGGTCCGAGTCCACGATCTCGATTTCGATGTCGTCGTCGACGACCGGGTACACGTAGACCGACGCGAAGGACGTATGGCGCCGGCCCTGCGCGTCGAACGGGGAGATGCGGACGAGCCGATGGACGCCGTTCTCGGCGCGTAGATATCCGTACGTGTGATCGCCGCGGATCTCGAGGCTGGCCGACTTCAGGCCCGCCTCGTCGCCGGCCTGGGCCTCCAGCACCTCGACGGCCCAGCCGCGCTGCTCGCAGTAGCGGGTGTACATCCGGACCAGCATCTCGGCCCAGTCCTGCGACTCCGTCCCGCCGGCCCCGGGATGAACCGTCAGCAGGGCGTCCCGGTGCGTGTCGGGGCCGCGGAGCATGTTGCGCAGCTCCAGCTTGTCGAGGTCCCTGCCGACCGTGGCCGTCTCACGCTCGAACTCGGCCGAGAGCTCGGCGTCGTCGGCCTCCTCGAGCAGATCGGCGATCTCGCGAAGCTCCGCGACCTTCGCCCCGAGCGACGTCCAGGGCTCGGTCCATTCCTTCAGCTCCTGCGAGCGTTCGATGATTCCGCGGGCTTCTTCCTGGCGATCCCAGAAGCCCGGCTGGGCCATCTGTTCTTCGAGCGACGCCACCTCTTCCAGCTTGGCGTCGATGTCAAAGAAACCCCCGAAGTTCGTCGAGCTTCTGCGAGTGTTCCCGCAGCTGCTCGAGCGTGGCCCCTGCTACCGGCATGTCGATACTCCTCTGGGTTTCGGGCGGGCGGCTCGGCGCCGCCCTGGATGAAAACGCGGGCCCCCGCACCAGCGCGCGGAGACCCGGGCAAACCGTGGCGAGGCTAGCCCGCGTTCATGCCGCGGTCAAGACGGGTTCAGGGCGGGTTCATCGCACGTCGAGCGGACCCGAGACGAGCTCGAGGTCGATCTGGCGCGATTCCGTGTCGACTTTCGCGAGCTGCACCTCGACGCGGTTTCCGAGCTGGAAGCTTCGCTTGGAACGCCGGCCGGTGAGGGCCCACGCGTCTTCGTCGTAATGGTAATAGTCGTCCACGAGCGAGCTGATCCGCACGAGGCCCTCGACGAGGACTTCGTCGAGAAGGACGAACAGCCCGAAGCCCGTGACGCCGCTGATCGTGCCCTCGAAGGTGTCGCCGAGGTGGCGCGTCATGTACTTGATCTTCTTCAGCTCGACGGAGTCGCGCTCGGCTTTCTCCGCCACCCGCTCGCGTTCCGACGAATGGCGCGCGGTCTTCTCGAGCGCCTCCCGGTCCGTCGCAGGCTTCTTGCCCGCCGCGTGGCGGACGACCGCGCGATGGACCACGAGATCCGGATACCGCCGGATTGGAGACGTGAAGTGCAGGTACGCCTCCGAGCCGAGTCCGAAGTGACCGACGTTCCGCACCGAGTACCGCGCCTGCTTCATGCTGCGCAGGGCGACGGTCGACACGAGATACTCCTGCGGTCGGCCCTCCATCGCGGCGACGAGCCGGGCGACGTCGCGGGGCGTAATCCGGTCGGCCTTGAGAGGCGCGTCGAATATTCCGGCCACGCGCCGCAGCGCCTCCAGGCGATCCTCCGACGGGGGCTCGTGGATCCGGTACAGGACCGGGAGGTCCTTCTCCTCGCTGAGCCGGGCGATCGTCTCGTTGGTGAGGATCATCAGATCCTCGATCATCCGGTTCGTCTCGAGGCGCGGACGCGGACGGATCGCAACCGGCTGGCCTTCCTCGTCGAGTTCTACGTAGGTCTCGGGCAGCGCGAAATCGATCGCGCCCGCTTCGCGACGGCGCGCGCGGATGCCGCTGCAGATCTTCGACAACGTGCGGAGGGCGACGGCCGTCTCGTCCGTGGACTTCCCCTCGAGCAGACCCGCCGCGTCCTCATAAGACAGTCGCGCCTTGCTGCGGATTACGGTGCGCGCGGGCCGCGCCTCCCGCACGGTGCCGTCGGGCGTCATCC
Organism: Gemmatimonadota bacterium; assembly: GCA_051004775.1. Taxonomy (GTDB): domain Bacteria; phylum Gemmatimonadota; class Gemmatimonadetes; order Palauibacterales; family Palauibacteraceae; genus JARFPW01. The sequence continues at coordinate 15,907 of JBPCJZ010000060.1, forward strand.
GGTACATCACCGAGACGGTGAGTCGGTCCTCGTCGGGGACGAGCGAGCAGAGGCCGCTCGACAATTCCTCGGGCAGCATGGGCACCACGCGGTCGACCAGGTAGACGCTGGTGGCCCGCTCCGCCGCCTCCCGGTCGATGGCGCTGCCGGGCTTCACGTACCACGAGACGTCCGCGATGTGCACGCCGACTTCGAAGTCCCCGCCGTCGAGGGCCCGCAGCGAAATCGCGTCGTCGTGGTCGCGGGCGGTGGCGGGGTCGATCGTGAAGCTGAGCCGGTCGCGCAGATCCTCGCGCTCGGCGAGGTCCTCCGGCCGGATCCCCCGGCGCGCGACCTTCTTCGCCTCCGCCTGCGTCGCCTCCGAAAACGCAAGGGGAAGCTGGTGCCCGATGAGGATCGCCAGGACGTCGACGCCGGGGTCGCCCTGCCGGCCCAGCACCTGCTCGACCCGGCCGATGGGCGAGGGCTCGTTCTCGCCCCAGCTCTCCATCGCCACGACGACGACGTCGCCCTCGGCGGCATCGAGGCTCTCGCCGGACGGGATGTAGATATCGCGGCCGAGATCGGGCTCCATCGGCACGACGAAGCCGTAGCCCTTCTTCGCGTGGTAGACGCCGGCGATCTGGGACCAGGCGCGTTCCACCACCCTGACGATGCGGCCGGCCGGATTGCGACCCTTCGGGCGGCGTTCGATCCGGGCGAGCACCCTGTCGCCATCCACCGCCGTGGCGAGTTGCCGGGCGGGGACGAACACGTCGTCCGTGCCGGGTTCGTCGGGGATGACGAACCCGTCGCCCTTGCGCGTAACCTGCAGCCGTCCGGAGACCAGGTCGAACTGCTCGGGAACCGCGTACCGGCCGCGGTTCTGGCGGACGATCACCCCGGCGTCCTCGAGGTCGGCGAGGAGGCGCTTGAACTCGCGGTACTCATCCTGCGACACGTCGAGCGCCTTGCCTATCTCGCGCGCTCGCATCGGACGGTTAGCGGAGGAACGAAGGAACTCAATGACGCGGTCGCGGTCGACCGACAGGCGTTCAGGGTTGATAAGCCACCGATATCTGGAAGGGACTGTCGGAATCGAATCCGGCAAAGTCGTCGAAGGTCCGGCCGAGGTCGAGCTGAAATCCCTCGTAGCGCACGCCGACCCCGAGAGCGAGGCCCGAGCGCCCCCCGGTTCCCGCCGCGTAGCCGAGGCGAAGCAGGGCGATCGACCGGTAGCCGACCTCCCCTCCCGTGAACAGGTCGAGATCGTCGAACTCGGTGAACGTCTGGCGCAGGTCGGTCCGCACTCGCACGTCCACGTCGCGCGCTTCGGAGGGCGCGAGCACGTCGAACTCCCCGCCGACGCGCAGACGTGCTGGCAGCGGATCGGTCTCCCCGCCGCTCGTGAACGCGACCCCCGGACCGAGGTTCGATACGACGAGGCCCAGGCGGAGCCGGTCCTCGGGGCCGGTTCGACCGAGAACGGAAACGTCAAAGGCATGTCCCGTCGCGTCCGGGGCGAGGCCCGTACAGCCATCGCACCCGCCGCCGATCCGGACGAATTTGTAGGCCGCCCCGACCTCGATCCTGGGAGAGACGGGACGGGCTATAGACAGTGATACCACGGTGTTGGACAGATCGATGGTGCCGAGCGGCTGGTTGTTCGCGTCCCGACCCTCGATCGAGCCGAGGTCCAGCGCGAGCAGCGAAACGCCGATTCGATTGACGCCCCACGGCACGACACCGCCGAACGCGTGGGTCGAGGTGCCGAAATCGTTCGAGCCATGGTAGAAGACAGCCCACTTTTCGAGCGCGGCCAGGCTGGCGGGGTGCCACAGGACGCCCTCCACGTCGCCGCGCGCTCCGGCGAACGCGCCGCCCATGCCGACGTTCCGCGCACCGAGCGGGACGAGCAGGAACGTGGCCGCCTCGACGCTCGAACCTCGATCGTCGACTTCGGTCTCCTGGCCGAGCAGGGCCGCGGCCGAGGGCCCGAACACCACGGAGAAAGTCAGGGCCCCCGCCGCGGCACGGCCGACACGCGCCCGAAGCGGGCGCGGATCAGTAAGGAACCGCTTCATCGATCAGCATGATCGGGATGTCGTCCTCGATCCGGTAGACGAGGCGGCACGCAGGACAACGGAGTTCCTGTTCGGCTTCGCGGTATTCGAGCTCGGTGCGGCACTTCGGGCAAACGAGGATCTCGAGCAGGCGCGGGTCGATCGTCATGGTTCACCGACTGGGCGAGTGTTCATGCGGAAGGGACTGGGTACCCGAGGAGCTTAAGCTTGCCCGGATTCTTCCGCCAGTTTGCCAGCACCTTCACGCGCAGGTCGAGATAGACGCGCGATTCGACGAGTACTTCGATGGATTCGCGTGCCCGGGTGCCGATCCGGCGCACCATGCGTCCGCCCTTCCCGATGACGATCCCCTTCTGCGACTCCCGCTCGACGAAGATGGTCGCCTGGATGTAGAGCGGGTCAGAACCCTCACGGTACTCGTCGATCCCCACGGCGAGGCTATAGGGCAGCTCCTGGCCGAGCTCCTCGAAGCACACTTCCCGGATCTTCTCGGCGACGAAAAAGCGCACGGGCGCGGTCGCGAGTTCGTCGGCCGGATAGTAGGCCGGGCCCTCGGGCAGACGCTCCAGCACCGCGGCGCGCAGCTCCTCGACCCCTTCGCCCGTCGTGGCGGTCGTGCGCACCACCGCGTCCCAACGTCCCATCGCCGGGTCCGAAAACCGCGCGTCAATGGCATCCGCCGTCTCGCCGTCCACCCGGTCCGCCTTGTTGAGGCACAGAATCGACGGAAGGCCCCGCGGAACCTCGTACGCCTCGGCGTGCGCCAGGCTGCGGTCGTAGCCAAGGTCGACGACGTACACGACGACATCCGCGTCGGCCACCCCCCCGCGCGCCTCGTGCTGCATCGACTCGTGCAGGAGGTACCGCGGCTCGAGCAGTCCCGGCGTGTCGATGAACACGGCCTGGTGGGTCGGCGTCGTGAAGATCGCCGTGATCCGCTGTCGCGTCGTCTGGGGCCGGGCAGTTACGATGCTGAGGTTCTCGCCCGTCAGCGCGTTCACGAGAGTCGACTTGCCGGCGTTGGGAAGGCCGACCAGGGCGACGAAGCCGGAACGGTGAGGATCGGCGGGCGTGGTGTCCATCCGGAGAACATGCGCCTCGTGCGCCTCCGCGAACAGGGAGCACGGCGGCGCGGTTCGTGCATTTCACCACGCCGGGAGAGCGACTCACTCAGCCGGAGGATCCCGTGGCTCGATGCACCGTCTGCGGAAACGATTACGACAAGGCGTTCACGGTCACCCTGCACAACGGGGACGCGCACGTGTTCGATTCCTTCGAATGTGCGATCCACGCACTCGCCCCGAACTGCGCCCACTGCGGCTGCCGGATCATCGGTCATGACCTGGAGGCCGACGGCGTCTTCTACTGCTGCGAGCACTGCGCCCGCCAGCACGGCGTCGAGGGCCTCGAGGACCGTACGTAGCGAGGCAGGCGGCGGGCGTTCAATCAGAGGAAAAGGGATACATATGCGGAGAGATATCGCATGGAGCCTGTTTGCGGCGGGCGCCGCCATGGCATTCGGCGTGGCCGGGCGCTGGGCCCTGAACGGCGGTTGGCGATTGACCACTGGTGAGGAACCGCCCGAGAACCCGGCGGCGCCCGACGTGACCTGGGGCCAGGCCTTCGCCTGGGCTGCCGCGAGCGCGGCCGTCGTCGCCGTGAGTCGCCTCGCGGCACAGCGCGGCGCGGCCGCCGGATGGCACCGGTTCACCGGATCCCCTCCGCCGCTCGACTGAGCCGGCCGCTCCGCGGACGCGTCGCCCGCCCGCGAAGTGCCGGCAGCGCCGTTCATGCCGCAACATCCTGACACACGATGGGCCCGCGCGAACCGGGCCCATCCGTCACACCCTGTGCGTTACGGGCCATCCCGTCCCGGCGCCGGACCACGGCCTCCACGGCGACCCCGGGGCGGGTCGTTCGCGAGGTATCCTCAGAGTGGCCAGTCGCGCAGGATCCTGGCCGTCTCTTCCTTGTGACCGGTCTCATCGCGGACGATGTCCTCGAGCTGGACGGTCAGGCCCTTGTCGCCGAACTCTTCCGCCTGCTCGGCGCGCTTCGTGTAGTCCTTTACGGCCCTCTCCTCGGCCTTCAGGACGGCCTCCAGCATCTCCTTGTTCGTCGGCGCCTCGGGGACCGGCCGCGGCTCGGTCGTCGGCTCGCCGCCGAGAGCGACGATCTTGTTGGCGAGGTAGGTCGCGTGTCCCTGCTCGTCCGGCACCTCGGCCATGAAGAACTCGACCAGTTGCGGCCGGTAGGGGCCGGTTACTTTCGCGGCATACGTCAGGTACTGAATCATCGCGCCGAGCTCTCCGGCGAGATCCTCGTTGAGGTTGGCGATCAGCTTCTTCTTCTCCATCAACGTGCTCCTTCAGGCTGTGTTCGATTGGTCAACGTCCCGCCGGCATACCGGCTACCATTCAACCTATCCCTGCCCCGGTCGTCCCGCGGAGGACTGAGTCCGGCGAGGGCCGGACACGCACGACGAGCCGGCAGCCCGTGGGGCCACCGGCTCGTCAATTGAGCCGGATACCGTGCTTTCAGCGTCTAGAGATCCAGGCTCAGCTTAGCGTAGTAGAACCCACCGTTCGAGCCGAACTGACTCACGCGGCGGCTGAAGATGAAGCGCTCACCACTTCGGTTGGTCGCCAGTTCGTGCTGATCGGGATATGTATTGAACAGGTTGTTCGCCCCGATCGTGCCTCGTACTCCGGGGGCCAGATCGTACCCGAGGTCGAGGTCGAAGAGAACTTTCGAACTGAAGGTCTCGTCGTTGTCCGGATTCGTGGGTTTGTACTGGATGCTGCCGTAGTAGTTTCCGCGCACCGTTCCGCCGAAGCGACCCTTCACGAACCTTGCGGCGAGCGATCCCTTGACGTGCGGCAGGGCGTCTTCGAGACGATTGCGTTCCTCACGGTCGAACAGCGTCGCCGCGACCGCGTCGAGGTCACCCCCGGCGAATTTCGCCGCCACGGTGGGCGGCACGTTGATGGCCGTGACGTCCGTGTCGGTCACGTTGGCCGAGCCGGTCAGCGTCAGCAGTCCTCCGCTGAAGTCCATCCCGTAAGATGCAACCACGTCGAGGCCGAGGGTCTCCGTATCGACGACATTGGAGAAGAACTGCGCCTGCGAGACACCGCTCGCCGCAAAGGGAGACAGCAGGCCAGCCACGATCGGGTCGGCGCTGGTGAACCGGCTCGTCAACACGACCCGGTCATCGATCTGGATGTAATAGACATCCGCCGTCAGTGAGAAGTTGCCGGAGGGGTTCAAGGTGAAGCCGCCGCTCAGGTTGACGGACGTCTCCTCCTTGAGCCGAGGGATCCCGAACGCGGCCGCGACGCCGCTCAGGTTGTTCGCCGTGAGGACCTGGCTCGGAACGAGTGCCCCGGTCGAGTCGAAGACGAACTGCGTGCTCACGTTGCTGAACCAGATCTGCGGCAACGACGGCGCTCTGAATCCCGTGCTGACGGCGCCGCGGAGAGCGTACCCCGGCGCCAGCTCGAAGCGCGACGCGAGCTTGCCTGTGACGACGCTGCCGAAATCGCTGTAGTTCTCGTAGCGGCCACCGACGTCGAGGGTGAGGCGATCGTTGATCTCGCTCTCGAGACCGGCGTAGAAGCCGATGCTGTTTCGATTGCGGTCCACCTCGTTGGACGGCTGGAAGCCCGGAAACACCTGCGAGCCGGCTTCCTTCGGGGCGCCGGTCGAAGTCGTATCGAAGTCGACGCCGGGCGTCGGGCCGCCGTTGCCGAGCATCCACGAGGCGTCGTCACCTGCCTGGATCTGATAGTTCTCGACCCGGAACTCCGCCCCCGTGACCAGTGCCAGCGACCTGACCGTTTCGTTCGTATCGAGCACTCGGACGGCGTCCAGGTTGCCGACGTTCTCATTGAAGAGCAGGGTCCCCGCATCGAACGAGACGGGGCTGGCGGCCCCCAACGAGGCATTGTTCGTGTTCTCGATGTTGAACAGGAACGAGTTACCGCCGTGGGTGAGGCTGAGATCGACGTCCCATCCCGCGCGATTGCCCCGCAGTCCCACGCTGATCGACTCATCGTTGATCCCCGTCGCGATCACGGGCAGAAAGCCGTTCGGGTAGAGCTCGGGGACGACGCGGGCCTCGGCTGAGGGGGCCCGGTAGAAACCGGTCGCGCGCCCGTCGCGGCGCGAAAGGCCGCCGAAGGCGTACAACTCGGCGTCGTCGCCGAGCGGAAGGGCTCCGTTGAAGAAGGCCATTCCGACGACGGCTTCGCCCTGACCGCTCTTGAGCGAGAAGTCGGCGCGCGTGAGTCCCCGGCGGGCGATCTCGGCGTCCGTCGCCTGGGTGCCCGTGATTCCCGGGAAGAAGTCGCCGGTATCGGCGCCGGAGCGGTTCGTCCGTTCACGGTTGAGAAAGCTTCCGGTGACGTTGAAGTAGCCGCGCTCCGCGATCGGGAAACCGAAGTTCGCGTCGATATTCACCTGCTCACCGTCGCATTCCCATTCGAGATTGAGGGGCTCCCCGGAAGGGTCGTCCGGCTGGCGGAAACAGCCGCCCGTCTCGCCGGCGCGTACGGAGGCCTGCAGGCTCTCGGTCTGCTGCTTGAGCACGATGTTGATTACACCGGCGATCGCGTCGGACCCGTATTGCGCCGAAGCCCCGTCGCGCAGCACCTCGATGCGCTCGATCGCGGCGGTCGGGATTGCGTTGAGGTCGGTCCCGACCGTTCCGCGGCCAAACGTGCCGTTCACGTTGACCAGCGCGCTGGCGTGCCGTCGCTTTCCGTTGATCAGGACGAGGACCTGGTCCGGACCGAGGCCGCGAAGACTCGCCGGGTCCACGTGGTCCGTACCGTCGGAAATCGTCTGGTGGGAGGCGTTGAACGACGGGACGATCTCCCGGAGGATCTGGTTCACCTCCGTGTGGCCCGACTGACGGATCTCCGTCCCCGAGATCACGTCTACCGGAACGGGCGTCTCGGTCGCCGTTCTTACGGTACGCGATCCGATGGCGATGAGGACGTCGCCCATCTCGATCGCCTGGGTCGTCAGGGCGAAGTTGACGACCTGATTCTGTCCCTCCACTACCGTCACGGTTTCCTTCGAGGGGGCGTAGCCGATCGACGTGGCCTGCAGAGTATGGCTGCCGGGCTGCAAGCGGATCGAGTACGCGCCGCTCGCGTTGGACGCGACCGTGTGCGTCGTCCCGGCCACATTGATGGCGACCCCGCTGAGCGGTCCCCCGGTCGCCGCGTCGGTAACGGTTCCGGTGACGGTGACGGCGTCCTGCGCGACGGTCGGCGGAGCCGCGAACATGCCGGCGAGGAGGAAGAACGTCGAGAGGGTAGCGAACCTGATCGAACGGGGAACGGACATCACTCACCTCCGGTGAGGTGGACAGCCAGCTCTCCTGGATATGGCTGGCAGTTGGGCCGCGGCACGCCATCCATTGACGTCGCACGTCGCGAATCACGCCACTCAGGGGCCGGACTCGTCCCTGGCGCCGGGCATCCGCAGAATACACGCGCGGGCCTCCGTTACGCCAGCTACACATCCACCGCGACGCCAGTCGGGAGGAGGACGGCGAGGGCGTCGACGGCCACCGCTTCGGCGGTGGCGGCAAAAACCGGATTCAGCTCGACCTCCCGGAGGTCCTCGTACGAGAGCAACAGGTCCGCTAGCCTCTCGCACATGTCGCGTATCGAGGGAAGGTCGGCCCCCGGTCGGCCCCGATGCCCGAGCAACTGCGGCGCAATCCGGAGGGACCGCACGAGGCGGTCGACATCGTTCGCGGCCAGCGGCAGGCCCGCGATCGCGTGGTCCCCGGCCGCCTCTACGATCACCCCGCCCGCCCCGACGACCAGAATGGGGCCGTATTGTGGATCGCGGCGGCAGGCGACGAGCAGTTCGGTCTCCGGAGGAGCCAGCCGAGGCGAGACCAGGACGCCCTGAAAATCGGGATCATGGCCGCGCGAAGCCGCGTACCGTCCGGCTGCTGCGCGAATGCGCTCGAACGCGTCGCGCACCGCGTCCGCTCCCTCCAGGCCGAGTTCGATCCCACCCGCTTCCGTGCGGTGGACGATCGTACGAGACAGGAGCTTGAGGACCGCGGGCCCTGAGATCCGTGCGGCAGCCGCGACGGCTTCCTCGGCGGACCGGCAGAAGCTCGCCGGAACGACCGGCACCGCGTGGGCCGCCAGCAGGGACCGGGTTTCCCATTCTGTGAGTACGGTCCGCTTCTCCGCTCGGGCGCTCGCGATCACCGCCGGGGTGGCCGCACCCGGCGCGATCGTTGGCCGGCCGGGTGGCTCGACGCGGACGGCGAGGCGGTGACCCCGCTGGACGGCCGCTGCCATGCATCGCACCGAGCAGTCGAGCGACGCCATGACCGGGACGCCGGCTTCCCTCAGTGCCCGCAGCGCCGGCGTCGTTCGGGCCGCGTACAGCGTATGGACGACCAGCGGCTTTGCCACCCGTCGCGCCGCCGAGGCCAGGCGCACGGCGGCCTGGAGTTCCGCCTCGCCCAGGGACGCATCGAAGCGGAGTGCATAGCCGCCGAACAGGCCGCTGAGCAGAACCCCTCCCACTCCCGGATCCGCGAACACGGAGTCGGCGACCTCGCCGAAAACAGCCGGCTCACGATCCGCCGCACCGGCCAGGTCGACCGGATTGCCCGTAGCCGCCGCCGGGCCGAGCAAGTCGGAGAGCCGTTGGCGCAATGAGGGTCCGAATCGGGCCAGGCTCACCCTGGCCTCCATAAGATAGTCCACCGCCAGGGTCGCGTGGCCGCCTCCGTCGGCGACGACGGCGAGGCCGCTCGCAGGGGCGACGGGCGGCTGGAGGCCGAGGGTCTGACCCACCGCGAGCAGCTCATCGGAACGGTCGATGACCATGACGCCCCGCTGATCCGCCAGCGCCCTGAACACGTCGTAGGCTCCGGCGATGGCGCCGGTGTGCGACAGGGCGGCTTTGCTCCCGCCTCTCGATCGTCCCCCCTTCAGGACGACGACGGGCGTCGTTCGATTGACACGCTCGACGATCCGGAAGAACGACTCCGGATCCCGAAACCCCTCGCAGTAGAGCAGGATTGCCCGCGTGGTGTCGTCGGTCTCGAGGTACTCGAGATATTCGTGAAACGCGACATCGCTCTCGTTTCCGACCCCCACGTAGAGCGAAAGGCCGACCCCCGATGCCGCCATGCTCGTCATGAGATCGAGACCGATATTCCCCGACTGGGAGAGGACGGCCAGGGCACCGGCGGTGATCGATTCGACGCCGACGAGATTCAGGCCGATGTGTGGATTCACGACTCCGGATGTGTTCGGTCCGATCACCCGCATCCCGGCCCGCCGCGCCGTCTTGACGATTTCCCGCTCGAGTGCGGCGCCCTCGTACCCGGATTCGCGAAAACCGACCGCGAGTACGATCACGCCGCCGACGCCCGCTCGCGCGCATTCTTCCACCGTGTCCTGCACCCACCCGGCGCCCACCCCAACGAGGGCCAGGTCGGGGACGATCGACAGCCCGTCTACCGACGTGTGAACCTGCAGGCCCAGCAGTTCTCCGCCCGCCGGATGCACCGGCAGGATACGGCCCCCGTACCCCGCCTCGAGCAGCGCGCGAACGGCCTGGTGGCCGCGGCGCGTCGGGTCCGGTGAGGCCCCGATCACCGCCACGGAGTCCGGGCGCAGCAAGCGGCGGAGTGGGGCGCCCATCACTCGCCTCGAAACTCCGGGTCGCGTTCTTCCTGGAAAGCCCGGATTCCCTCCCGCCAGTCCGCCGTCCGCATGCATGCCAGCAGCGCCTCGGCTTCGAGACGAAGCACGTCGTCCAGGGGCGTATGGCCCGCCAGCCCGAGGAGCGACTTCGCAGCGGCGACGGACGCCGGCGCCTTGCGAGCGACATCCTCCGCCAGGGACATCGCGACGGGCAAGACGCGGGCGGCAGGCACTGCCCGGTTCACGAGACCCAGCCCCAAAGCGTCGCGGCCGGACAGCATGGGAGCGAGGAAGAGCAGTTCGGCGGCCCGCGTGCGTCCGACCCGCTGCAGGAGGGCGCGCGTGACCCCAGCACCCACGAAGGTTCCCAGTGCGAGTTCGGGGAATCGATACTTTGCGTCCTCGGAGACGACGCTGAGGTCGCAGGCCAGCAGCAGCTCCAACCCGGCTCCGATGGCATGCCCGCCCGCCGCCGCCACGACGACCTGAGGCAACGCCTGGATGCGGCCCGCGACGTCCTGCGCCGCCTGCACGTACGCCCGCCGGCCCTCCTCGCCCTCGATGCCTCTCGCATGAGCGTCGAGGTCGGCTCCGACGCTGAACGCGCGTCCGGCCCCCGTGAGGACCAGCGCGCGGAGGTCGGGCTCGTCCCCCAGTTCCCCGAGCGCGCGATCCAGGGCCCGATATAAGTCGAGACTCACCGCGTTCATCCGGTCGGGCCGGTTCAACTCGAGCGTCGCGAGAGAACCCTGGCGCGAGACGAGGACGAGAGGTTCGCCAGGACGGTCCATCCACCGGCTCCATTGTGTGGGGAGATTCCCGCGCGCCCCGAAACGGCCAACATCACATCGACCCCGCCGAGCGGCAACAGAACCGGCTACCGCCCGGGCGAATCCGCCCGAAACGCACGACGCCCCACCGGTCGATAGACGGGTGGGGCGTGTGCGAATAGAGGAGCCGGCGGCGACCTACTCTCCCACGGCGAAGCCGCAGTACCATCGGCGCTGAGGGGCTTAACTACTGG
>JBPCJZ010000061.1:0-14162 GCA_051004775.1 Gemmatimonadota bacterium
GGGTGCCCGCGGATTCTCGGGGGGCAAGCGTTAGCTTCGGGAGACTTGGGATGATCAACGGCGTTCACGAGATGTATCTGACGTGCGACGATGTCGACGCGACCGTCACCGCTCTCGCGGAGAAGCATCGGAAGGCATTGAGGAAATCGCATGATTCTGTCCGTCACGGGAACGCACGACGAAAATACGCTGGAGCAGCTCGCGGACGTGGACACGCGCGCCAGGTACACGGCGTTGATGGCTGACGGGCACCTGGGGTACGTCATGCCGATCGGTGGGGTCGCGGCGTACGACAACATGGCGTCGCCGGTCGGCGTTGGCTTCGACATCGCGTGCGGCAACTGCGCGGCCCGGACCGATCTCCAGGTTGCCGATCTCGGGGATCTCGACGAACTGGCGGATGAGCTGTTCGCGCACTTCGCGTTCGGCGTGGGCCGGAACAACGACGCGAAGACGGCGCCGCGGGACCATCTGCTGTTCGGGGATGATCGCTGGTCCATCGTACCGCGAGGGCATAGACAGGGACTGATGGCGAAGGCCCGGAACCAGCTCGGGACGCTGGGATCGGGCAATCACTACCTCGACCTGTTCGTGGACGACGAGGGCGCCGTCTGGGTGGGTGTCCACTTCGGCTCGCGCGGGTTCGGCCACTCTGTCGCGTCCGCGTTTCTCGCGCTCTCGCAGGGCGGTGAGTGGGGCGACCGCGGGACGGAGACCGAGGCCCTGCTGCCGATCGACCAACCGCTCGGACACGACTACTGGCACTTGATGGAACTCGCCGGCGAATACGCCTACGCAGGTAGGGACTGGGTCGTCGACGAGACGCTGCGGATCATCGGCGCCTCCGAGACGGACCGTGTACACAACAACCACAATTTCGCCTGGCGCGAGACGCATTTCGACGAGGAACTCGTCGTCGTGCGAAAGGGCGCGACTCCGGCCTTCCCCGGCCAGCGTGGCTTCGTGGGCGGCTCGATGGGGGACCGGTCCGTGATCCTGCGCGGCGCCGAGAGCGAGAGTGGCCCGAACCTCCTCTACTCGACCGTCCATGGCGCCGGACGTGTGATGGGCCGCATGCAGGCGCGCGGGAAGCAGGCGAAGGACGGGACGTGGAAGCGGAAGCCGGCCGTGGATCGCGCCGAGATGGAGGAGTGGCTCGCCCGGATGGGCGTCGTCCGTCGCGGCGGCGACCTGGACGAGGCCCCGCAGGCGTACCGCCGGCTACCGGATGTGCTGGCCGATCAGGGCGACACGATCGAAGTCGAGTACGAACTGACGCCGATCATCGTATGCATGGCGGGGCGGGAGCGGTGGTGAGGCGCAAGCGTTACACCTCCACTCCCACTCCCGCCGTAACCTCCGCGAACGCCGTCAGGGTATCGCGCAGGATCTCGCGCGTCACGACGAGCGGCGGTGAGATGCGGATCGTCTGGTGGTGCGTGTCGTTGCACAGGATCCCGCGGCCCATCAGCGCTTCGCAGAACGGGCGCGCCGGGCCGGAGCTTTCCTTGATCACCACGCCGATCATCAGCCCGCGGCCGCGGATGTGATCGATGTGTGGGGAATCGAGGTTCCGCAGCTCGCCCGCGAACCACTCGCCGAGCTCCTGCGACTTCTCGGGCAGCTTCTCATCGATGATCACTTCGAGCGCCGCCTTGCCGACCGCCGCGCCGAGCGGGTTGCCACCGAACGTCGAGCCGTGGTCGCCGGGCGTGAACACACTCATCACGTCGTCGTTGGCGAGGATCGCTGACACGGGGTACACGCCGCCGCCGAGCGCCTTGCCGACGATCAGGATGTCGCCGCGGGTGCCGTCCCAGTCGCCGCAGAACAACTTGCCCGTGCGGCCGAGGCCGGTCTGGATCTCGTCGTTCAGGAGCAGGACGCCATGCGAGCGGCAGATCTCGTGCGCGCGGGTCATGTAGCCGTCCGGCGGCACGATGATGCCGCCTTCGCCCTGGATGGGCTCGACGAGGAACGCTACGGTGTTGTCGGTGATCGCGTCCTCGAGTGCTGCGAGGTCGCCGTGCGGGATCAGCTTGAAGCCGGGCGCGAACGGGCCGAAGCCGTCACGGTACTGCGGTTCGGAGGAGAAGCCGACGATCGTCGTCGTGCGCCCATGGAAGTTGTTTTCGCAGACGATGATCTCCGCCTGGTTCTCCGCGACGCCCTTGTTCTTGTAGCCCCACTTTCGCGCGGCCTTGATCGCCGTCTCGACCGCCTCGGCGCCGGTGTTCATCGGCAGGGCGCGCTCGAATCCTGTCGTCTCGCACAGGAGCCGCAGGAACGGGCCCATCTGGTCGTTGTGGAACGCGCGCGAGGTCAGCGTCAGCCGGCCGGCCTGCTTGTGGAGCGCCTCGATGATCTTCGGATGGCGGTGCCCCTGGTTGACGGCCGAGTAGGCCGAGAGCATGTCGAGGTAGCGGTTGTCGTCGACGTCCCAGACCCAGCAGCCCTCTCCGCGCTCGAGCACGACGGGCAGGGGACCGTAGTTCCGCGCGCTATACTTCTCGGATTCCTTGATGTAGTCCCTGGTGCTCGACATGTGGCGCTTCCTCCGCAACCGGTCCGGTATCTGGCTGGGTCCGCCGCCTCGGCGGCGGGGGAACGGCGAATACGGTGTATCCTGCGGGAGATTAGGCGGGCTGACGGCGCCGCGCAACGAAATCGGCCCGCGCCGCTCGCTCGCCGGTGGGCTGGCGCGGGTACTGGACAACCTCGGCGCCGCCGGGCATCTTCGACCTGGTTCGGCGGGGCCTATGAAAATCCATTTTCATACGCCTGCCGCGGGACCCACACATCGGCGCACATCAACGCGGGGGAACCGCTTGTACATCTTCATCACGATCCTTCTCGGGCTCATGATCACCGGCTTCGGCGTCGGCGTCGCCCTGTGCCTCCGGATGCCGCCCGACACCCGCTACGATGGCCGCGACGTCGACTAAGTCCCAACAAGCAGACGGTTTGCGCAGTACACCTGAACCGCCGCGGAGACCCCCGCGAGCGGTGGACAAATCCTGCCAAAAGCGCTATGTTGTAGGACTAATTTCGCGCTATGCGAATCTCGACCAAGAGGTGTGAATGACCAGGAATTTCGAGGACGACAGTGGTCGCCGTTGGAAGGCATGGCTGGCTTCGCGCGATGTGTTCTGGCCGGATCCCGGAGATCAGAAGACGCCGGAAGGGCAGGAAGCGGTACTCTTCGTGTGCTTCACCGATCCATCGCAGCCGCAGCGTCGCGTCAGACTGCCTGCGGGTTCGTTCGAAGAACTGTCGGCCGACGACCTGAAGGAGCAATTTCTCGTGGCGGAGGCGGATCCGGCGATCCGCTAGTGCCCGAGAAGCTCGAGATATCGAGCATGGGGCGTGACTCCGGCAGAGCGGGGTTACGCCCCTTTTTTTGACTGAGTACGGGGCGAGCCGCCGCGCCACAACGCAACACAACACACGCCACAACACCAGAACGGGGAGACGGGGAACCGAGCATGGCAGACAGCACCAAAGGGCTGGCCGGGGTCACCGCGGCCGATACCGCCCTCAGCTACATCGACGGCGATAAGGGCCGGCTGATGTACCGCGGCTACGACATCCACGCGCTCGCGGGCAAGGGAAGCTTCGCCGAGTCGCTGTATCTCCTGTGGAACGGGGAACTGCCGACCGAGCCCCAGCTCATCATCTTTCAGGGGATGCTCGCGAAGGAGCGCATGCTCCCCGACGCGCTCGTCCAGGTTCTGCGTCACCTTCCCGACGGTTCACCGCCGATGGCGGTCCTGCGGACGGCGATCTCGGTGCTTGGACATCTCGATCGCGAGGCCGAGGACAACTCGCCCGAGGCGGACCAGCGCAAGGCGGCCAGGATCGTCGCCATGCTCCCGGTCGTGGTGGCGGCGCTCCACCGGCTCCGCCGCGGCGAAGACCCGATCGAGCCCGACCACAGCCTGTCGATGGCGGCGGACTTCCTCCGCATGCTGACGGGCGAGACGCCCGACCCGACCGCGGTTGAGGCGCTCGACGTGACCCTGCTCCTCTATCTCGACCACGGGCTCAACGCCTCGACCTTCGCCTGCCGTGTCGTCGCTTCTACGCTCGCGACGATGCACGCCGCGCTCACGGCCGGCGTTGCCGCGCTGTCGGGCCCGCTCCACGGCGGCGCCAACGAGCAGGCGATGCGCATGCTCGAGGAGATCGGCAGCGTCGATAACGTCGACGCCTATCTCGACGAAGCCCTCGCCGCCAAGAAGAAGATCATGGGCTTCGGCCACCGGGTGTACCGCACCGAGGATCCCCGCGCGACGCATCTGCGCCGCATGGCCGAAGAGCTCGGCGAATCGACCGGTGACCCGCAGTGGTTCGAGCGCTCCCGCGCGGTCGAGCAGGCGATGTGGGACAAGAAGCAGATCTACTCGAACGTCGACTTCTACTGCGCGACGGTTTTCCGCAGCCTGGGGATACCGCGCGACCTCTACACTCCCATGTTCGCGATCGGACGCGCGGGCGGCTGGGCGGCCCACGTGATGGAGCAGCACGCCGACAACCGCCTCATCCGCCCGCGGGCCAACTACACGGGCGAGATGGATCGCCCCTACATCCTGATCGAACGCCGAGGCTGATATGAACGATCCCGGAGCCGTCATGGGCAAAGCACCCGAGCACGCGGCGATCCCGAAGCGCGCCGAACCGATCACCGTCGAGAAGGGCGAGCTGATCGTCCCCGCCCACCCGATCATCCCGTTCATCGAGGGTGACGGCATGGGCCCCGACATCTGGGCGGCCGCGGTGCGCGTGTTCGACGCGGCGGTGAAGGCGGCCTACGGGGACGAGCGAAAGATCGGCTGGATGGAGATCTACGCCGGCGAAAAGGGCATGCGGATCACCGACGAGTGGCTCCCCGAAGAGACGATCGACGCGATCCGCAGCTTCCGCGTCGCGATCAAGGGCCCCCTGACGACGCCCGTCGGCGGCGGCATCCGGTCGCTCAACGTGACCATGCGCCAGGAGCTCGACCTGTACGCCTGCATCCGGCCCTCGAGCTGGATCCGCGGGACGCCATCGCCGGTCTCCAGCCCCGGCCAACTCGACGTGGTGATCTACCGCGAGAACACCGAGGACGTGTACGCCGGGATCGAGTGGGCCGCCGGGACGCCCGAGGTCGAGAAGGTCCGGACGTTCCTGAACGAGGAGATGGGCGCTGACATCCGCGACGGCAGCGGGATCGGGATCAAACCGATCTCCGAGTTCGGCACGAAGCGCCTGGTGGCGATGTGCATCCGCGATGCGCTCAAGGCGGGCGCGGGCTCGGTGACGATCGTCCACAAGGGCAACATCATGAAGTTCACCGAGGGCGCCTTCCGCGAGTGGGGCTACGAAGTGGCGCGCGAGCAGTTCGGAAACGAGACGATCACCGAGACCGAGCTGTGGAGCGCGCACGACGGGAAGAACCCGGGTGGCAAGCTCGTCATCAAGGACCGGATCGCCGACGCGATGTTCCAGCAGATCCTGCTAAGGCCCGCCGAGTACGACTACCTCGCGCTCCCGAACCTGAACGGTGATTACCTGTCCGACGCCTGCGCCGCGCAGGTCGGCGGCCTCGGGATGGCGCCGGGCGGCAACGTCGGCGACGACGCCGCGCTGTTCGAGGCCACCCACGGCACGGCGCCCAAGTACGCCGGCCTCGACAAGGTGAATCCGACCTCGCTCATCCTGTCGGGCGTGATGATGTTCGACTACATGGGCTGGCCCGAGGCGGGGAAACTGATCGTCGACGGGATCACGAAGACCGTCGAGGAGAAGATCGTGACCTACGATCTCGAGCGGCAGATGAAGGGCGCGACGCTCGCGAAGACGTCCGAGTTCGCCGACCGGATCATCAAGAACCTGGCGTCCTGAGACTGCCGGCCTCCTGGGTTGGACGCGTGCGCGGGATTGGATCCACGCTGCTCGCGCTGGGGGCGCTGACCGTATTGACCCTCGCGGCCCCGCGGGAGACACGCGCGCAGGACGACCCGCCGCCGGACTCGGCGGGCGTCGCCCCCGACTCCGCGGCGGCGGCGGCGGCCGCAGCGGCAGCAGAGGCCGATTCCGTCGCCGCCGATTCCCTCGTCGGCGAACTGCCCGGCGAACTCGTCGGCGCTCTCCGCGATTCCACGGAGGAAGCGCGCTTCGCCGTCCTCGCCGACCCGCTCCAGCCCCCCGACGAACTCGTCGCGGCGCGCGTCATCTCGTGGGACCGCGCCCGCATCCGGCGCTCGAACGCTCTTACGCTGATGGAGCTCCTGGCGGAGATGATCCCGGGCTCCCTGACGCTGCGGGCCGGGTTCGTCAGCGGGCCGCACCACCTGCTCGACGGTCCGTTCGGCCCGGGAGCGCTCGAGCTCCGGGTCGACGGCCGGCCCCTGCCGCCTCTGATCGGCAGCCAGCACGACCTGTCGGAGTTTCCGATCGGGACGATCGACGCGATCCGGGTGACGCGCATGGCGTCCGGCTGGCGGGTCGAGCTGACGACCGTTCGCCGCACCGACCGCCGTGGCTATTCGCGCATCGAGGCGGCCTCCGGAGATCCGAACCTCGAGTCCCTCCGGCTCGTCTATACCAACGGGTTCGGCTCGAACTTCGCGATGAACGCCGGCTTCGAGCTGCTCGACGCCGACAGCCCCTCGTCCGACCTGCAGGCGTTCTCCGGCGGCGTCTCGTGGATGCCGGGCGGCGGCAACTCGGGCGTCGAACTCCAGTACGAGCGGGTCGGGTTCGACCGGGTGGTCGGCGAGGCGGCGACAAGGAAGGGCGCCCGGTCGCGGCTCATGCTCGGCGGCCGCTTCGAGCTGACGGACGACCTCCAGGCCTCCGCGTGGTTCGGGGAAGCCGGCCGCGAGATTGATCCGGACGAAGCGGGCCTCGACCCCGGCAGTAGCGACGACGCGATCCTCGCCGGCGCCGAACTCCGTGGCGTGTGGCCGATCGGCTGGGCCTCCGTGGGTGGCACGTACGGCGACGAAGCCTGGCTGCCGAGCTTCGAGGCGCAGCTCGGCGGCGGCGTCGGCATCGGCAGCATCGTCAGCCTCGACGCCTCCGCGCGCATCGGGAGCTGGGACGACTTCTCGACCCGCGACACGCGGCTCGGCGCCCGCATCCATCTGCCGATCTCGGGCCTGTCCGCGCGCGCCGAGGTGGCGACCGGCATCCGCGGCGTGCCCTACGCGGCGGGCGACAGCGTGCGCGCCGATTCGGTCGGCTACGACGGCCTCTCCGCCGGGCTCGACCTCGACGCGGGCCCGTTCCGCATCGGGGCGTCCGTCGAGCGGCAGAAGGTCGACCGGCAGTTCGGCTTCGGCACCGGCTTCGACGATGGCGGCGTCATCGGGCCCGAGGCCGACGTCGTGTCGCTCGTCGGATACGCTGACATCCCCTTGCTGCCGCTGTCGTTCCTCGGGAGCGAATTCGGGTCGATCCGCGTCCGCGGGACCGCCCGGCGCAACACGGTCGAGTCCGCGACGACCCCGTTCTATCTGCCCGAGAGCATGGTCCGCGGCGAGGTCTATTTCGAGGAGGACTTCCTCGAGGACGACCTCGGCGTCCGCATCGCGATGGGGATCGATCGGCGCGACGCCTGGCTCGTCCCGGACGGGCTCGGCGGATCGGTGTCTTCGCCCTCGCGCACGAGCTTCGACTTCGACCTCGGCATCCGCATCATCGGCGTCCAGCTCTTCTGGCGCTACGACAATGTGAGCCGCCGGCTCCAGCAGGACCTGCCCGGGTTCGAATTCCCGCTGCGGCGCCAGGTATTCGGGATCCGCTGGGCGTTCTTCGATTGAGGCGCGGGTCGAGGCGCCAATCGAGATGCCGACTAAGCCACCCATCCACGTTCGCCGCCCGGTGGCGGCGGTTGTATACTGACGGTTCTCTATGATACGAAGCATGACGGGATTCGGAGCGGGATCGGTGTCGGCCGGCACGGTCGAGGCGAGCGTCGAGATCCGCACGGTCAACGCGCGCCATCTCAAGCTGAACCTCCGCCTGCCGACCGGATTTGAGGCGCAGGAGGAGGCGCTTCGAACCCTGGTCGTAGGGGCCGTCCGGCGGGGGACCGTCGACGTGACCCTGCGCACCGACGGCGCCGCCGCGGCCGCCTCGACGCTCGAGATCGACGAACGCCGGTTGCAGGCGGTGCTCAACGCGTTCCGCGAGATCGGCGACCGGTTCGGCGTGCCGGGGGAGATCGACCTGGCCCTGCTCGCGCGGAGCGACCGCCTGCTGGTCGAGCGCGTGCCGCGCCTCGACGAACTGATCGACGCGGACGCACTGCGCGAAGCGGCGGAGGCGGCGATCGACCAGTTGCTCGCGATGCGCGAGGCCGAGGGCGCCCGGATCGCGGAGGACTTCCGCAGCCGTTTGGACGCGATCGGCACGCACCTCGGGGCTGCGGAGGCCCAGGCGCCGCGCCGGCTCGACAAGGAACGGGAGCGCCTGCGCGAGGCGATCGCCGAGCTGACGACGCAGACGACGCTCGACGATGACCGGCTGGCGCGGGAGATCGCGATCCTCGCGGACCGCTGGGATCTCGGCGAGGAATTCGTCCGGGCGCGGGCGCACCTGCAGGCGTTTAAAGATCTGCTGAACGCGCCGGATGACGAGCCGGTCGGCAAGCGGCTCGGGTTTCTCGCCCAGGAGCTGCTGCGCGAGATCAACACGATCGGCTCGAAGGCCAACGACTCGACGATCCAGCACGCGGTCGTGGAGATGAAGAACGAGGTCGAGACGCTGCGCGAACAGATCGAGAACGTGGAGTGACCGGCGAGATCGCCATACCGGGGCTGCCCCTCGTGCTGTCGGGCCCCTCGGGCGGCGGAAAAACCTCGGTCTGCAGCGAACTGCTCCGTCGCCGGGACGACGTGACTTTCTCGGTGTCGGTCACGACGCGCGCGCCGCGGAAGGGCGAACTGGAAGGGCGTGACTACTATTTCACGGACCGCGCGGGGTTCGAAGCGATGACACGCACGGGCGAGCTGCTCGAGTGGGCGGAGGTACACGGCAACCTGTACGGGACGCCGCGCCACCAGCTCGACGAGTGCCTCGAAGCGGGACGCGCGCTGCTGCTCGACATCGACGTCGAGGGGGCGCGCTGGGTGCGGAAGCGGGTACCCGACGCCGTGCTCGTGTTCCTCCTGCCCCCGAGCGCGGACGTGATGATGTCGCGTCTGCGAGGGCGGGGAAGCGAGCCGGAGGAATCACTGCGCAGGAGGATGGAGTCGGCGGTGCTGGAACTGGAAGCAATATCACAATTTGACTATGCTGTAGTAAACGAGGACTTCAAGTCGACGGTCGATGCCGTCGAGTCGATCCTCGAGGCCGAACGGCGGTCAGTCGACCGACTCGGCCCGGACCTGATCGCGCGGGCCGAGACCCTCGCGTCGGCGCTGCAGAGCACGCTGGCAGTGTGAAGTCGATCGGAAAACACCAACAGGAGACAGAATAGATGGAACCGAAGAAGAAGAAGGAGCTCGTGTATTCGGCGGAGGACCTCAAGAACGCCGCGTCCGACAAGTACCTCGGCGTGCTCGTGGCCGCCAAGTACGCCCGCGAGCTGAACGCGCTGCCGCTCGAGCGCTCGCCGTACGGAGCCGACAAGCTGACCACGATGGCCCTCGGCGCGCTCGCCTCCGGTGAGCTCGACTATCGCCTCGTGCAGAAGCGGCTCCCCGGAGACGTTTGAGTTGCGCCACTTCGACGGAAGGCGCGTCCTTCTCGTCGTAACGGGCGGCATCTCGGCCTACAAGAGCGTTTCGCTGCTTCGGCTGCTGACGGAAGCGGGCGCGTCGGTGGAGGTCCTGATGACGGAGGCCGCCGAACAGATGGTCGGCCACGTCACGTTCGAGGCCCTGTCGGGCCGGCCGGTGCACCGGAACCTGTGGGAGAAGCCGCTCGCCCACATCGAGCTCGGGCGCGACAGCGACCTGATCATCGTCGCCCCGGCGACCGCGGACATGCTGGCCCGCATGGCGCAGGGCCTGGCGGGTGACCTCGCCTCGGCCACGCTGCTTGCGGCGGAGGCGCCGATCCTCGCCGCGCCGGCCATGAACACGCGGATGTGGGAGCACCCGGCGACGCGCGCCAACGTCCAACGGTTGTCGGATGCGGGCGTTACCATGGTAGGGCCGACGACGGGCTGGCTCGCAGAAGGTGAGACGGGCGAGGGCCGCATGGAGGAGCCCGAGACGATCTTCGCGCACGCCGCCCGCCGGATCGCGCCCGCCGGTGAGCTGACGGGACGAAAAGTCGTGGTGACCGCCGGCCCCACGCGCGCGGCGCTCGACCCGGTGCGCTACATCGGCAACCGTTCCTCCGGGCGGATGGGCTACGCGCTGGCGCAGGCCGCGTGGACCCGGGGCGCCGATGTCGTCCTGGTCAGCGGACCGGCCAGCGTCGATCCGCCGGTCGGGCCCCGCGTGATCGAGGTCGAGACGGCCGGCGAGATGCTCGAAGCGCTGCGGGCCGAGCTCGAGGACGCTGCGGTGCTGGCGATGGTCGCGGCCGTCGCCGACTTCGCGCCCGCGGATGTCGCGGATGAGAAGATCAAGAAGGACGGGACGGCGTTCGACCTGTCGCTCGCGGCCGGACCCGACCTGCTCCACGAGACGCGGGACGCCCGCGCGGAGGGGGGCGTGTTCACACTAGGATTCGCGCTCGAGACGCACGACGGCGTCGCCAACGCGCAACGGAAGCTGAGAGAGAAGGGACTCGACATGGTGGCGCTCAACATGGCCGACGAGCCCGACAGCGGCTTCGACGTCGAGACCAACCGTGTCACCCTGATCGAGCCCGACGACGCCGTCGAGGAACTCCCCCTGCTCAGCAAACTGGAAGTCGCGGAGCGCCTGCTCGACCGCATCGAGGAGCGCCTCGCGTGACGGCCGCCGACCGCGCCGTGGCGCTCGCCCAGTATCTCCGGTCGCGGACCGAGCTCGACGGCGACGGGCTGTACGTCGGCGCGGGAACGAAGGACGAGATCGTCGGGCGTCTGCGGGCCTTGGGGGCGGGTGCGGCCGGCGGGGCGGGTGCGGTCGGCGGTGCGCGTGCGGCGGGTGTGACTGCCGCCCGGGCCGCGACTACCGCCGGGGCGCCCGGAAGTGCGCCGTCCGCGGCGAGCGCCCGCGCCCCCGGGCGGGTAGTGACTAGCGCCCCCGCGGGAACGCTTTCCACCACACAGCGCGACCGCCTCGCGACGACCGGCAGCGCGCAGCAGATCGAGGAGCTCGGCGACCTGGCCGAGGTCCGGTCCGTGGCCGAGAACTGCGTGCGCTGCCCGCTCCACGAGACGCGGCGCAACGTCGTGTTCGCCGCCGGATCGCCCGACGCGCGGGTGATGTGCGTCGGCGAGGCCCCGGGGGCGAACGAGGACGAGACCGGGCTGCCGTTCGTCGGGCGGGCCGGCAAGCTGCTGGACCAGCTCCTCCTGAGCGTCGGGTTCGCGCGCGAGCAGGTGTATATCTGCAACGTCCTCAAGTGCCGGCCGCCGCAGAACCGGAACCCGCAGGCCGACGAGATCGAGAAGTGCTCGCCGTTCCTGCGCCGGCAGGTCGCGCTCGTCGAGCCCGAAGTGATCGTCGCCTTCGGCACCTTCGCGTCGCAGACGCTGCTCGGCCTGCGCGACTCGCTCGGCCGGATGCGCGGCCGCGAGCATTCTTTCGAGGGCGTGCCGCTCGTCGTGACGTACCACCCCGCGGCGCTCCTGCGGAACCCGCACTGGACGCGGCCCTCCTGGGAAGACATGCAGCGCGTCCGGCACGTTCTCGCGAGGTCAAACGGTGGTTGACGCGACGTTGATGGCCGAGCGCACCGGTTTCTCCGGCCGCCAGCCGCCGTGGTCCGAGGAGGCGGAGGTCTCCGTCCTCTCCGCGATGCTGATCGACGGCGACGCCGTCGCGCACGCCGTCGAGATCGTCGACGAGGCGTCCTTCTACAAGGAAGCGCATCGCCGCATCTACCGCGGGATGATCCGCCT
Organism: Gemmatimonadota bacterium; assembly: GCA_051004775.1. Classification (GTDB taxonomy): domain Bacteria; phylum Gemmatimonadota; class Gemmatimonadetes; order Palauibacterales; family Palauibacteraceae; genus JARFPW01. Next base: position 11,996 of record JBPCJZ010000061.1, read on the forward strand.
GTACTCCCGCGGCGAGGTCATCGACCCGGTCACCTTGTCGGACGAACTCAAGGGCGTATCGGAGCTCGAGAGCGCGGGCGGCATGGCGTACCTCGCGCGGCTGGTCGACGCCGTCCCGACCGCGGCGAACATCGAGTACCACTGCCGGATCCTCCGCGACAAGTCGGTCCTCCGGCGCCTCATCGAGTCGGCGACCGACATCATCCAGGACGCGTACGGGGCGCCCGCGGGCGAAGTGGACGAGACCCTCGACCAGGCCGAGGCGAGGATCTTCCAGATCGCGCAGTCCTCCCGGCGCGGCGGCTTCGTCCCGATCAAGAGCATCCTGTGGCCGACCTTCGAGCGCATCGAAGAGCTGCAGCGCAACCCGGGCGCGGTGACCGGCGTGGCGAGCGGCTTCCCCGACCTCGACAACATGACGGCCGGCTTCCAGCCCGGAGACCTGGTCGTGGTGGCCGGTCGCCCATCGATGGGGAAGACGGCGCTCGCGCTCAACTTCGCGCAGCACGCCGCGATCGACAGCAACGTCAACGTCGCGATCTTCTCGCTCGAAATGTCGAAAGAATCGCTCGTGCAGCGTCTGCTGTGCGCGGAGGGGCGGGTCGACTCGGGCCGCCTGCGCCGCGGGCGTCTGCGAGACGACGAGTACACGCGGCTCGCGACGGCGGCGGGGCACCTCAACACGGCGCCGATCTGGATCGACGACACGCCGGCGATCACCGCGCTCGAACTGCGCGCCAAGGCGCGGCGTCTCGCGGCGGACACGAATCTCGGGCTGCTGGTCGTCGACTACATGCAGCTCATGACCGGCCCGCGAAACGTCGAGAACCGCCAGCAGGAGATCAGCTCCATCTCGCGCGCGCTCAAGGCGATCGCCAAGGAGCTGAACATCCCGGTCCTCGCGCTGTCCCAGCTCTCCCGCGGACCCGAACAGCGCACCGACAAGCGCCCGCTGCTGTCGGATCTGCGCGAGTCGGGCGCGATCGAGCAGGACGCCGACCTCGTGATGTTCGTGTATCGCGAGGAGGTGTACCGGAAGGACACCGACATGTTCGACGAACACGGCGAGTCGCTCGAAGGCAAAACTGAGCTGATCGTCGGCAAGCAGCGCAACGGCCCGACCGGCAGCGTGAACCTGTACTTCCACAAGGCCCACACGCTGTTCGAGTCGGCCGCCCGGCGCGGCGACAGCCAGCGCGCGGGCTGAGGCGCCGCTTCGACTTGGCCCATGTTGATCCAGCGTTGCCCGGCCGACCGCACTAGCTGACATGACGCGTACACGCACCCTGTTCTTCTGCCTCGACTGCGGCAACGAGTCCGTCCGCTGGGAGGGTCGCTGCCCGGCGTGCAGCGCCTGGAACACGATGACGGAGGCGCCTTCTGCGGCGGACGTGGGGCGCGGCGGCGGGCGTCCGAATGGCGGTGGCCGCGGCGGCAACGGCGGCGGCGCGCGGCGGGCGGCTCCGGTCGTGGCCGAGGCCCTAGGCTCCGGCCGCGGCGCTGGCCAGGCGCGACTGCCGAGCGGGATTGCGATCGTCGACCACGTGCTCGGCGGCGGCTTCGTCCCGGGCTCGCTCCTTCTGCTCGGCGGCGCGCCGGGAATCGGCAAGTCGACGCTCCTCCTCCAGCTCGCCGCGCGGGTACAGGCCGCGAAGCAGCGCGTGCTGTACGCCTCGGGCGAGGAATCGCGCGACCAGGTCGGCCTCCGCGCCGCGCGGATCGGCGGCGGCGCGAGCGAGCTCCCGTTCGTCGCGACCGACCGGATCGAGGACGTGCTCGCGGCGGCCGAGGCGGCCGGACCCGCGCTCCTGTGCATCGATTCCGTCCAGACGATCTCCGCGGGCGACGCCGGGACCGCCGGCGGGGTCACGCAGGTGCGCGCCTGCGCCGCGGCCGCGCAGGAGTTCGCGAAGCGCACGGGGACGGCGGTCGTCCTCGTAGGCCACGTCACGAAGGGCGGGGCGCTCGCCGGCCCGCGCACGCTAGAGCACCTCGTCGACGTCGTTCTCCACTTCGATGGCCAGCGCGCGGGTGAGTTCCGGCTCCTGCGCAGCTCGAAGAACCGGTTCGGGGCGACCGACGAGATCGCCGCCTTCCGCATGGGCGCGAGCGGGCTCGAGCCGGTGGAAGACCCCGCGGGACTGTTCCTCGGCGATCGGCCGGCCGG
>JBPCJZ010000062.1:0-10296 GCA_051004775.1 Gemmatimonadota bacterium
GCGCGCGCGCGAGGCCGACCCCACGCTTCGAGGGCATATCCCGTGAGGGCAAAAGCGAGCACGAGGCCGGCGATCGCAAGGCCCGGGGGCACGACCCACCACAGCCAGGCATCCGTGAGGTAGGCGCTGCGGGCATTGGCGTAGTAGAGCATCGTGCCCCAGCTCCGCACGGTGGGGTCCCCGAGCCCCAGGAAGCTCAGCGAGGCCTCCAGCAGGATCGCGCCCTTGGCCGCACGAACCAGCTGGGGCGGAATCAGCGACGCGACGCCGGGCAGCACGTGGCGGCGCAGCACGTATCCCGACCCGGCCCCCATGGCCAGGGCGGCCTGCACGTGCCCGCGCTCGCGTATCGTCAGGGTCTGCGATCGAAGTTCACGGGCCGGTCCCGCCCACATCACGGCGCTGATCACGGCCAGCTCCGTCAGCACTCCGGGACCGATGAACGCCGCCAGGATCAGCATCAGCGGCAGGAAGGGCATGACGAGGACGACGTCCACGAGCCGCATGAGCACCGTATCGACGGCGCCGCGGAAGAACCCCGCGCTCAGTCCGACCAGCAGGCCGACGCCGGTTCCGAGCGTGGCCGCCGCGAGTCCGAACAGGAGAGAGATCCGCGTGCCGTAAATCAGCTCGCTGAGAAGATCCTGGCCCACGTCATTGCCACCCAGAAGATGCGCGCCGCTGGGGCGGGCGAAGGGGGCGGTTACGTAGGCGGTCGGATCATACGGGGCCAGCAGCGGTGCGAAGACCGCGACGACCCCGAAGGCCGCGAGCAGCCACATGCCCACGCGCCCGAGGGTGGGATTCTCCACCCGTCAGTTCACTACGTCGGAGGCCCGCCGCACCCGCGGATCGAGCAGCGGATACGTCACGTCGGCGAAGAAGTTTGCGAGCACGACGGTGGCGATCGTCAACAGAAAGCCGCCCTGCAGGAGCGGATAGTCGCGCGAAGCCACGGCCTCGAACAGCATCCGGCCGATCCCCGGATACCCGAACACCGTCTCGACGAGCACGGCCCCGCTGAAGATCCCTCCGAGGCTCAGCGCGAGGTGGGTATAGAGTGGAAGCAGGGCGTTGCGCAGGGCGTGCCTGTACGTGACACGGCGCGGCGACAGGCCCTTTGCCTCGGCCATGGCGACGTAGTCCTCGCCGAGGGTCGTGAGGAGCGAGCCCCGGGTGAGGAGGAACGTGTGACCGAGCGAGCCCAGGACCATCGCGACGGTGGGCAGGACGAGCCGGTGCCCCATCGCGAGGACGAGGGCACCCGTCGAGCCAGGGTGTGTCAGGGGCACCGCGCCGAAGGACGGGAACCAGCCGAGGTGAACCGAGAACACGATGAGTAGGATCATGGCGAGCCAGAATACGGGCATGGCATCGAGTACCTGGGTGCCCGTCAGCAGGCCCACGTCGGGCCACCGACCCCGCCGCCGGGCTGCCGCCAGCCCCAGCATGACCGACAACAGGAAGCCGATCACGAACGCCGGCGCGACGAGCAGCACGGACCATGGGATGCGTTCCCTGAGGATCGTAGACACGGGCCGGGCATACCTCAGCGATACGCCGAGGTCGCCCCGCGCGAGATCACCCAGGTAGCGGCCGTACTGCTGGATCAGGCTTCCGTCGAGGCCGAGCTCCACGCGGAGCCGCGCCTGATCTTCTGGCGCCATGGACCCCAGTTCGGGCCCCACGATGTAGTCGAGCGGATCTCCCGGAGCGAGCCGCGGAAGCGCGAAGTTCAGGGTGACGGCGACGGCCAGTACCAGCGCGTACGTGGCCGCGCCGATCAGCGGGCGAAATCCCCGGCGACCGGACTTCCGCAAAGGACTCAGACGGGCCTACGCGCGGGCGGGGCGGGCTCGTCTACGAAGGACCACTTGTGGACGATCCCGTAGCCGAGCGACTCGCGCCACCCGTCGTAGCGATCGGCCCGGTAGGCCCACGCCTGGGTGGGATAGTAGAGCGCGATCGAGGTCGGCTGCCGATTGAACAGGCGCTGCATCTCGAACGACACTTGCTTCCGCGCGTCGACCGTCGCGGCGGCTCGCCACCGGGTCCACAACGAGTCCCACGCCGGGTATGGGTCGTCGCGGCTCCACAGGTACCCGGTACGGTGCGACATGATGAACTGGTCCGGGTCGGCGACGGCGTGCGCGCCGGTCTCGCCGAGATAGAAGCCATAGTCGCCCCCACGGATCTGCTGCACGAGCGCGCCGTATTCCATTGCCTGTGGGTCGAGCTCGATACCGAACCTGCGGAGCTGGATCGCGAGCTGCTCGGCCACACGCACGTAACTCGGGTCGGACGGTGTGAACACTAGCTTGAGCGACAGCGGGCCCACGTCGCTCCGCTCGCGGATCCCGTCGCCGTCGCGGTCGAGAAAGCCGGCGGAATCGAGCGCGGCGACGGCGTGAGCCGAATCATAAGGAGTCGACAGTGTCGGGTCCGTCCACGGGGAATCGGGATGAGGATATCCCCGGTCGCCGGGGCGGACCTTCCCCAGGAGTACCCGCGAGACCAGCTCGTCGCGGTCGATCGCCAACGACAGGGCTCGGCGCATCATCGGGTCGTCGAACGGCGCCTTCTTGTAGTTGGGCCGAAACTCGACGATCGACAGGGCCGAGGTATGGATGATCCCCATGCCTTCGAGCGCGGAGTATTGCTCCTCCAGCTCCGGCGGCAGCTGATGGGCCGCGGCGTCGATCTCGCCGGTGCGCAGGGCGATCAGCGCAGACGGACCGTTGGGTATGATCGGCATGATCAGCTCGGCTACGGCGGGCGCCCCGAGGAAGTAGTCGGGGTTGGCTTCCAGCCGATAGAAACGCTCCGGCTGATACTCGACGAGGCGATACGGACCCGTGCCGACCGGAAGGGCAGAGTACTCGCGGGGCTCGGTGACGCCCTCCCAGACGTGCGCCGGCAGTACGGGCATGTCCGCCAGAGTGATGCGGGCGAGCGTCGGGCACGGGTAGCCGCAGACGAACCGGACCGTGAGGGAGTCCTCTGCGACGATCTCGTCGATCTGCGGCACTTCGCTCACGTGGTGCGCGTACCGGGTCGGCGGACCGTCGCGGTAGTAGCGGAAGGTGAACGCCACGTCCTCCGCCGTGAACGGTACCCCGTCGTGCCACCGGACGCCGGGACGGATCGTCACGACCCACGTTACCGAATCGATCTGCTCGGCGCGTTCGGCCAGCATCGGCCACGGGTCGGGATGATACGGGGACGGGGCGAACAGCTTGTCGTAGACGAAGCTCATGAGGCTCGACCCGGCACCGCTGTACGGATTTACCGGCCCCTGGTCGGTGGACAGGGCGATGCGGAGACGGTCGGGGTCGGGGGCGCGTTCGTCGGACATCCCGCATCCTGCCGTCAGCGTAAGACCGAGAACGAGGGCGCCGCCGAACCACCCGGGAGTTCGCATCGGGTCAAACAAGCATCCCGGCACCCGGGTGTCAAAAGTGCGCCGGGCGCCGAGCACCCCGGATCCGCGCAGAAAACGGGGATCGTCGCGTCGCCCGAAGCTCCTCCGTATTGTTGGACCATGTCACATCATCGATATGGTGGTGCCGCGTCGTTCGCGGCTTTCGCGCTCATCGCGGCGGTCGCCTGCGGGGGAGACGGCGACACCGCGCCGGGCGGCGCGAGAGCACAGAACGATCCGCGCCCCGGCATGCTGGTGATCGGACTGTCCGACGACCCGGCGCACCTGAATCCGGGGATCACGACCCAGGGTGGTGTGCACGCGGCGTCGCGCATGCTGTACAGCGGACTGGTGGGCCTGGACGAAGACCAGCGGCCGATCCCCGAACTCGCCCGTTCGTGGGAGGTTCTCGGCGACGGCCGGCTATACCGCTTTCATCTGCGCGACGACGTGCTCTGGCACGACGGACGACGGTTCACGTCGGCCGACGTGAAGTTCAGCTTCGATGAGATCCTCCTGAAGTACCACGCCCGGGCCCGCGCATCCCTCGGCACGGTCCTCGACTCGATCTCCGTGCCCGACTCGCTGACGGCCGAGTTCCACTTTCGGGAACCGTACGCTCCGCTTCTTCAGCAGCTCAACGTGCACGAAGCTGTGATGCTGCCCCGTCACGTGTACGAAGGCACCGACCCGCCGACCAATCCCGCGAACCTGGCGCCCGTCGGGACCGGCCCGTTCCGGTTCGTATCTCACGAGCCCGATGTCGAGATCCGCTACGAAGCGAACCCCGACTACTTCAAACCCGGCCTTCCGCGCCTCGATCGTATCGTGATGCGGGTGGTGCCCGACGGAGGAACCCAGGTGCTGGCGCTCGAAGCGGGAGAGATCGACTGGCTGTACGGCGCTCCGCCGCCCGAGCACGAGCGTTTGCAGCAGGAGGGTTTCGTGCTCATCCCGAGCGCGATCAACGCGGGCGGCGCCAACTGCATCATGACGCTGTCCTTCAACCTCGATCGCCCGCTCTGGCAGGACCGGGGCATGCGCCGCGCACTCGCCCACGGGATCGACCGGGCCCAGGTGCTGGAGCGCGTGAACTTCGGCCAGGGCCGCATCGCCGACGCGCCGATTTCGAGCCAAATCACGTTCGCCCACGCCGCCGGGCTCCCCATGCCTCAGCATGACAGCGCGCGGGCCGCGGAGCTTTTCCGCGCGGGCGGCATCGACCCGCGTTCACGACGCCGCGTCGAGTTTCTGCACTTTCCGTCGTTCATCCCATACGCCGAGCTCCTCCGGGCCCAGCTCGCTCCGTTCGGGCTCGACCTCGTATCCCGGCCGCTCGAACCCGCCTCGTTCGTCGAGGCCGTATTCGTCCGTCGGGACTTCGACCTCAATCTGATCTCGTACTGCAACATGACGGATCCCGAGATCGGGGTGCGGCGGATGTACGTTACTTCCAACATCGCGCCTGTCCCGTTCTCGAACGCCTCCGGCTACCGGAATCCCGTCGTGGATTCCCTGTTCGATGAAGGCCGAACGCGCGTCGGCCTCGATGCCCGAGGGGAGGCGTATCGACGGATCCAGGAGATCCTGGTCGAAGACCTCCCGTACTTCTGGCTGGTCGAGTCGGTCACCACCTGGGTCCACAGTCCGCGCTGCGAGGGCTTCCAGCGTTTCGGACACTTCGCCGAGACCGCGACCTGCGGTACGACGGACGGGGGCGGATGACGTCGTCCGGCCACGTCCGGCGGCGGCTGATTCAGATCGTTCCCACCGTCGCCGGCATCGTGGCCGTCGCCTTCCTGCTCGTCCACGCGGCTCCCGGGGATCCGGTGCTCGCGCTGGCCGGGGAGTATGGCGATGCCGACTACTACGCGGCGATGCGCGCTCGGTTCGGCCTCGACCGCTCCCTGCCCGTCCAGTTCCTCACGTACTTCGGTCGTGTCCTCCAGGGCGATTTCGGCATATCGTACGTGCACGGCCGGCCGGCCATGGCGGTGATCGCCGACCGGCTGCCGGCCTCGCTGCTGCTCGCCGCCGCGGCCCTCGTCGTCTCGTCGATCGTGGGGATCGCCCTGGGCGTCGCGGCGGGCCGCCGTGCGGGGAGGCCGATCGACTTCGCGATTACGGCCTCAGTGCTCACCCTGTTCGCCGCTCCTGTCTTCTGGCTCGGTCAGATCGCCCTGCTCACACTGAGCCTCCGGCTCGGCTGGTTCCCCGTGCAGGGAATGCTGACCGCCGGCAGTGAGGCAACCGGGCTGGCCCGGCTCGGCGACATCGCGCACCACCTTGCCCTCCCGGCGCTGGCGCTTGCCTCGCAGCAGCTCGCGGCGGTCACCCGTCTGACACGCGCGGGCCTGGTAGAGGAAATGACACGCGACCATATCCGGACGGCGCGCGGCAAGGGACTGTCGGAGCACCGCGTGGTATGGCGCCACGCCATGCGCCGGGCGGCGCTGCCTGTCGTGACGCTGATCGGTGGAAGGCTCGGCTACCTGCTCGGCGGAGCCGCCATCGTGGAGATCGTGTTCGGCTGGCCGGGCCTCGGGCGTCTTCTGCTCAGCTCCATCGAGGCGCGCGACCTGCCAGTACTGTTCGGGCTGTTCTTCATCGCTGGCCTGTCGGTCGTCCTCGCGAACCTCGCGACGGACCTCTTCTACGCTCGCCTCGACCCTCGTATTTCGTATGACTGAGTCCGGGCCTCCGATCGTCCCCACCGAGCCCTGGTCGGGGTACTTCGGTGCGCCGGGGGCGGGATCGCCGCACGGCGTCCTGCGGCGGATGATGGATCGCCCCGCCGGCCGGCTGGGGCTCGCTCTCACGGGGGTTCTCGCCGTCGCGGCGATTCTCGCGCCGCTCCTCGCGCCGGCCGATCCATATGCCATCACGGGCCCCTCGCTGGCGCCGCCCGGCGGCGCGCACCCGCTCGGGACCGACGCGCTCGGGCGCGACCTGCTAAGCGGCCTCCTGTTCGGCGCCCGCACGTCGCTCGGCGTGGCCGTCGCGGTCGGCCTGATAGTCCTCGTGATCGGCGGCCTGGTCGGCGGCTTCTCAGGCTACCTGGGAGGACGCTGGGACGAGGCGCTGATGCGCATGACGGAGTTCTTCCAGGCCCTGCCGCGCTTCTTCCTCGCGATCCTCGCGATCGCGGTGTTCGGACCAGGTCTCGATCGACTGGTGATCGTCCTCGGTCTGACTTCCTGGACGATGCTGGCCCGCGTGGTCCGCTCCGAGGTACTGTCGCTGCGCGAGCGGGAGTTCATCCTCGCGGCTCGCGCGCTCGGCGCTTCGAATGCCCGCATCGTACTTCGCGAACTGCTGCCGAACGCCCTGCCGGCCGCGCTCGCGCTCCTCGGCCTCATCATGGGCAACGTGCTCCTGCTCGAGGCCGGCCTCGGCTTCCTGGGTCTCGGCGACCCCAACGCGATTACGTGGGGCCTGCTCGCGGGGGCCGCTCAGCCCTACCTGCGGCTCGCATGGTGGCTGCCGTTCTTTCCCGGTGTCGCGATCCTGGCCGCCGTGCTCGGCCTCAACCTGCTCGGGGACGCGCTCACGGGGGCCCTTGGCGCCGAGACTCGGGGCGTTCGATGAACCTCCCGGGATCCCCAGAAGCGTCGGGATCGTCGGACTCGTCGGGATCGTCGGGATCGTCGGGATCGTCGGACTCGTCGGACTCGCCGCGTTCCCCCCTGCTCGCGGTTCGCGACCTGTGCGTGGAGTTCGGGAGACGGCGTGGCCCACCGAACCGGGTCGTCGACGGCGTGTCTTTCGACGTCCGGCCGGGGGAAGTCGTCGGCATCGTCGGTCGGTCCGGGTCCGGTAAGACGACGCTCGCCCTGTCGCTCATGGGCCTGTTGCCGTCCGCGGCGCGAGTGACACACGGCAGCGCCACGTGGGGGGGGCGGGACCTGTTCGGCCTGTCCGCCGCGGAACGACGCTCTCTGCGCGGCCGGGAGATCGCGATGATCTTCCAGGATCCGTTGAGCGCGCTCCATCCGGCCATGCGGGTCGTGGACCAGGTCGCCGAGGCGATCTCTGTCCACGCACCCGGGCTGTCGCGGCGCGACGTGCGCGAAGAGGCGATCGTCCGCCTCGGCCGGGTAGGTATCCTGCACCCCGAGCGCCGGCTGCTCGAGTATCCTCATCACTGGTCCGGCGGGATGCGGCAGCGGGCGACCATCGCGATGGCGCTGGCGCACGGTCCGCGGCTCTTGATCGCCGACGAGCCCACGACGGCGCTCGACGTGACCGTCCAGGCCCGGATCACGGAGCTGCTGCGCCGCGAAGCGCCGGCCGCGCGTGACGCCAACGCTTCGCACCCGGACGAGATCGGCGCGACCTTGCTGATCACGCACGACTTCGGGCTGCTCGCCGAGTTGGCCGATCGCGTGCTCGTCATGTTCGACGGGCGGCTCGTCGAGCAGGGCGAGGTGGCCCGCATCTTCGACCGGCCGAACCACCCGCACACCGCCGCGCTGCTGGCGGCACGGCCCGGCGTGTCCGTTCCCCGGGCCGGGAAGCGGCGTTCGGCCCGGCTCTCTGTCGATGCGGCGCCCGCTTCGACTCTGTTCGAGGTAGATGGACTTTCCGCCACGTATCCCGCGTCCTCCCGGAGGGGGCGTCCGTTTCAGGCCGTGAAGGACGTGAGCTTCGACATCGGCGGGGGCGAGATGCTCGGCCTGGTCGGCGAGTCCGGCACCGGTAAGTCGAGCCTGGCGCGGGCGCTCGCGGGGCTGCTGCCCGCGACGGGGAGCGTCCGGCTGGGGGGGCGGGAGCTCTCGCTTTCGGGGCGGCGGCCGCTCGAAGACCGCCGGGAGCTACAGATCCTGTTTCAGGACCCGTTCGGTTCCCTGAACCCGCGACGCAGGATCGGGGATTCAATCACCGAAGCACTCCGAGTTCATCGCCTCCACGACGGGTCGAGATCTCGGCGCGTCGGTGAGCTGCTCGATCTGGTGGAGCTCGACGGGTCCCTGGCCGGACGATATCCGCTGGAGCTGTCGGGCGGAGAGCGTCAGCGCGTGGCGATCGCCCGGGGCCTGGCGTGCGAGCCACGGGTGATGATCCTCGACGAGCCGGTCACCTCGCTCGACGTCGGCGTGCAAAGTCGGATTCTGGCCCTGCTCGATCGACTGCGTGATGACGTTGGTACCGCGTTCCTGTTGATCGCGCATGACCTGCGCATGGTGGGCAACGTCGCGGACCGGGTAGCGGTGATGAAGTCCGGAGAGCTGGTGGAGGTGGGCGGCACGAACGACGTGTTCGAACACCCGCGACACCCGGAGACCCGTCGGCTCCTCGCCGCGATCCCGGCCATCCACCCGCGCGGACGTGGAAAGGCCAAGAATGAATGAGCCCACAGTCGAGTTCCGCGACAACCCGGCGCAATCGCGCTACGAAGCCCCCTTCCGCGACGGTAGCATCGCGTACAAGCCCTACCGACTCGCGAAGGGTAAGATCGCGCTTCGTCAAACCGTCGTACCGGGCTCGCACGGTGGTAGGGGGGTGGGCCCCCGGCTCGACGCGTTTGCCGAGTCAGATGCCAGGAAACGGAACCTGACCATCATCCCGGGTTGCCCCTTCGTGGAGGAGTGACCCGTCCTGCCTTGCCGCCGCGTCAGTTCGGCGCGTGCACGCCGATTCGTTGTCTGGCCGCGTTTCGCAGGGTAGCATCACGATCGCGGTGCGTCGACTCAGTCGTCCTCCACCAGTGCCGGGTTCACATCGGGGGTCGCCGAGGGCGGCGCTCAGGTTCTGGCGCCGCGGGGGGATGGAGGGTGGCCGTGAGGCCGTCGGCCAGGTTGAACGTGGTGTTTTCGCCGGGCCGCGTTCCCCGGAGCCGGGTCATTTCGGCGGGTGAAATTGCCAGACTGGCTGGCGGGCGGGACGGTGCGGGTCGTCATACGGAGGGCACCCTGAATGCGAAGTGGGCGCTGGAACGCAGCCGCGGGCCTGTTGCTCGCGACCGGTGCGACGACCGCCATTCTGCTGCTCGTCGCGCTCGACCAGTCGGGGCTGCGCGGCCCCCCGGGGTTCGGACCGGCGCAGAGCGTCGCTGCCGCAGGACTCGCGCTCCTGGCCGGCACGGGCGCCGTTCTGTGGCTCCGCGCGTCCGGGTCGGCCACGCGGCTCGCCCTGGTGGCGGGCGGCGTGGCGCTGGTGATCGGCGGGTCGGCCGTGGCCCTCGCCTCGGCCGCCGCGGGGGAGCGCGGCGTCGATCTGCGGCACAATCACACGGTCGGACTCGCAAAGCTCCGCGATTCCGTCCTCGGCCTCGCCGGACTGGGCGGGACGGGCGTCTGTCGCTGCGCCCCCGACGAGCGCCTGCGGATTCCGCTCCCGGGCGGGTTCGAGACATCCGCCGCGGTCTACCTGCCCGACGGCCCGGGGCCGTTCCCCGGCATCCTGCTCGTCCACGGCAACGTGTGGAACGGGTCGGACGCCTCTACGTATCGCGTGATGGCAGAGGCCCTGAGCAGCGGCGGCTACGCGGTCATGATGTTCGACATCGTGGGCTTCGGCCGGTCCGACGACCCGTATGGCCGCGGGAGGGAAGGGGTGCGCTACGCCTTCGACCGGCCGGCGCAGACGCGCGCGGCGCTCGACGTCCTGGTCGCCAGGCCCGACGTCGACGCTTCCGATATCACCATCCTCGGTCACAGCGCGGGAAGCGGACCCGCCATCGTCGTCGGCACCTCCGATCCGCGCGTCGACCGGATCGCGACGATGGTCTCGCCTCCGCCGCCCGAGGCTCTCGAACCGGCGGACGAGGGAGCCGGGAGAGCCGCCTACTTCGACGAGCGGGCCGACGACCAGTATCGATACATCTACGATCACGACGTGCCCGGCTGGTTCCGCCGGGAGATGAAGCCGGACGA
>JBPCJZ010000063.1:0-5473 GCA_051004775.1 Gemmatimonadota bacterium
GACGCACCGACCAACACGCGGTTCGTCCCGTACGTCATCGAGACGGCGATCGGACTGAACCGGCTGCTGCTGGCGGTGCTCGCGGACGCCTATCACGAGGAAGAAGTCGAAGGCGAGTCACGGACCGTTCTCCGTCTCCATCCGTCGCTCGCTCCCACGTCCGTCGCGGTTTTTCCGCTGGTTAAGAAGGACGGCATGCCGGAGCTGGGCCGGCGGATCATGGACGACCTCCGCGCGTCGTACTCGACGTTCTACGACGAGTCCGGCTCGATCGGCCGACGCTACCGGCGGCAGGACGAGACCGGGACGCCGCTGTGCATCACCGTCGACGGGCAGAGCATGGAGGATGGCACCGTGACGGTGCGGGACCGGGATACGCTCGAGCAGGTCCGCGTATCCACCGATCGCCTCGTCGAGGCCATCGGCGATCGCCTGACGGGACCGGAATCCTGAGCCTCTCGGTCCGCGAGCTGCGCGATCGGGTCGAGCGCTTCCGGGCGGCCCTGGCCGAGGAGATGTTCGAGGCGCGGGCCGGCCGCAAGGCCTGGCCGGAGCACCGCGAGCTGTACTCCACGCAGTCGCTGCTCCAGTACGAGAGGGCGCTGCCGCCCATCCAGCGCGAACTTGCGTCCGCCTCGGGCGACGACGCGCGCCGGCTTCATCGCCTGCTCGCGTGGATCGCCGACCATCACGTCCAGGCGGCCAACGCCGAACTCGACGACGAGTTCGAACGGTGGATCGCCACGGCGACGATGGTGCACGAGGGCCGGGAGATTGCGGTCCGCAAGCTCCCCGGCCTCGTCCATTCCTCCGAGGATCGGCCCACGCGCCGGGCCTACGCGGAGCTGCGTGCCGAGGCCCTGCTCGAGGTACTGCCGCTGCAGCTCGACCGTCTCAATCGTTGGCGAATCGCGACGAAGGAGGTCGGTTTCGGCGACCACCTTCAATCGACGCAGCGGCTCTACGGATTGAGCCTCCGGGGCGTCGAGCGGGAAGGCCGCCGATTCCTGGCTGAGACGGAGGACGCCTACCAGGAGCACCTCGGCCGTCATCTCGTGGAGCACCTCGGGCTCGCCGCCGTCGACGCCGAGGCCCACGACGCGGAGTGGCTGAACCGGCAGAAATGGCTCGACGGGCTGATCGACGAGGCGACGTGCCTCGAGACGCTCGGCGAGGACCTGCGGGGCATCGGCCTGCCGCTGGAAGCCGAGGGGCGGATCGAGCTTACCGTCGAGCCGTTCCCCTCGGCGGGAATGCGGCCGGCATGCATGGCCGTCCGAGTCCCGGATCGGGTGCAGATCCTCGTGACGCCGACGACGTCGGTTCCCGGCATCCGGACTCTGATGCGCGAGATCGGACGCGGAATCCATTGGGCCTATACGTCGCGGAGCCTGCCCTTCGAATTTCGCGCGCTCGGCGACGAGTCGGTGGTCGATGCGCACGCCACGGTGTTCGGCGGTCTCGGGAGATCGCCCACGTGGGTCCGTCGCGTGACCGGACTGGAGGGAGAGCCACTGGCCGCCTTCGTGCGCACGGCGGCCTTCCTCGAGCTGTTCGCGGTGCGGCAGATGGTGGGCCGGCTGACGTTCGACCTCGAGCTCGCGCAGAGCGATCGCCCCGGAGCGATGGGGCCCCGCTGGGCGGAGCTGATGGAAGAGGCCACCGGATTCCGGCACGACCCGCGAGAGTACCTCTCCGGGCTCGGCCAGCGTTTCGGGGTCGCGCGACGGCTGCGGGCGCGGATGCTCGCCGCGCTCATCACCACGGAACTGGAGTCAACTTTCGACGAGGACTGGTTCCGCAATCCCCGGAGCGGGGCGTTCCTCCGCGAGTGGTTCGGGGCCGGCTTGACCTTCGACGCCGAGGAGATGGCCCTGAAGCTGACTGCCGACGGACTCAACTCGGACGTGCTAGCCGCTTCGATCCACCGCCGCCTGTGCGCATGAGACTCGCCGCCGTGTTTCTCATGCTCGGCGCCGTCGTCCAGGCTCCAGCCTTCGCGCAGGCGCCGGCCATGCCGCTGCCGACGCCGGCCGAGGTCGGCGAGTACCTCACCTTCACGGAAGCCGACGAGGTGGCCCCGTATCTCCGCCGTGTCGCCGAAGCCGCGGAGGGGATCGAGGCTGGATCGCTCCCGGGCGCGGAAGAGATCCCGGTGATCCGCCTCGCCGCGGATGCCGCGGCGGGCGCGGCGGCCGCCGGGGGCGATGCCAGCCCCGCCGGCGACGGGTCCGGCGCCGCCGTGCGCGTGCTCATCGTCGGCGCCCAGCACGGCGACGAGCGGGCGGGCCTCGAGGTGGGCCTCCGCATCGCGAGGGACCTCGCCGCCGGCCCCCTCTCCGCGCTGCGCGGTCGCCTCGAGGTCCGCATCGTCCCGATGGCGAACCCCGGCGGCGTGCGCGGTCGCGATCGACTCACGCCGGATGGGATCGACATGAATCGCGATCACATTCGTCTCGACGACCCCGGCACACGCGCGCTGTGGCGCGAGTTCACGGCCTGGCGGCCCCACGTGGTGCTCGACCTCCACGAGATCGGACCCTCCGAGTATTCCATCCAGATCGGGGTTCCGACGCACCCCAACGTCGATCCGGAGCTGGCGGTTTTCGGCCGTTACTACATGCTCCCGCGGGCGGCGTTGGCCCTCGCCCGCGCCGACGTCCGCTATCACGAATACGTGGCGCCCTGGTTCGAGGGCTCGACCATGGAGATCGCGGCGGAGCCGGTAGACACGGCCAGCCCGGGTGCGTCCTGGTACACGCCGCCGCCCACCGAGCCGGTGAGCGCGCGCAACGCCTTTGGTCTCGCGGGGAGTCTCGCCTTCCTGGTGGAGACGGCCTCGTCGCGGGACGTGCTGGGCCTGGAGGAGCGCACGGACCGGATGTACGTGGCCGTGGCTGCGCTGCTGGCGGCCGCGGCGGACCTGTCGACCGACCTCCGCGCCGCATCCGAGCGCGCCGCCGCCGGAGCGGCTGGCTCGCTCGCGCTTCGATCGCGTTACGTCGGACGGCCAGCGGGCGCGCGGCTTCCGTGGGTGTTCATCAACGAGCGCGGCCAGCAGGAGCAGGGGTATCTCGCGCCATGGCGGTCGAAGCTGCAGGTCGACTCGGAGCTCGCTCGGCCCGCGGGATGGTGGATCGTCGGCGAGCCAAACGGTCTGGTCGCGGCGCTGAAGGGCCACGGCTTCCGGGTCGGAGAACCCGGCGAGTCGGCCGGGGCCGGTCCGCCGGGTTCCGACGGGTGGCTCGAGTACCCGCGCTGCGGGGACGTGACGGCGGGCTGGCCGCCGCCCCCCCGGCCGATCGAGGGCGCGCGCCCGGCACCGCGAGGGCGCTGGCTGGCGGCCGATCAACCCGGGGCGCGCCTGCTGTTCACGATGGTCGAACCCTGGTCCGAAGGCGGCTGGTTCGACGATCGCGCCGCCGATGCGGACGGCGATGCGGGCGCCGCCGATGCGGACGGCGGCTGCGCCGGGGCCGCCCGGGCTTCCGCCGACTCCGTATTTCCGGTCCTGCGGATCGAGCGATGATCCGGGCGATCGCCGCGGTGGCCGGCCTCACGACGGCCTGGCTCGCCTATCGGGTCCGCCGCAACCGAAGCCTCGAGCGCCCGCCGATCCGGGACGCGGACGGGGCGCCGTTTCCCACGATCGCGGTGACCCTGTCCGACGGGGAGGTCGTCGACGCCCTCGACACAGGTACGGGCCCCGCGCTGCTCCTGATCCCCGGGGCGGACGGGATCCGGGAGACGTGGCGATACCAGGTGGTGGATCTGGCCCGGGAATATCGCGTCGTGAGCGCCGATCTTCGTACCGGCATCTCGGCGGACCACACGTTCGACCGTCTCGCCCTCGACGCGGCCGAAGTATGCGCGGCGCGCGGCGTCGACTCGTGCGTCGTCGTCGGCCAGAGCCTCGGGGGAGCGATCGCGATGCGGCTGGCGGCTTCCCGCCCCGAACTCGTGCGGGGTGTCGTGATCAGCAACTCGCTGGCCCGCGTCTCCTACGAGGCGGTCGGTCTGAACCGGACGCTCCTCATACCGGTCGCCATGGCGACGAGCCGCTACCTGCCGACCGTCCTCGCCGCTGCGACTGGTCGCCTCTGGAACCGTCTCTGCGTCTGGATCTTCGATTCGTCGCCGGGGGGAGGGCGGATCATCGACTACATGCTATGGACCGGTCCTCGTACCGTGCCGCCCGCCGTGTCGCGCGCCCGGGTCCGGCTTCTCGCCGCGGAGGACCTCGGCCCCGAGCTCGCGACGATCCGCGTCCCGGCGCTCGTCGTGAAAGGGCCGCTCGACACGTACCTTCCCGTTTCGTGGGCCCGGGACATCGCGGCGCGGATCCCGGACGCCGTCTATGAGGAGGTTCCCGGCACGGGGCACTGCTCGCACATCTCGATGCCCGAGGTGTTCAATCGGATCCTGCTCGAGTGGCTGAGCCGGATCGACGAGGCCGCCCCGGCTGTTCAGCGACCTGGCAAGGAGGCCGAAGCGTGAGCGCAGGACATTTTTCTTCCCGGTGGGGAACCATGGTGGTCATGCTCGGCATGGCCGTCGGGACGGGGAACATCTGGCGGTTTCCGCGCGTCGCGGCCAACAACGGAGGCGGCTCCTTTCTGATTGCCTGGGTCGTCTTTCTGCTCCTCTGGTCGATCCCGCTGCTGCTGGTCGAGTTCGCCCTCGGCCGGGCGACCCGCCGGGGCCCGATCGGCGCTTTCGCGGCGATGTTCGGCAAGGGCAGGGCGTGGATGGGCGCCTGGGTCGCGTTCACCGCGACGGCCATCATGTTCTACTACTCGGTCGTCATGGGTTGGACGCTCCGCTACCTGTGGGGCGCGATCTCGAGCGGCGTGCCGATGACCTCGCCGGAAGCGGCGACGACCTTCTGGGAAGGGTACGTCGGCACGTGGATGGCGGTCCTGACGCACGGTATCGCGATGGGCCTCGGCGTCTTCGTCGTGGCGCGCGGCGTGAAGGGCATCGAGCGGGCCGCGCGCTTCCTGATTCCCGGGCTGTTCGCGCTCGTCATCCTCCTGGCCGTGCGCGCGGTCACCCTGCCGGGCGCGGAGGCCGGGCTCGCGTTCCTGTTCACGCCCAATTGGGCCGACCTCGCGTCTCCGCGGATCTGGATCGAGGCGCTCACGCAGAACGCATGGGACACCGGGGCCGGCTGGGGACTCGTGGTCGCCTACGCCGTCTACCTGCGCAAGAACGAGGACACGGCGCTGAACGCGTTCGTCCTCGGCTTTGGCAACAACTCCGTGTCGCTCCTGGCCGGGATCATGGTGCTGTGTACGGTGTTCGCGACGATGCCGGAGGCGGCGACGACGATCGTCGGCGCCGGCAACGAGGGGCTCACGTTCATCTGGGTGCCCCAGCTCTTCGGGCAGATAGCGGGTGGGGCCTTGCTGATGGTGTTCTTCTTCCTCGCCCTGTTCTTCGCGGCGTGGAGCAGCCTGATCGCGATGATCGA
>JBPCJZ010000064.1:0-13198 GCA_051004775.1 Gemmatimonadota bacterium
AACCAGGTCGTGCTCGCGGACGCGGCGACGGGCGAGATCACCTCTGTGTTCACCGATCGGGACGACGCGTGGCTCGACGTGGTCGACGACTGGGTGTGGCTCGACGGGGGAAAGCGGTTCCTGTGGGTGAGCGAGCGCGAGGGCTGGCGCCAGGTGTACGCGGTCCCGCGCGACGGCTCCCGTTCGACCAACGTGACGTTCGGCGACTACGACGTCGTCAGCATCGAACTGGTGGACGAGCCGGGCGGATGGCTGTACTTCATGGCCTCCCCCGACGACGCGACGCAGCGGTACCTCTTCCGCACGCGCCTCGATGGTCGGAGCCCGGCGGAGCGAGTCACGCCGTCCGGCCAGCCGGGCTGGCATGACTACGACATCTCCCCCGATGCCCGCTGGGCGATCCACACGCGCTCGAGCTTCGGCGTCCCGCCGACCACCGAGCTGATCCGGATGCGCGGCCATCAGAAGGTCCGTTCGCTGATCGACAACGAGAAGCTGCGCGAGACGGTCGCGGCGCTGGATCGCGGAGAGTCCGAGTTCTTCACCGTCGAAGTCGACGGAGTGGAGCTCGATGGCTGGATGATGCGGCCGCCCGGGTTCGAGGACGCCCGCCGCTACCCGATGCTCGTCTACGGCTACACGGGCCCGTGGGGTCAGACGGCGACGGATCAGTGGGGCGGGTTCAACTACCTGTGGCACCTGATGCTCACGCAGCGCGGGTATATCGTCGCGACGATCGACAACCGCGGGACGCCTGCGCCGAAGGGACGAGATTGGCGGAAGTCGATCTACCGGCAGTACGGCCAGATCAGCTCCGCCGATCAGGCCGGTGCGGTGCGAGCGCTGCTCGCAGAGCGGACCTACATCGACCCCGAGCGGCTCGGCGCGTGGGGCTGGAGCGGCGGCGGCACCTACACGCTGAACGCGCTGTTCCGCTACCCCGACCTCTACAGCACCGGGATGGCGGTCGCGCCCGTGACGCACGAGAAGTTCTACGACACGGTCTACCAGGAGCGCTACATGGGCCTCCCCGACGACAACGCGGAGGGCTACGAGGAGAGCGCGGCGCTGACCCACGCGGGGCAGCTCGAGGGCAACCTTCTCGTCGTGCACGGCTCGGGCGACGACAACGTGCACTACCAGAACACCGAGGCGCTCGTCGACGAACTCGTCAAATACAACAAGCAGTTCCAGCTCATGGTCTACCCGAACCGCTCACACGGGATTTTCGAGGGCGAGGGAACGCGGAAGCACCTCTACTCGCTGCTCACCGGGTTCCTCGAGGAGAACATGCCCCCCGGACCGCGGGTGCCGGCGACCGACTGACGGGCGCGGGCGACGGACTGAGCAGGGCGGGCGACCGCCCGGGGGCCGCGAGGGCGCTCAGCCGGAGACGTAGTTCTCCAGTTGGCCGATGATGAAGCGCTGCTCGGCGATGATCCCCTTCACGAGGTCGCCGATCGACACGACCCCGATAAGTTCGCCTTCCTGCATGATTGGCAGGTGTCGGATGCGTTTGTCGGTCATCAGTGCGAGGCACTCGTCGAGCGTCTGCTCGGGCCGAGCGTAGATCACGCGGGTCGTCATGATCTCCGACACCGGCGTCTCGCGCGACGACTTGCCCACCAGGATGATCTTCCGCGCGTAGTCGCGCTCCGAGAAGATGCCGGCGACCTTCCCGTCCTCCAGCACGATCAGCGCGCCGACATCCCGTTTCGCCATCTCTTCCAGCGCTTCGAACACGCTGGCGGCGGGCAACGTGAAGTAGACATCCTTGCCCTTGTCTTCGAGTACGCGCTGAAGCGTCTTCATGCGATTTCCTCCGACCCTTGGGTGTGACGACAGTCCCCGTTGCACTCCCGGCAATCCGACCCGAGGACGGTAATCCACCGCGCAGCGGGGACGCAACTCGCGGCGACCGGACGGCGTCATTCGAAGCGCGACCGGCGTCACACAAAACGCGGAAACTTGACGTCGGCTCCCGGCCTGTCTATTAGTTCGAACGATGATCAAGATCACGACGGCGCACGGGCACCACGTTCACGGCCATCACTACGATGGCTCCGGAGGCGTGTGCCCTTGATCTAGTCTGATCACCCGATCGAACTACGACAGGCACCCGTCTCCTCGCGAGACGGGTGCTTTTTTTGTGTCTACTACGGACGGTCGGACGGCCGACCAGGGCGGAACGACGATGACCGAAGACGTGATGAGTGGCGTACCATCGATTTCGCAGCGGAGGAACGGGCGGGCCGGCCGGAACGGGGCCAGCCTGCGCGTCGCGATGCAGGGCAGCGGACGGCTGACCGAGCCGAGCCTCGAACTTCTACGCGGAATCGGCCTCGACTTCGACCACCGGCAGCGCCGACTTTTCGCGCGCTGCCGCAATTTCGACGTCGAGCTGCTCTTCCTCCGTGACGACGACATCCCCGAGTATGTGCAGGACGGCGTCGCGGACCTCGGGATCGTCGGGGGAAACGTGATCCGGGAGCAGTCGGCCCGGCTGACGGAACTCAAGTCGCTCGGCTTCGGCCAGTGCAGCCTCAAACTGGCGGTTCCGCAGGCGTCGAGTATCCGCGAGGGCGCCGACCTGGCGGGGCGGCGCATCGCCACGACGCACCCGCGTTCGTTGTCGCGGTGGCTGGAGGACCGCGGCATCGAAGCGACGATCGTCGAGCTGCGTGGTGCGGTGGAGATCGCCCCGGCCCTCGATGTCGCCGACGCGATCTGCGACCTGGTTTCGACAGGCACCACGCTCCACATCCACGAGTTGCGCCCGATTGAGGTGCTGTGGAGTTCCGAGGCCACCCTGGTCGCCG
Source organism: Gemmatimonadota bacterium (assembly GCA_051004775.1). GTDB lineage: Bacteria > Gemmatimonadota > Gemmatimonadetes > Palauibacterales > Palauibacteraceae > JARFPW01. The sequence continues at coordinate 2,820 of JBPCJZ010000064.1, forward strand.
ACCCGGACTCGCTCGAAGAACCAGTTCGTGCCGCGCTGATCCGTCGGCTCCTCGTCCGCATGGACGGACTCCTCATGGCCCGGCGGCTGAAGTACGTCACGCTCAACGCGCCGAGGTCCGCCCTGCCGCGGATCCGGGAGATCCTTCCCGGCATGCGAAGCCCGACGGTGATGCCGCTCGCAGACCCCGACATGGTGGCGGTGCACGCCGCGGCGGAAGAGGAGGTGTTCTGGGAAGCCATGGAGCGACTGAAGGAGGCCGGCGCGACCGAGATTCTCGTCCTGCCGGTCGAGAAGGTGATGCGGTGAAGCCGGCCCTGCTGCCGGTCCTGGCCGGGCCGGCGGCCCGCGCCTGGATCGAGGGTACGAGCGCCGCCGCCGCCGCCGGGACCGCCGCTGGAGCCGGCGGCGCGGCGGCGGACGAACCGCCCGTGGACGAGGCGGTGCGGCGGATTCTGGCGGAAGTCCGGGCCGGGGGCGATGACGCTTTGCGGCGGTGCGCGGAGGCATACGACGGCGGGACGCCCTCCGCCCTGCGCGTCCCGCCCGTCCGCTGCGCGGAGGCGCTCGCGGCGCTTTCGGCGGAGCGGCGAGAGGCGCTCGAGTTCGCGCGCGACAACATCGCGCGGCGACACCGCGCGCAGATCCGACGGGAAGCGCCGGTCGAGATTCTGCCGGGGGTCTCCCTCTGGCGGGAGTTCCGCCCGATCCGGCGGGTCGGCCTGTACGTGCCCGGGGGCCGCGCCGCCTATGCGTCGAGTCTCCTCATGACGGCCGTGCCGGCGCGGGTCGCCGGATGCGACGAGCTCGTTGCCTGCTCCCCGGCCGGTCCGACCGGCGAGCCGGCGGAGGCGGTCATGGCGGCGGCTGCCCTGGTCGGCGTCGACGAGCTTTACGCGATCGGCGGCGCCCACGCGATCGCCGCGATGGCGTATGGAACCGAGACCATCACACCCGTCGACAAGATCTTCGGACCCGGCGGCGCATGGGCCAACGCGGCGAAGCTCGCGGTGTTCGGCACCGTCGCGATCGACCTGCCCGCCGGGCCGTCGGAGATCGCCGTATGGGCCGACGGGGCGGCGGACCCCGATCGCGTCGCGGCCGAAATCGTCGCACAGGCGGAGCACGGGCCTGACTCGATCTGCTTTGTGGTGCTGAGCGATTCCGGGCAGGACGACGCGGACCTCCCGGGGCTCGCGGCGCAGATTCGAGAACGGGCCGTTGACCGGTGCGCCGCCCTGGCGGCTGGGCCCGGCGAACCCGGCGAGGCGGCGCGCGCGGCCCTGGCCGCCGGGGCCGTGGTGGTCGCCGCGAACGACGCGGAAGCGGTGGACTGGCTGGAGATCCGCGCTCCCGAGCACCTGTCGATCCAGACGCGGGATCCGCTGTTGGATCTGCGGCGGGTAAGGAGCGCCGGGGCCGTGTTCCTCGGACCGTCGAGCGCGGTGGCGGCGGGCGACTACTGCACCGGCGGGAATCATGTGCTGCCGACGGGTGGCAGGGCGCGTGGAGCAGGCGGCCTTGACCTCGACGCGTTCGGCCGCTGGATATCGGTGCAACGGCTGACGCCCGAAGGGCTCGGGAGCCTGGCTCCGGCCATCGCGACACTCGCGGAGTGGGAAGGACTGCCCGCCCATGCCCGATCGGTCGTGGGACGCGGGCCCGGAGGGCTCCCGTGAGCCCGTCGTGGGGGGACCGCTTCCGGCCGCACCTCGCCAACGTCACGCCGTACGCATCCGCTCGCCGGAGCGGCGCCCGGGGGCTGCTCCTGGACGCAAACGAGAATGCTCTTGGCCCGGTTGCGGGGTCGGGGTCCGGTTGGGTCACCGGGGCCGGCGGCGTGAATGGTGACGGCGTCGCCTTTGACGCCCCCGCCGATTCGGAGACCGATTCCCTGCACCGCTACCCCGACCCGTCGGGCGGAGCGTTGCGCCCGCGCCTGGCGACGTATCTCGGGGTTCCAGCCGATCGCCTGTGGATCGGCAGCGGCGCGGACGACGCGATCGACGTGCTCGTCCGCACACTCCTCGACCCCGGTCAGCAGCTGGTCACGATCTCGCCGACGTACGACCTGTACGCGCAGCGGGCGACGGCGCACGGCGCGAGTGTTCGGGCCGTGCGGCTGGACGACGCGTTTGATCTCGATGTCGACGCCACCGTGGACGCCGCACGCGGCGCCCAGCTCGTGATCCTTTGTTCGCCGAACAATCCGACCGGCCGCCTGCTCAGCCGCGAGCGAGTGCTCGCGGTTCTCGAGCGAACGGAAGCCGTCGTCGCCGTCGATGAAGCCTACGTCGAGTTCGCGGGCGACGTATCCATGGCCGGGATCGCGGGAGGCGACGGGACGGGCAACCGCCTCGCGGTAATACGCACCTTCTCCAAAGCATGGGGCCTCGCGGGGCTGCGCACCGGGTACCTGGTCGGCGACGCGGCCCTCGTTGACATGATGGACGTCGTGGGTCTTCCGTACCGCCTGACGACGCCGGCGATCCGCCTTGCGACGGCGGCTCTCGAGGCTCGGGAGGAGATGGAGCGGCGCACCGAGTGGCTGCGCGCCGAACGCGGCCGGGTGGCGGAAGGGCTTAGCGGAATCGGCCTTCGAGTGTTGCCATCGGACGCGAATTTCCTGCTGTTCTTCGTCCGCGATCCCGCCGAGGTCCAGCGCCGCCTGGCCGAGGACCACGCAATCACGATCCGACGCCGCGACGGGCAGCCCGGCCTCGCGGGCGCCCTTCGCGTCACGATCGGTACGGCCGCCCAGAACGACCGGTTCATCACCGCAATGGAGGAGGTCATCCGGTGATCAACGCTCACTTCCACGACGAACACTCCTCGGACGCGTTCGACCCGCTCGCTGCCCACGTCGAGGCGGCCGGCAAAGACGTCACGTACGTGTGCGTGACGAACCACGCTGAAGCGCTCCTGCCGGACGGCACATGGGCGGCGGATCCCGAAGAGATGATCCCCCGATTCCGGCGGTCGGCCGAATCGGTCCGGGCGGCGGCCGATCGCTGGCCCGACCGCGCCATCCGGCTCGGCGTCGAGCTGGAGTACCGGCCCGAGTGGCTCGGCGCGTTCGAAACGCTGCTCGCAGCGGTCCCGTTCGATCTCGTGCTTGGATCCGTCCACGTCGTCGACGGAATGAACATCTCCGGCGGCCCGGACGTCGACGCCTTCTTCAACGAGCGGCCACAGGACGAGGCCTACGAGAAGTACTTCGCGGAAGTCGAGGATCTCGTCGCGTGGGGAGGATTCGATGTCGTGGCGCACTTCGACCTCGTGAAGCGCTACGGCCACCGCCACTACGGGGCCTACGACCCCGAACGATATCGCGGTCGCATCGAGACGATCCTGGCGCGCATGGCCCGGGACGGCATCGGTCTCGAGATCAACACGTCGGGCGTCGGGCAGGCGCCCGGAGTTCCGTACCCGGAGCCCGAGGTCCTCCGCTGGGCTCTCGACCTCGACGTCGAGCACCTCACCATCGGGTCCGACTCGCACCGGCCGGAGACGTTCCTCCGGGGATTGGACACCGGCTTCGGACTGGCCCGCCGGACGGGATGGGAGAGCTTCGCGCTGTTCGAGAACCGCCGCCCCGCAGGCCGGGTCGAACTGAGCGTAGCGATATGAGGCCGGGAAGCGTACGACGGACGACGAGGGAGACGGACGTGCGGGTCGAACTCGCGCTCGACGGCACCGGCAGGGCCGACATCGCCACGGGCATCGGGTTCTTCGACCACATGCTCGAGCTGCTGGCGCGCCACGCCGGCATCGACCTCTCCGTCTCGGCCGAAGGCGACCTCGACGTGGATGAGCACCACACGGTGGAGGACGTGGGGCTCGCCATCGGCGGGGCGCTCGACGAAGCGCTCGGCGAACGGCGCGGCATTCGCCGCTACGGTTTCTGGGTCCCGATGGACGAGGCGCTCGCGCGCGTCGTGGTCGATCTCAGCGGCAGAAGCTTCGTCGTCTTCGATGCGGAGTTCCGGCGCGATCGGGTCGGTGGGCTGCCGACCGAGCTCGTGGAGGACTTCGTTCGCGCTCTCGCCGACCGGCTGCGCGCCACGATCCATGTGCAGGTGCCGTATGGACGGAACGATCACCACAAGATCGAAGCGATCTTCAAGGCCCTCGGCCGAGCCCTGCGCGCCGCCGTCGAGAGGGACGAGCGCTTCGCCGACGCCGTGCCCTCCACCAAGGGGGTCCTGTGATCGGCCTGATCGACTACGGGGCGGGCAATCTGCGGAGCGTCGAGTTTGCGCTCGACCGCCTCGGGGTCGAGCACGTGCGCGCCGTGCGCCCGGAGGAGCTGGCGGGCGCCGACGGGGTCATTCTTCCGGGTGTCGGAGCCGCCGCCCGCGCGATGGCGGAGCTCTCCGCGCGCGGCTGGCCCGCGGCGCTGCGCTCTTCCCCCGTTCCCCTGCTCGGTGTCTGCCTTGGGATGCAGTTGCTGTGCGAATCGTCCGACGAGGGCGGCGTCCTCACACCGGGTCTGGGCCTGATACCGGGAACCGTGTCGCGCTTCGCGTGGGACGTCCCGGCAGGGGGGACTCCCGTAGGGGGGACTCAAGTGGCATCCGTAGACGCCACGTCGTCCTCACCACGACTTCCGGTGCCCCACATCGGCTGGGCGCGGGTCAAGGTACGATCGGAGGACGAGCTGTTCGAGGGGATCGCCGACGGCGAGTACTTCTACTTCCTGCATTCGTACCGAGCGTCATGCCCCGCGCCCGTCGTGTCGGCTACGGCCGAGTACGGTCAACGGTTCCCCGCCGCGATCCGCGTGGGACGCGTGGCGGGCGTGCAGTTTCATCCCGAGAAATCCGGGCCGGCAGGCGGACGTCTGCTCGCCAACTTCTGCGCCGTTTCCGCCGGGTGCGCGGCATGATCGTCTATCCGGCCATCGATCTGCTCGGCGGACGCTGCGTCCGCCTCGCCCGCGGTTCGTTCGAGGAAGTGACGGTGTTCGCGGACGATCCGGTCGCACAGGCTCGCGCCTTCTCCGCGGACGGCGCCGAGGCCCTCCACTTCGTGTACCTGGATGGTGCCCGGACGGGCCGGCTGGCGCACGCCGCCGCGATCCGTCGCATTCGAACGGCGTTCGACGGAATGATCCAGGTCGGCGGCGGCCTCCGCACCGATGGAGACCTCGCCGTCCTCTTCGAGGCCGGCGTCGATCGCGCGATCCTCGGAACCGCGGCGGCCCTGCGGCCGGGATGGGTCGCGACGCTCGTCGACCGCTTCGGCGCCGACCGCGTTGCGGCCGCGGTCGACCTGCGCGGACGACGCGTGATGGTCGAGGGGTGGATGGAGCAGTCTTCGGACAAGCTCGAGGACTTGCTGCCACGACTGCAGGACGCCGGCCTCCGGACGATCGTCTTCACGGACACGGAGCGCGACGGCATGCTGGGCTCGGCAAACTGCGGCCGGGCGGCCGAGTTCATCGGAGCCGAGTTTGAGACGATCGTCGCAGGGGGAGTTACTGGCGTGGCGGACATCCGGCGACTCGCGGCGGCAGGGGCCGCCGGAGCCGTCGTGGGCAGCGCCCTCTACCGGGCTCGGCTTACGCTGCCCGAGGCAATCGAAGCGGCACGCGGGATCGTGGACCCGGCCGCGGAGACGGCCGACGTGGCTACCGAGGCAGCCGACGCGGCTCCCCAGGCCGCCGACGTGGCTCCCGAGGCAGCCGACGCGGAGCGGCCGCGATGCTGACCCCACGCATCATCCCCTGTCTCGACGTGGCCGACGGCCGGGTCGTGAAGGGCGTGCGGTTCCGCGGCCTGCGAGACGCCGGAGACCCGGTCGAACTCGGTCGCGCTTACGCCGATCTCGGCGCGGACGAGCTCGTGTTCCTCGATATCACGGCGACCCGTCGGGGCGAGGCGACCGCGGCGCGCCTGGCAGAGGACGTCGCGCGGCGCGTGGCGATCCCATTCACGGTTGGCGGCGGGCTGCGGAGCGTGGGGGACGCGCGCCGCGTGCTCGAGGCCGGGGCCGACAAGGTGGCGTTCAACACCGCGGCTGTTCGGCAGCCTGCCCTGCTCACCGAGGCAGCCGAGCGCTTCGGGACGCAGGCCGTCGTGGTCGCGATCGACGCCGCCGCGAGACGAGGCCCGGCCGGCGGCTGGGACGTCCGCGTCGTAGCCGGCACCGAGACGGTGGCGCGGGACGCCGTCCAGTGGGCGATGGACGCCGCCGGTCGCGGAGCCGGCGAGATTCTGCTGACGTCGTTCGACCGGGACGGGACGAAGGACGGCTACGATCTCCCGTTGCTCCGCGCGGTCTGCCAGGCGGTGCCGATCCCGGTCATCGCCTCCGGCGGCGCCGGAACGACCGCGCATTTCGCCGAAGCGTTCGAGGCGGGCGCCGCGGCGGCCCTCGCCGCCTCGCTGTTTCACTTCGCCGAAATCTCGATTCCGGACCTCAAACGAGAGCTGGCGGCCGGCGGAGTACCGGTGCGTCCCTACGTTCCTGCCCCTGCGATGCCGACATGAACACCGAGAACCGCCCGCAGCTCGACTTCGCCAGCGCACTCGGACTGGACGGCCTTCGCTTCGACCCGGCATCGGGCCTTCTCCCGGCGATCATCCAGTCGGCCGACGACGGCAGCGTCCTCATGCTCGGATGGATGAACGAGGCGGCGCTCGCCCGTACCATCGAGCGCCGACGCGTGACCTTCTGGTCCCGCTCCCGGGAAGAGCTGTGGGAGAAGGGGGCGACTTCCGGGAACTGGCTCGAGGCCGTGTCGATCGCGGCGGACTGTGACCAGGACGCGCTGCTGGTGACGGCTGTCCCCCACGGCCCGACCTGTCACACGGGACGACGAAGCTGCTTTGACGGGGGGGCGGCAACGGCGACGGCTCGGGATGCCCGGTCGTCTACGCTGGGCACCGCGATGCAGGAGCTCGAAGCTCGCATCGCGGAGCGGCACAGGGATCGTCCGGCCGGCTCCTACACGGCTTCCCTGTTCGACGCCGGTCGAGAGCGGATCGCGCAGAAGGTCGGCGAAGAAGCGGTGGAGACGGTGATCGCCGCGCTCGGCGACGCGGACGGCGCTAGCGGTTCCGCGGAATTGATCGCCGAATCCGCCGATCTCCTGTACCACCTTCTGGTGTTGTGGAAGGCCATGGGGATCGAGGGATCCCGGGTAGCGGCCGAGCTCCGACGCCGCGACGTTCCGCATCCCTGACCGCGCGCCATCGGCGCAGCATTCAGGGGACGTTCTTGGGATCGTCCGCAGACGCCGCGGCGACCGCGATCTAGAGCCGCGCCTTTTCCAGCAACGAAATCGCCTTCGTCCGATGGCCACCGAACGGCTTGCTGTCGTTTTTCGGGGACTCGTTGACCGCGGCGCCCAAGAGGACGATGGCCTTCTCGACGTTCGCGTCCGCCTGGTCGAGCCGCGCGTCGGCCGACAGCGGTAGCGCGGGCACGGACTCTACTGCCGAGGTCGGCAGGCCGCTCTCACATCCCGCGATCGATGCAGCCAGGGCGACTACGATCCACTTGCTCGTTCTCATGAGGCCCGCCAGCCGGTGTGTCCGGGTATCGGCCGCTCAGCAGCGGCGTTCCACATACCCAGACGCAGCGAGCGCGAAATGGGGGCCACCACGTCTTGTCCCGCGCTCAGCACCTTCTGCGTCTCTGGGGGCAGATGTCGAGTTGGTCGACACCCCGTGACACCGCCGACTGACCGTCCTCGCCGTTGAGATCACCGTTCTCAACTGAGGAAGGCACCCGCGCGGCATCCGACGCCCGAGGAGAGAGAATAGACTATTTGAAATTCCTGGCGATCGTAGACATGTGGATCGACGCCGGCTCTCCCTGCCCGAAGGGATGACGCGTAATCGCCGCCGGGTGTATCTTTCTGCCGTTCCGCCGGCGGACCATGTGGCTCGACCGGTCGTCACGACAACCCTTCGGAAGGTCTCGGATGAGAACGATGACGCGTCGCGGATTCCGGGTCGGGCCCCGCGGCCGCCTGGCCTTCGCCGTATCCCTGTCTTTCGTGGTCGCCGCCGCCTGCACGGACGCGGGCGCTCCGGACGGACCCGCGCTGGCAGTCGTCCAGGCGGGCCAGGCGTTCGAAGCCAAGGATCTCGAGGGATTTGAAAGCAACGTCGCGATCGACCGCGCGCTGGCGTCCACGATGGACAGCGTGCTCGCCCTCATCACGGAACGTGGATACGAAGACGCCGCTACGGCGCAGGACTCCATGAACGTACAGATGGCCGTCGGGTTCGGGCAGGTCATGAAGACGATGGTGGTCCAGCTCGGAGGTCAGACCGTCCGCGAGTCGGTGCGCGAAGGAAAGCTCAAGGTGCCCGACGCGACGCGCTCACAACTCGAACAGATGGCGCCCGACAGCACCAGAATCAATCCGGACAGGCTGGACGAAGTCGACCTGGAATCGACCGCACCGCACACCGTGATGTCGGGCGGCGACGCCGCCCGCGTGCGGTTCGACCTGACCGGGACCAACCTCGAGACCGACGAGCGCGAGACCTGGCCGATCGAGCTGCTGTTGCAGAAGTCGCCGGAAGGCGCGTGGCAGGTCGTGGGTCTCGGCAACGTCCGCGAACTCGCGGACCTGATCGAGGAGCGAAACTCCGGCCGGATGAACTGACCCGGCGGAGGGACCTGTCGGCTAGGCTTCGTCCGGTCCGCGAGCCGGACCTATCTCTCGGTTGAATCGGCCGCGGACGTGTCGCGTCCGCCCAGTCCTGCCGAACCAGACCGGCCAACGCCGACCAGAACGAGGCAGATCAGCGCGAAACCGGCCAGCACCGCGACGGCGTTGACGAGCACTCGTCCGTATCCGAGCACGTCGACATCGATGAACGGGTACGCATACAACCCGGTCAACTCACCGCGAATCAGCGAATAGGCGAAGAAGCCGAGCGGGTAGGCGAGCCACGCGCCGACCGCGCGCCAGCGCAGCTCGCCCTTCGGCGCGAACAGCCACCAGTCACGAACAGGGCGGGGGTGAATCGTCCGAAGCGAGAGCGACCGAGCCGGGAGGACAGGTCGAACACCGCCGCCGTCAGGGCCAGGGCGACGAGGATATTCGTCAGGATCGTGAAGTAGCCGAAGAACACGACGAGACCCTCGCCCATACTCTTGCCGTTGGCGGCGGCGAGCCGCAGCGACAGGAAGAGCTGCACGAGGACTCCGCTCCAGGCCACGGAGGCAGCGACGGCGGTGAACCGCCGCCTCCGTCGTCCCGTTAGACCACCGGACGGGGGCGAACTCCCTGGCCCGTTTGCCCTCGTCACGGCGCCATCACGGCACCGTCACGGCAGCATCACGACGCTCGCGGCAGCGTCACGGCAGCGTCACGGCAGCGGACCTCCACAGCCACGATAGATTCCTCCGTTGAGGGTCACCGTCGCCGTGGTCTCGTACGCGAATCCGCTCATGCCGTCGCTGCATGGCGTCAGCTCGATCACCACCCGCAGTTCGTTGTCGTCCGTCACGGCATGGTACAGGACGGCGCCCGTGGCGGGATTCGCTTTGGGCTCCGGGACCGGCGTCATGACATCACGCAGGCCGCCGCCCGGGCGTGAGAATCGGATGTGCTCGCCACTCGCAATTTCGAGCGCCCAGAAGGGTTCGTTGCCCTTCGCCCGGTAGTCGACCGCATCGGCCGCCCGGTCGCGTTCGAGCTCGAAGAAGACCCCATCCCACGGCGCGAACGCATGCTCCTCGTCGATCTCGATCAGGAACGCGCCCATGGCCGTCCAGGGATCGCCCTCGCACGAGACCTGGAGAACCCTCACGCGGTCGTGGTCTTCGGAGAAGCCGAGGCGGGCGGGAGTGATCTTGAACCCGGCCGCCAGCAGACTGTCCAGATCGGCCGTCCGCTTTTCGTAGTTTGGGTCGCCGCAGCGGCCTCCGGAAGTGAGAGCCTCCGTCCCTTCCAGACGGAGCGTCCGGCCGTGCCAGGAAGCGGCCTCCGCCCCACCCATCGCGCTGACGCCGGGAATCCGGTGCGCTACGACGGTCCAGTTGCCCGTCAGGTCCGTCAGGTCGGAGGTTACGGCGGCCGAGGAATCGGCTACGGCGGCCGAGGAATCGGCTGCGGCGCTCGCGGGCCCCTCTGCGGCCGCCTCCTCCTCGGACCCCCTGCACGCCGCACTCGTCAGCGCGATCGCAGCGCAGAGGGCGAGCGTGCGAGAGAGTGGCCGCTCCATCAGGAGCACCGATTTCATCCGAGCATCCGATGGCTACTCGCCCACCTCGTCCGACTCGTCAGCGCGGATGAACTTGAGCGGGGCCGCCAGGCCGGCCGCATGGATGAACAGGAACGGCTCATCGATCCGGAAGCGCTCCGCGCCGGACAGCGCCGCGATGTAATTCGTCTCCTGATTGTTCACGGCT
>JBPCJZ010000065.1:0-9775 GCA_051004775.1 Gemmatimonadota bacterium
GAGCATGATTACCTGCGTGGTGAGTCTCATCGTTCGCTCCTCGGCGAAGGTTCAGCCGTTCCCGGATTCGGAGGAGCGCAAGTTCGGTGCGAGGCGGCGGCGTTCAGGTCAACGCGCACGCGGGGAACGAGTTACGAGATCCGAACGAGCTCGCAGGGGGCCGCCGGTGTCGTGACGATCCCACAACCCAGGGGGGCTCGGGGCGGGGCTCCATCACTCCGCCGGGGCCCGAGAACCGACGGCTAGGTCGATCACCGTGTCGGCCGGGACGCCCAGTTCCGTCTCGCGGAGCAGGTCTCCGCCCGGCGTGACGGAGCGCAGCCGGACGCGGCGGGCCCGCGAATCGACCTCCACCGGGCGCCATGATCCCGGGGGGACCGTATCGAGAAGTACTTCGCCTGCGCCGCCGTCGGCGTAGACGATCGCCAGAGAATCTCCGTCGTTGCGCAGTCGGAGCCTGTAGCGGAGCATCTCGCCCGTCCCGTTCTCGCTCGGCAGGTCGAAGCCCTGGAACGGGTCCGCGTCCGAGGCCTTGGCGGCCCCCCGGGTTGCCGACAGCGTAGTCGTGTCACCGCCCCGGGCGGGCGCCTCGTTCGTCCCGGCCTCCGCGACTGCGGCCGAGTCCGCGTCCGCCGCGTCGCGAGCGCGACCGTCACCCTCGCCGTCGGCGCCCCCGCATGCCGCCACGCCGAGCAGCGACAGCGCGACCAGCGAGAGCGCCGCTCCCATCGTCCATCTCATGGCACCAGCACGATTTTCCCGCATACGTCTCCCGCTTCCAGGCGTTCGTGGGCCGCGCGGATATCATCCAGCGGCATGATCGTATCGACGACGGGGTGGAGCCGACCGCTCACGACCAGCGACATCACCTCCGCAAACTCGTCGCGTGAAGACATGGTCGAGCCGATGATGCTGAGTTGCTTCCAGAAGACGTGAGCGAGCTGCACGGGCACTTCGGTGCCGGTCGTCGCGCCGTAGACGACGATGCGCCCGCCGACCCCGAGCGCCCGGCTCACCGTCTCCCACGTCGCGGCGCCCACACTGTCGAGGATTACGTCCGCGCCGCGTCCGCCCGTCGCTTCTCGGATCCGCGCGTCGACGTCCTCGCTCAGCCTGTCGATCACGACGTCCGCGCCCTGCTCTCCCACACATTCGACGTTCTCAGGGCCGGATGTCACGGCGATGACGCGCGCCCCGAGATGTTTCCCGATCTGGATCCCCGCCGTCGACACCCCGCCCGATCCGCCCGTCACCAGCAGCGTCTCGTCAGCCTGCAACCGGCCGCGCGTGGTCAGCGCCCGCCACGCCGTCTGGAACGCCAGGGGGGCGGCGGCCAAGCGCTCGAGGTCGGCCGACTCGGGCACGCGGAACAGGTTGCCCGAGGGCACGCGCACGAACTCCGCGGCGGCTCCTCGAACGTGCTCGCCGAGGACCTTGAAACGGCGACACAGAGCCTCGTCGCCGAGCTGGCAGAAATCGCACATCCCGCACGAGAGCCCCGCGTTGATCACGACCCGATCGCCCGGCTCCCATGCCTCCACCCCTGATCCGACGGCCTCGATGACGCCCGTCGCATCGGACCCGCCGATGTGCGGCATCTCGAGCTCGAGGCCGGGAATCCCACGGCGCGTCCAGAGGTCGAGGTGGTTGAGGCTGACGGCAGCGACCCGCACGACGACCGTGCCCTCGGCGGCGACCGGCTCCGGGGCTTCGCCGATCTCGAGTACCTCGGGGCCGCCGTGGCGCCGGAAGAATGCGGCCTTCACAGGCCGCCCCGACCGATCTCCTGCAGGAGTTGCCGGCACTCGATCGCCTCGAGCGTCCGGGACTCGTCGGTCTGAATCACGAAGTCCCCCCAGCGACCGGCCGGGGCCGGCTCGAAGGTCTCGATGTCCTCGACGGCGCGCAGCATGATGATCATGCTCGAGGCACCGGGCCTGTATCGCCGCAGCTGCTCTGGGATGCCCGTGTCGCGGGCCACGTGGAACGACCCCACCGCGTGCAGGACCAGCGCGTCCGGCCGTCGGAGGAGCGCGTCGTTGATCCAGTAGGCCATCGTCGCATCCCACAACACCTGGCTCTGTAGCTGATTCCCCATCTGGGCGTGCGCACCGGGCGGCGGGGGCGGCGGGCCGGTGTCGACGCCGTCCGGCAACTCTTCGACCGGCACATAGGCGGTATCGGGCGTCGGCTCCTCCTCCTGGGCGTGTGCGGGAGGCACGGCGGCGAAGACGAGGGTGGCGACGAGGACTGACGGGCCGATGACCGAGACGGGCGAGACGGGTTTGGCATTCATCGAGCCATTTTAGGCCCTCACGGGCCGCGATGGGAGTCGGCGGGGTGCGTCACCTGGCGCCTCCGGTCGCATCAGGGCGGTCGCCCCACGGGGAAGCCGGTCCCGCGATGGCTCCCTCTTACTTGATACCGGGTCTCAACTAGACTACTTTAACAGGCCGTTTCGGGGACGGCACCGACGTGTCTCTCCGCCCCGGGAATCGCCCGAAAAGACCGAAGCAAACGGAGCTGAACGCCGCATGTCTGAATATCTACTCGAAATCCGCGGGGTGCACGCGCGGGTCGCCGATGGGGACACCGACATCCTGAAGGGTGTCGACCTCGTCATCCGCCCGGGCGAGATGCACGCCCTCATGGGCCCCAATGGGTCGGGCAAGAGCACGCTCGCCAAGCTGATCGCGGGGCATCCCGGGTATGAGATCACGGCGGGCGACATCCTGCTGAACGGCGAGAGCATTCTCGAGATGGAGCCCGACGAGCGCAGCCGCTCCGGCATCTTCCTCGCTTTCCAGTACCCGGCGGAAATTCCTGGCGTGTCGATCTCGAACTTCCTCCGCACGGCCGTCAATTCGCGCCGCACCGAGGAAGAGGGCGACATCGGCGTGCTCGACTTTCAGGGCAGGCTGAACGAGAAGCTGAAGCTCCTCAAGGTCGACCCGGCCTTCTCGCGGCGCCACGTGAACGACGGGTTCAGCGGCGGCGAGAAGAAGCGCAACGAGATCCTGCAGATGGCGATGCTCGAGCCGAGCATGGCCGTGCTCGACGAGACCGACAGCGGTCTCGACATCGACGCCCTGCGCATCGTGTCCGACGGCGTCAACACGCTGCTCGAGGACAACGACCAGATGGGCGTCCTCCTGATCACGCACTACAAGCGGATCCTGGGGTACCTCGAAGCGGATCACGTCCACGTCATGCTCGACGGACGGATCGCGCACAGCGGCGGGCCAGAGCTCGCCGACCAGCTCGAAGAGATGGGCTACGACTGGCTGAACGAACCGCAGCCGGAGCCCGTCGGCTGAACACTCACGCCGACGAACACTGGAAGGACAGGTAACACTATGCCGAAAAATGAGACGGTCGCCGAGCTCGGACTCGACGAATACAAATATGACTTCCGAACGGAAGACAAGCCGGTCTTCAAGGCGCAGAAGGGCCTCAGCGAAGAGGTCGTGCGCCAGATCTCCGCGCACAAGGACGAGCCCGAGTGGATGCTCGAGTTCCGCCTCAAGGCGCTGGAGATCTACTACTCGAAGCCCATGCCCACGTGGGGCGGGAATCTCGACACGCTGAACCTGGACGAGATCTACTTCTACCTGCGCCCGCAGAACCAGATGGAACGGTCGTGGGACGACGTCCCCGACGACATCAAGAACACGTTCGAGCGCCTCGGCATTCCCGAGGCCGAGCGGAAGGTCCTCGCGGGCGTCGGCGCGCAGTTCGAGTCCGAGATGGTCTACCACTCGCTCAAGGCGGAATGGGAAGAGCAGGGGATCATCTTCGAGTCGATCGAAGACGGCCTCAAGAAGTACCCGGAGATCTTCCGCGAGTACTTCGCGACGATCGTCCCGCCCGCGGACAACAAGTTCGCGGCGCTCAACTCGGCCGTGTGGTCGGGCGGCTCCTTCGTCTACATTCCGAAGGGCGTGAACGTCGACATCCCGCTGCAGGCGTACTTCCGGGTCAACTCGGAGCAGATGGGCCAGTTCGAACGCACGCTGATCATCGTCGAAGACGGTGCGCAGGCGCATTACATCGAAGGCTGCACGGCGCCCGTCTACACGACCGAGTCGTTCCACTCCGGCGTGATCGAGATCGTCGTGAAGCCGAACGCGCGCTTCCGCTACACGACCATCCAGAACTGGTCCAACAATATGTACAACCTGGTCACGCAGCGGGCGATGGTGCACGAGCACGCCAACATGGAGTGGCTCGACGGCAACCTCGGCTCGAAGCTGACGATGAAGTATCCGTCGTGTTACCTCGTGGGTGAGGGCGCCCACGGCGAGATCCTGTCGATCGCCTACGCCGGCGACGGCCAGCACCAGGACACGGGCGGCAAGGTTGTCCACGCGGCGCCGAACACGACATCGATGATCGTCTCGAAGTCGATCAGCAAGGGCACGGGGCGCAGTTCGTACCGCGGTCTGTGCAAGGTGTACGAGGGTGCGACCGGCTCGAAGTCCAACGTCGAGTGCGACGCCCTGCTGATGAACGAGACCTCGCGCACGGACACGTATCCGTACATCGAGATCGACGAGAACCAGTCGTCGATCGGCCACGAGGCCTCGGTCTCGAAGGTCGGCGAGGAGCAGCTTTTCTACCTGAAGAGCCGCGGGCTCAGCGAGGAGCAGGCGATGACGATGATCGTCCGCGGCTTCATCGAGCCGATCGCCAAGGAGCTGCCGCTCGAATACGCGATCGAACTGAACCGACTGATCGAACTCGAAATGGAAGGGAGCGTCGGCTGAGGCCGCGCACCGCTTCGACATAAATGGGGGAAGCTTGGCGGACGGAATCATGACCCGGCCCAAAGAGGCCGGACCGGCGACGATCGCGGGAACTCGACTGGCCGAGGCAATGGACGCGATCGGCGGAGACGACGCGAAGTCGGGCCCGCTCACCGAGCGGCGCCGCGCGGCGTGGGACGAGTACCGCGCGCTGCCGATGCCGACGAAGAAGACCGAGGAATGGCGCTACACCGACCTGACGAAGCTCGAGCCCGAAGCGTTCGAGCCCCTCGTCGACCCGTCGGGCCGCGCCGTCCAGGCGGTCGCGACCGACGACCTGCCGGGCCAGGTGCGCGAGATCCTCGCGGGCGATGGCGTCCGGAGCGGGACGATGGTCGAACTCGACGCGACGATCGCCCGCATGGAACTGTCGCAGCAGGCGCAGGACGCGGGCGTCGTGCTCGCCCCGATCGCCCGGCTGGCCGAAGATCGCCCCGAACTGATCGAGAAATTCCTGTACGGCAGCTCCATCGCGCCGATGGAGAAGAAGCTGTGGGCGCTCCACACGGCGGCCCTGTCGGGCGGCTACGCGCTGTTCGTGCCGAAGAACGTCAAGGTCGAGCACCCGATCCACGTGATCCGCTGGCTGTCGAAATCGGGCGCGCTCCTGTCGACGCACTCGCTGATCATCGTCGAGCGCGGCGCGGAAGTGACCGTCATCGACGAGTTCGTCTCCGACGACCTGGACGGCGAGTCGCTCAGCCTGAACGGCGTCGAGGTGTTCGGCGGCGACGGCTCACTGGTCAATTACCTCGGCCTGCAGCGGTTCGGTCGCGGCGTGAAGCACTTCAGCATGCAGCACGCGAACACTCCGCGTGACTGCACGCTCAACAGCTTCAACGTGACGCTCGGCGGCTCCCTGTCGCGCTGCGACATCACGAGCCACCTCGAGGGTCCCGGCTCCGACAGCGAGATGCTCGCCCTGTGGTTCGGCGACGCCGACCAGCACTTCGACTACCACACGCTCCAGCACCATGCGGCGCCGAACGCACGCAGCGATCTGCTGTTCAAGGGCGCCCTGTCGGGCAAGGCGGAGTCGATCTTCCGCGGGTTGATCCGGGTCGATGTGGGCGCCCAGCAGACCGACGCGTACCAGACCAACCGGAACTTGCTGCTGAGCGAGCACGCGCACGCGACCACGCTGCCGAGCCTCGAGATCGCGGCCGACGACGTGAAGTGCTCGCACGGCGCGACCGTCGGCCAGGTGGACGAGCACCAGTTGTTCTACCTCACGAGCCGCGGCCTCACGCGCGCGCAGGCCGAGCGCCTGCTCGTGTTCGGGTTCTTCGGCGAGGTGCTCGCGCGCTTCCCTGTCGAGAGCGTCCAGGAGCGGATGACCGACGCCATCGAACGGAAGATGGGCCTCTGATGGAGCGGGCCGACGGTACCACCGGCGAGATCGACGAGCTCGGACCGAGCGGCGACGGAGACAGCGACGGCGACGGGGGATTTCAGACCGTCGCGCGTCTCGACGAGGTGCCGGAAAACGGCCTGCGGGGCGTCGAGTGTGACGGCGTGAAGATCGTGCTGGCCCGCCAGGACGACGAAGTCTTCGCGCTGCATGACGAGTGTTCGCACGAAGAGTTCCCGCTCTCCGAGGGAGAGCTGCACGACGGTGAAGTGGAGTGCATCCTGCACGGCGCGCGTTTCGATCTGCGGTCGGGAAAGCCGCGAGCGCTGCCCGCCGTGCGCCCGGTCCGCGCCTACGAGTGCCGGGTAGAAAACGGCGAGATCCAGGTCCGCCTGTAGCGGATCCCGGACGAAACTCGCGGAACTGGACGTAACGATGACAGCGACGGCCACGCCGGATATCGCGAAGCTGGATGTCGCGAAGGTCCGCGCCGACTTCCCCATCCTCGGACGGAAGGTGCACGGGCGCCCGCTCGTCTACCTCGACAGCGCCGCCAGCTCCCAGAAGCCGCAGGCCGTCATCGACTCGATATCCGACTACCTGTCGGCCCACCACGCGAACGTCCACCGCGGTGCCCACCAGCTCAGCGTCGAAGCGACCGACGCCTACGAGGGCGCCCGCAAGGATGTCGCGCGCTACATCGGCGCCGCCGACCATCGCGAGGTCGTGTTCACCCGCGGGACCACCGAGGCGATCAACCTCGTCGCGTACTCGTGGGGACGGACGCTCGAGCCCGGCGACGAGATTGTGCTCACCGTGATGGAGCACCACTCGAACATCGTCCCGTGGCAGTTGCTCGCATCGCGGAGCGGCGTCGTGCTGCGGTTCGCGGAGCTCACGGACGAGGGACGCCTCGACCTCGACCACCTCGCCTCTTTGATCGGGCCGCGCACGAAGCTCGTTGCGACGACGCACGTGTCGAACACGCTCGGCGTCATGAACCCCGTCGCCGAGATCGCGCGGCTGGCCCACGAGGCGGGCGCGCTCTGCCTCACCGACGGAGCGCAGGCGGCGCCGCATCGGGCGGTCGACGTCGCGTCGCTCGGATCCGACTTCTACGCGTTCAGCAGCCACAAGATGTGCGGTCCGACCGGGATCGGCGCCCTGTGGGGCCGCCGGGAACTGCTCGACGCGATGGAGCCTTTCCAGGGCGGTGGTGAGATGATCTCCGAGGTCCGCCTCGAAGGCTCGAAGTGGGCCCCGGTGCCGCACAAGTTCGAGGCGGGAACGCCGGCGATCGCCGAGGCGGTCGGGTTCGGCGCCGCGGTGCGTTATCTCGAAGCGATCGGGCTGGACGCGATCGGCGAGCACGAACGCGAGATCACGGACTACGCGATCGAGCGCCTGTCGGAGGTCGACCATCTCTCGATCATCGGGCCGACAAAGAATCGGCTCGGCGTCATCTCGTTCCAGTACGGCGACATCCACCCGCACGACCTTGCGACGATCCTCGACCGTAAAGGCGTCGCGATCCGCGCCGGCCATCACTGCAACCAGCCGCTGATGGAGTACCTCGGCGTCGACGCTACGGCGCGCGCGAGCTTCTACCTCTATACTACGAGGGTGGAAATTGACGCCCTCATCGACGCTCTCGGCGCCGCGCGCGAACTGTTCGGAGGATTCGCCTGAGCGATGGGCCCCACCCCGCACGACTCCACCACAGCGATTCCAGCTAATCGACAGGTTTCCCAGATCCGATGAACAATTTCGCCGGGCCTGACGGCGCGTACGGCATGGACGACGATGCCCTCTCCGAGCTCTACCAGGAAGTGATTCTCGATCACTACCGGAAGCCCCGGAACAAGCACGATCTCGAGGGCACGACGCACACGATCACACTGAACAACCCCCTGTGCGGGGACGTGATCGACCTGCTGATGAAGGTGCAGGGCGGACGTATCGAGGACATCGCGTTCAAGGGCAGGGGCTGTTCGATCAGCCAGGCATCCGCGTCGATGATGACGGAGCGCCTCAAGGGGAAGAGCCTCGAAGAGGCGCTCGCGCTGTCGGGTTCCTTCACCCGATTGCTGCACGGCGAAGGGGCGGCGGCGGCCAACGCCGACCTCGGCGACCTGCGCGCGCTCGAAGGCGTGTCGAAATTTCCGGTGCGCGTGAAGTGCGCGCTCCTCGCCTGGAACTGCCTGCAGGAACTCGTCGGTCCCGACGCATGACGGGCGGCCCGCCCCATGAGTAGCCGGCCAGCAGCGTGATCGCCGCATGATCGCCGCATGACTGAAGGATTCGCGGCTTGATCGCGCGCGTCCTCCAGATTGGCGGGGGCATCTACCGTGTCCGGGCCGGCGGCCTTGAGTTCGACTGCAGTCTCAGGGGCAAACTCAAGCTGGCCGATGGCGGCTCCGTCGCGGTCGGCGACCGGGTCGAGATCGAGGAGCTCGACGACGGGAGCCGGCGCATCGTCGGCATCGTCCCGCGTACCAGCTCCCTCACCCGCCGCGCCATCTCCCGCCGCAAGGACCAGGTCATGGCCGCCAACGTCGACCTCGTCGCGGCGGTCGTGGCGGCCGCCCGGCCCGATCCCGATCTCTACATGCTCGACCGGCTGCTCGCCGTGGCGGAGCTCGAGGAGATCACGGCGTTCATCGTGCTGAACAAGATGGATCTTCTCGGGACCGAGACGTCGGCGGGGGCATCCGTCGGGGCGCCGGCCGAGGCGGCGGTCGGGGCGCCCGTCCAGGCGGCGGACATCCCGCCTGAGCTCGCAGACTACCGCAGCATCGGATACGATCTCCTGCCCGTGAGCACGAAGGCCGGCCTCGGCCTCGAAGATCTCCGATCGACACTGGCTGGACGGACCACCGTGCTCGCCGGCGCCTCGGGTGTCGGCAAGTCGAGTCTGCTCAACGCGCTGATGCCGGGATTGTCGCTTCGCGTGGGCGAAGTGGGCGACCGTTCCGGGCGCGGGAAGCACACGACGACGACCGCCCGCCTCATCCCGCTCGACGACGAGAGCTACATTGCCGATACGCCGGGCATCCAGCACTTCATGCCCGCGAGGGCCGAGGTGTCCTCTCTCGGCTTCGCGTTCCGCGAGTTCCGTCCGTACCTGGAAACATGCCGCTTCGCGGACTGCCGGCATCGCGAGGAGCCGGGGTGCGCCGTGCTCGGCGCGATCGAGGATGGCGAGATTCTCGGACGCCGCCACGAGAGCTACCTGAAGCTGCTCGCCGAAGCCGAAGAGCTGGAGGAACGCACGCGCACCAGGGGCGGCGGTGGGGGCTGACGGGGGCGGCGCGGCGGGCGGCGGGCCAGGTGCGAGCATCGAGCGACTGGACGCCACAGCCCTCGGGGCTCGTCTCGGCCGGCGCGAACCCCTCGTGCTCCCGCCCGATACCGCCGATCGCCGGGCAGCCGTCACGTTGCTTCTGGCGCCCGCTCCCGAATCGCCCGACATCATCGAGGCGCTCTTCGTATTGCGCGCGGAAGTAGCCGGCGACCCCTGGTCGGGCCACGTCGCCTTACCGGGCGGCCGCGAAGAAGTGGCCGACGCCGACCTCCTCGACACGGCGCGCCGGGAACTGCGCGAGGAAACCTCGATCGA
>JBPCJZ010000066.1:0-34481 GCA_051004775.1 Gemmatimonadota bacterium
TGGCTCGGGTACGGCGCGCGCGCCGCGGCGGGCAAGCGGTTCAACGAGCTCGTGGCGAACGGGGAAGTGTCGGCGCCGATCGTCATCGGCCGGGATCACCTCGACTGCGGCTCCGTCGCGAGCCCCAACCGAGAGACGGAAGGGATGAAGGACGGGACGGATGCCGTGTCGGACTGGCCGATCCTCAACGCCCTGCTGAACGCGGCGAGCGGCGCGACCTGGGTTTCGTTCCACCACGGCGGTGGTGTCGGGATCGGCTACTCGCAGCACGCGGGCCAGGTCATCGTCGCGGACGGAACCCCCGAAGCGGCCCGTCGCCTCGAGCGCGTCCTGACCTGCGATCCGGGGATGGGCGTCATCCGACACGCGGACGCCGGCTACGAGCGTGCGCTCGAGGTGGCTCGCGCGTCCGGTGTCCGCGTGCCGATGGCCAGGTAGACACCCTCGAGGGGGAGCGGCCTTACGGCCTCAGTCGCCCGAATCCGCGGAACCCGCCGGGTCGCTCGACGTGTCGCGCGCAGCCTCCTCCCGAGGTTCCAGGAACCGCTGTAGCTTGATCCGTTCGTCTCCAGCGAACAGGGTCTCGCCAGTCTCGAGCAGGTCACCGATCACGGCGTCGAGTGGCCGGATGGCGCGGCGGGATTCCTCGACGCTCAGGTCGGGATGCGGATCTGGCGGAGCACGATCCCTTCCCGCCGCTCTCGCTGTTGAAACGTCGTGATCATGCGGCCGTAGTCCTGGGTCGTCGTCAGGACTTCGTCGCCGGGCTTGAGGTCGAATCCGAGCTGGCAGATCTGCAGCCCCTCGGACGCGTTGCGGGTGAGCGCGATCTCCTCAGGGTCGACAGCCCATTCCCGTGCGAGTCGGCTCCGGACCCCTTCGCGCTGTGGCTCGAGGATCCGCCACATCGTGTAGGCGGGCGCCTCGTTGGAGTAATCGAGGTGCCGCTTCATGGCCTCCTGGACGTACGCCGGCGACGGGCTGACGCCCCCGTTGTTGAGATTGATCAGCGATCGATCGACGGTGAACGCTTGCGCCACTTCGGCCCAGTAGTCCTCGTCGCGCGCGACGGCGGCGGCCCGGCCGGGTGGCGGGGCCGGCATGCGGGTGCGCCCCGGGCGGGGCTTGAGGGGAAATCCGGTTGCGGCAGCGGCGGCAGGGAGCCCGACGGCTCCCACGAAACGTCGACGGCTGATCAAGGCTCCCTCCGGCTACGGGCCCGCGGGCAGCCCGCACGAGGGAGCGGGCCGCGCCGCCAATCTACGGGCTGCCGGAGGCGTTCGCGCCACCCGTGGCCGGGAGGGCGAAGGGTGTCTCCGTGATGGCGGATGTCGCGCCGGTTCCATGAGCCGTCAGCTCCATCGTCCCCTGTCCCGGCGCGACCCCGCGCACGATGCCGAAGGGAACCTCCTCGCTGACCCACACTTCACCCCCCGAGCCGGGAAAACGGAGATGCGTCGTCATGAACGAGCCGGCTCCCACGTCGATCCGCTCCTCGCCGACCACCTCCGCGGTCCGGCACTGCGCCTCGATGTCCGTCAGCGGGCCGGCCTCGGCCATCGACTTGTACTGGTCCACCATGGAATCGGGAAGGCGGAGGGCGGGGCCGCTGCCGTTCTTCATCACCACCCGCCGGATCTGGTCCGGCGTGAACGGAAAACCGGGCACTTCCATCTGGACGATCGATTCGCCCTGCGGCGTGCCCGCCTTGATCTCGTACCACGTGGCGCCGCGGTCTGCAACGAGTGCGAAGCGCATGTCGATGTTGCCGTTCGGCCCCTTGATGGTATGCTGCGTCCAGGCGCCGGGGCTGGATCCGCCGATCGCCCGGCACGCTGCGTCCAGGTCCTGGGCCGCAGAGGAGCCGGGCATCGCCACGGCGACTCCCAGCAGCCCGACGGCGACGGCGATGGGTCTGGTGAGCGCGTTCATCTATGGATCCTCTTCGAATTCCTGGTGGGTTGCGCCGCCCGGGGCGCGGGCCGGCGTCTCGGCCAGTACTACCACGGCGGCCGGAGGAGGATCCTGCGCCTCGGCGGACCCGCCTTGTAGCCCGCCGCCGCAACACCCTATGTTGCCAGCCAGTGCGCCCGGTCTGGGGCATCAGTTTGCCCGGGCGGGGGCATCAGTTCGCCCGAACAGAGGACCGGAAGAACCCGAACCGGAGTAATATGCCAGCGTGGCTAACCGCATCGCGTTGAAATGGATCGAGGGATTGCGCTTCGAAGGGCGCGCTGACGGCGGCACGGTCTCCGTAGATGGCGATGGCATGCACGGAACGTCTCCGGTCGATCTCCTTCTAGAAGCCGTCTCCTCGTGTACGGCCGCCGATGTCGTCGACATCCTGAAGAAGGGGCGGCAGGAGCTGCAGGAAATGGAAGTGGAGGTCGTTGCGGAGCGGCGGGACGATCATCCAAAATACGTCAAACGCGTGGAAATGACGTTTCGAATGCGCGGAGACGTCGACGAGGCCAAAGCCCAGCGCGCCGTGGACCTTTCGCTCGAAAAATACTGCAGCGTGTTTCATTCGCTCCGGATGGATCTCACCGTCGATACCAGGGTGATCATCCAGGGCTGAACGCGTAGCGGGAGGGCGCCCTCACACCTGGCACCCTCACGCCGGGCAGCCTCACACCGGGCACCTCACGCGCGGAGGATCTTCCGCAGAATCCGTCGCGCGAGTTCCAGTCCGAACAGCAGTAGTATCTTTCTCATCGTACCGTCCTGGAACGAGAACGAGGGGCGGGCTCACCGTCTCCCGCCCCTCTACGCGTATATCGCGTCCCGGTTTCGCGCGGTCGCCGAACGCGACCGGCATCTGTGCCTACTGGTGCCTACTGGTTGCCCAGTCCGGGCATCCCCGGCATGTCCTGCGGGGTCTCCGTGATCGAGCTCGTCGCGTCGTGGCCCGAACCCACGAGGACCATGCCGCCCTCGGGGCTCTCGCCCTTCACAAGGCCGAATGGAACGTCGGTCGAAACCCACACCTGGCCCGCATTCTCCTCGGCCGGCTGGAGCTTGTGGGCGTTGAACGTGCCCGCCGGAACCGTGACCGACTCCTGACCGAGCATCTCAGAGCTCTTGCAGCTTTCGGACATTCCCTGCATCGGAACGTTCATCTGACCGCGAAGCTGGCTCAGCATCATATCCGGGACGCGCATCGCCGGCTGATCGGCCGGCTTCATCACGACGGCTTCGATGTCGTCGGGCTCGAACGGCCAGTCGCCGACCAGGAGCTGGAGGACCATGGCCTGCTCGTTGATGTTCATCGACATCTCGAACCAACGTCCCTCGTCGGCCGCGGCGCCCTTGGGGAGCATCGCGAAGCGCATCGTGCCGGATCCCTGGGGCGAGCTGACCTCGTACTCCGCCCAATCGCCGACTTCGGCGCCTTCCAGGTCCGAGCAGATCGCCGCCAGGTCCTGCGCCGCGAGGCCGGCCGGCAGGCCGGTCAACAGGGCGAGGGCCCCGAGGGTTGAAAAGAACTTGCGCATCGTCGTCTCCTGTGTGGTAGCCCACCGTCCCGAGCATTCAGGTCACGTATTTGAAGGCCATCTTACACGGCCGACGAGAAATTGTCCCGTTCGGGGCCCTGCCGCCAGCGAGGGCGGGGCGCCGGGGTGCCAGGGGTACCCGCGGCAAGCGTATGAAAATCCATTTTCATAGGCTGCGAAGTAGGGCGGCGAAGACCGGGCTCCGAGGCCTCCGGCAGCAGAAGCGACGCGGTTTCCAGTCTGATGGTGTCTGCGGGTGGCTTCCGCGGAACGGCAGTAGCGTTAGGTTAGCCGCTCCGGAGGGGTGGCAGAACGGCGAATGCACCGGTCTTGAAAACCGGCGGGCGCAAGCCCTTGTGGGTTCGAATCCCACCCCCTCCGCTCTTTCTTCGCCATCGGCTCGAGGAAGGGTCCGCGCTTACCGCGCCAGGTAGGCTTCGATCGCTTCCCGGATCCGGACCGAGGCGTTCCCGTCGCCAAACGGATTGCGCTTACCGGTCATCTCGAGCCGCGCGGCCTCGTCGGTCAGCAGTCGGGTCGCGAGCGCGTGGATATCCCGGGGGTCGCGGCCAACGAGCGCCGCGGCTCCCACGTCTATCACCTCGGGTCGTTCCGTGGCGTCGCGCAGGACGAGGACCGGGGTGTTCAGGCTCGGGGCCTCCTCCTGCACACCACCGGAGTCTGACAGGATGAGGGTCGCGCGCGTCATGGCGGCGACGAACGGCGCGTAGGACAGGGGCTCGGTCAGGTGAAAGCCCGGTACGTTGCCGAGCAGCGAGCGGATGGTTCCGCGGACGGCGGGATTGGGATGCATGGGGAGCAGAAAGACGAGACCGGGGATCTCGCGGGCCAGTCGGGCGAGGGTGCCGCAGATCTTTTCGAGGGGCTCTCCGAAGCTCTCGCGCCGGTGAAGGGTCACGAGCACCAGCCGCCGATCCCCCTCGTCCAGCTCCGGTACGGCCGCCAACAACTCGGGTTCGCCGACGCCGGATTCCGCGACTGAGAGAACCGCGTCGATCCCGGGATTTCCGGTGACGACGATAGCGCCCGGCGCGACGCCTTCCGAGATGAGGCGGCTTCGGTTGCCCTCGGTCGGCGCCAGGTGCAGCGTCGCGAGTTGGCTGATGATCCGGCGGTTGACTTCCTCCGGGAACGGGTTGCGGATGTCTCCGCTGCGGAGGCCGGCCTCGACGTGGGCGACCGGGATGCCCAGGTAGAACGCCGCGAGGGCCCCGGTCATCGCGGTCGTCGTGTCGCCCTGCACCATGACCATGGCGGGGGCTTCCACCTCGAGGACGCTCGTCAGTCCGGTGACGGCGCGGGCCGTGAGGTCGGCGAGGGTCTGGCCCGGCTGCATGAGATCGAGATCCACGTCGGGCGTCAGGCCGAAGTGGCGAAGCACCTGGTCGAGGAGGTCGCGATGTTGCGCCGTTGCGACAAGCCTGGGCGACAATGTGGTGGACGCCCCCAACTCTCGGACTACCGGGGCCAGCTTGATGGCCTCGGGACGAGTGCCGATGATCGCGGCGACTTGTGCCTTCAGCGGTCGGCCAGCTTCCGTCGGCCCGGGGGACGGCCGGTCAACTGCCGTCGCCGGAATTCAGCAGGATGGTCACGAGGATCGCGGCGGCCGATGCGGTTCCACCGACGACCCAGGGCGCGTTGCGGCTGAGCCAGCTGCGCTGGGGCACCATGATCTGGTCACCGGACCGAACGAAGCTCCCGACGAGATCGTTGGTGTCGATGTTCTCGGCGACGAGCCTGCCGTCCCGGATGATGTCGACGTCGTCGAGCCGGCCAAGGGGGGTCTGGCCGCCCGCGAGCGCGATCGCGTCCAGCAGGGTCATCGTGGGGTCGACGTGGTAGAGTCCGGGAGTCTGAACCTCGCCCAGAACCCGCACGCGCCGCAGAAGTACGACCTGCACGGACTGGTTCCTTACCTGCCCTTCATAGGCCCGCATCAGGCTGTCGCGCAGCGCCGTGCCGCCGAGATCCCTCACGGAAGTCTGGCCGAGAAGGGGGAGCGCCGCCCGGTAGGCCTCGTCCACCGGGAACTCTCCGTCGAGCGTCCGTTCTTCCGAGAACGCCACCCGCAGGCGATCACCGGGGCGGAGAGGTTCGTCGGTGGCCTCGAGGGCCGATGGAGTGGAGGGCGCGGTATTCGATCCACACCCGACGCCCACTACGCATAACAGTATGAGAAGGTGTTGGAATTTCATATGCACATTCCGAGAACCATCCGAGAGTTGAGAGCGGGAAGCGAAACGTTCTGTCGTGCGATCTTACGCACGGCACGGAGCGGGCACAATTCGTGCGAATTTGGCCGGACCGTACGGGACAGGGGCGGACCGTGAACCTGATGAGTCCCGCGGAGTATCGCTTCCCACGGACGCTGCGTTGCGCTAGATTCGCCGGTCCGGAAACCACCGCAAGGTTGCTGAGACATTTAGACTTATGACCGAATCGCCAACCCTAAGACGCCGCTTCGCCGTCGTACTCCCGGCCTACAACGAGGCCGCGGGTATCGAGACGTTGCTCTGGCGCATCAGACGCGGGCTCCGGGGCCACGACTACGAGATCATCGTCGTCGACGACGGATCGACGGACGACACGGCAGGTATCGCCGAGCGCCTGTCCGAGGAGATGCCGCTCAGATTGGTGCGCCACGAGGTGAACCAGGGCTACGGGGCGGCGATCCGTACGGGTATCCTCGAGGGCCGGGACCGGGCGGAGGTCATCGTCACCATGGACGCCGACGACTCCCACGATCCGTCGCTGATCCCCCTGATGCTGCACGGGATCGCCTGTGGCTCCGACATCATCGTGGCGTCCCGGTTCGTTCCGGGTGGGCGCGAAGTCGGCGTTCCGCTTCACCGCAAGGTTCTGAGCCACGGGGCCCGGATCGTCTTCAAGGCGCTGCTCCGCGTGGGCGACGTCGGAGACTACACGTCGGGGTATCGGGCCTACCGGACCGGGTTCATCGACGACATGGTCGCGGCCTACGGCATCGAGCACCTCGCCGAGGAGACGGGCTTCACGGTCGGGGTCGAGTTGCTGTGCAAGGCGGCCCACATCGAAGGCCGACTGGCCGAGGTCCCGCTCATCCTCCGGTACGATCGGAAGCGCAGCGAAAGTAAGCTCAAGATCGGCACGACGCTGCGCGAATACGTCGAACTCATCCGGCGCGTCCGCGAGTCCGGGTCCGAGCGGCACGTCGTGTCGCGCGAGGACCGGCGTCGTCGGCGGCCGCTGGCGGAAGACGCCGCGGCGATCGTTCTGTTCGACACCATCGGGGTCTTCCTGGCCTTCGCGCTCAGCTTCCTCTTCTACCGCTTCATGATCCGGCTGGAGCTGATCGGCAGCGAGCTGCCGGACCCCTGGTGGTACCTGGGCCTCGCGTGCCTGTTCGCTCTCTCCACCGTGTTCACGTTCTGGCAGTTCGGCCTCTACATGCCGCGCCTGTCGAACCTTCACCTCCGCCACCTGCAGCACGTGGCGCAGGCCCTGACGGTGTCCGTCGCGGTGTTCTTCGCGTCGCTGTTCTTCCTGGCGATGAACCACCCGTCCCGCCTGCTCGTCCTCGGAGCGATCGTGCTCGCGTATCCGATCGTGCTGCTCCTGCGCGGCGCCGTGATGGGCTGGCTGCGCACGCGCCGCCTCAGCAAGGCGAGGGTGAGCCGCGTGCTCATCTACGGAGCCGGTAAGACCGGGATGCTGCTCGCCAAGAAGATCATGGAGGCTCCCCTTCTCGGCAGCGAGGTCGTCGGTTTCCTCGACGACAACCATCCGAAGGGGTACAGCGCCCGCTTCCGCCTGTCTCAGATGGACAACGAGGAACTCGAGATCCGCGTGCTCGGCAACGGCGGCGACCTGACTCCCATCGCCGTCGAGACGGGAGCCTCGGAGCTGTACGTCGCCGTGCCCGACGTCGGAGACGAAAGGCTCAGCACCTTGCGCGCGGAAGCCGAAGCCCTCGGCCTCGAGCTGGTCATCGTTCCGCGCATCGGAGCGATGCGCCCGGACCAGGTCCGCGTCACGGATCTCGGCGGGATCCCGGTCCTGCGTCTGCACCACGACATCCCCAGGCGCGGCTATTCCGTCGCCAAGCGAGGCCTCGATCTGGCAATCGTGGCTCTGCTTCTGCCCATCGCCGTGCCGATCGGCCTGCTGACGGCCGGGCTTGTCGCGTTGGACGGAAGGCCGATTCTGTTTCGTCAGATTCGTATCGGACGGCACGGTCGCCCGTTCACCGTGTTCAAGTTCCGCACGATGCGAACGGACACGAACCCGTACGCGGTGTCGCCGCTCGACGACACCGATCCGCGCGTTACCCAGATCGGCCGCCTGGTTCGGACGGCCGGCCTCGACGAGCTGCCCCAGATGCTCAACGTCATCCGCGGCGAGATGAGCCTGGTCGGACCACGGCCCGAGATGCCGCAGATCGTCGCGCAGTACGACGCGGTCCAGCGCCAGCGGCTGGCGGTTCTTCCGGGGATCACCGGCATATGGCAGTTGAGCCCCAACCGTTCCCAGGCGATCCACGACAACCTCGAGTACGACCTCTACTACCTGCGGCAGCGCCGCCTGTCCTTCGATCTACTGATCATGGGCGAGACCGTCGTGTTCATTGGACGCGCCATGACCCGAACGCTCGGGCACCTGGTCCGCGAGGCCCGCTGGCCGCGCACCGTGGCGGTTGACGGCACAACGCCCGAAATGGAAGACGGTGGTCGGGAGTACGTCTTCGTAGTCCTCGATCAGCGCCGGCGCCCAGATGAACCTGCCTCGTGGACGCGGTACATTCCCAGGGCCGCCACGCTGGCGAACGACATGCCTGTGAAGCTGGCCGTCGCGGATCGGAACGCCGTTCGCATGCGCGAGTTGTCCAACGGAGACAGAAGGCCTCCAGGTGAGCGCCGTCTCGAGTACGTGGCATACGGCGCGCGCGAGGATGTCCATGATCTTACGGAAGAGGCAAGCCTCGTGGTGACCGACCTGGACTATGTCGCGGAGTGGGCCTCGAAGCACGGAGTGGCGGTCCTCAAGCTCGCGGACGACGAGGTTCCCGGCGTGGTCAACTCGTCGGCGGAGGACGGCCTGGCCCGGCAGGTGCATTCAGCGTTCGCCGGCACCCACCAGAAGACAATCTTGAGTACACCCGGAATCGGGAGAAAGACGGAATGATGGCGGACTCGAATCGACGGTTGCCGGTCGGACCTCACGGCGAGAGTCTGCCCTACGTCTACGTGCCGGCCTCCGCGGAGACCGGCCACGACAGATCTGCCCCTGGCATCACGCTGAGGGACATCCTCCGTCGGCGATGGGGTCTGATCGCGGCCGTGTTCGTTCCGGTGCTGATGGCAGCGGCGGTCTTCACCTACTTCTCGCCGCGCCTCTACGAGTCGGAGTCGAGTTTCCTGCTGGACGCCGGGACCGGCGAAGGTGGTTCGCTCGCGCTGCTCGACCGGATCGGTCGTGTCAGCCACGTGGAGAACGAGGTGGAACTCCTGCGCAGCCGCCGTGTGGTGGGGCCGACCGTGGAAGAACTGGCCCTCCACGTCAACGTCTACGTCGACGACGAAGAACGCCGACCTGGCAGCGTCCTGTCCGGCTTCTCGGCGTCCCGCTCGGCACGGCCGGGCGAGTACCTGGTGGCGACGAATGGCTCCGAGACGCGCATTCGCGACACGACGGGACAGGTTCTCGGTGAGTGGACGACCGGTGACACGGTTCAGTTCGAGGGCCTGTCGTGGATTGCCGAAGCCGGTCCCCGTCCCGAGGTACTGGTCGCGGTACAGAACTTCGATTCGGGGGTGTCTTCGGTTCAGCAGACCATTTCGGTGGAACGCGTCGGCCGGGATGCGGACCTCGTGCGGCTGACCTGCTCGGCCCGTGCTCCGGAGATGGCCCGCGACCTCTGCGTCTCCATCTCGGACAGTTACTTGAAGCTTCGCAACGAGTTGCAGGTGACGGAGGCCTCCAATGCGAAAGAGTGGCTGGGAGAGGCCGCGGAGGACATCAAGGGCAGGCTGACGGCCGCGGAGGACTCGCTCGCAAACTTCGCCCGGCGCACGGGAGCCGTCGCCCTCGACACCAGGGCGCAGGCCGAGGTTCGCAACCTTGCGACGGTGACCGCCGACCGCGACATGCTGATCGCCGAGCGCTCGGCGCTGAACCAGTTCATGGAGGGGGTTTCCAGCGGGTCGGGAGGGTCGGAGAGGTACAGGGAGCTCGCAAGCTTCCCGACATTCCTGGACAACGAAGCCGTGACCGAGCACGTGACGAACCTGATCGCGCTCGACAACCAGCGGAGCCAGCTGTCTCTGCTCCGCTCGGATGAGAACCCCGAAGTCGCGACGCTCGACGCGCGCATCCGGCAGATCGAAGGGGACCTGTTCTCGATGGCGTCCTCGTACCAGTCGGCGCTCACGGCGAAGATCAACTCCTACGATCAGACGCTCGGAACCGGGTCGCAGCGTGTGGCGGGGATCCCGGCCAAGCAGGTCGAGTTTCTGCGGCGACAGCGCCAGGTTGACCAGCTCGAGCAGCTGTATACGACGCTCGAGACCCGTCGACGCGAGGCGGAGCTCGCGGAGGGCGTGAGTACGCCGAGTGTGCGCCCCATCGACGCGCCGCAGCTGCCGACCTCCCCCTCGTCGCCGTCCGTCGGCCTGAACCTGGCCCTCGGATCGGTGCTCGGGCTGGGGCTCGGGCTGCTGCTGGCCGGATACCGCGAGTACAGCGACGTGAGGGTCCGCGATCGCGAGCAGGTGGAACTCGCGACGGGCGCGCGCGTGATCGGGATGCTCCCGTCCGTGAAGCGTCCCGGACCGCTGCTGGTGGCGCCCGCGAGGAACGGCGGCAGCAAGTCGGGGCGTGCCGCAGTCGCGACGACCACGGGAGCGCCTCCGGGCTGGACGAAGACGGAGTGGCAGCCGGCCATCGAGGCCTTCCGCACGCTCGTCGCCGACCTGAAGATGGCCATGCAGAGCGCCAATGGGGACTCTCCGATCCGTACGCTGGCCGTCGTCAGTTCCGCGCAAGGGGAAGGCAAGACTTACACGTCGTGCAATCTCGCGCTCGTATGGGCAAGCATGGGCGCGAAGACACTGCTCATCGACGCCGACCTCCGCGTTGGTCGCGTGGCCGAGTTCTTCGACTTGCCGAGCGCCGCCGTCGGTCTCGGCGATGTCCTCAAAGGCGCGGTTCACCCGTCAAACGCGTATCAGCAGATCGACGTGGCGGGAGGAAACGTCCTCCACGTCCTCACCGCCGGGCAGACGTCGGCGGAGGACACGGACGCGTTCCACGTCGAAGGGCGCATTCCCGACGCGTTCGACGTCCTGGAGCGCGACTTCGACTTGATCGTCATCGACACGCCGCCGCTCAACGTGGTGAGTGACTCCGCGATCGTCGCGGCCGCTTCCGACGCGGTGCTGTTCGTCGTCCGCAGCGGCGTCACACGGCCGGACGCGCTGGAGCTTGCGATGGCGCGCCTGCGGCGGATGAATCGCAACCTCGTCGGCCTGGTGCTCAACGACATCACGCTGCCGTCCTACTACTCGACTTACTACGGTGCCGAACGCGTCTGACGTCGCGGTCGGTAATTATAGAGCGAAGGGGCAATCATCATGTCGGACAAGAGAGTGCTGGTCACGGGTGCTGGCGGGTTCATCGGCCATCATCTGGTTCGCTACCTCAAAGACCGCGACTACTGGGTGCGGGGTGTCGACATCAAGCACCCGGAGTTCGAGGCGTCAGAGGCGGACGAGTTCCAGATTCTCGACCTTCGGATGGCCGACGATTGCGCGACCGCGACGCAGGGGATCGACGAGGTGTATGGGCTGGCGGCGGACATGGGCGGCATGGGCTTCATCTCCGCCAACCATGTTCAGATCCTGCACAACAACCTCCTGATCAACACGCACATGCTCGACGCCGCTCACACGAACGGCGTGAGCCGGTATTTCTTCTCGTCCTCGGCCTGCATCTATCCGGAGTACCGCCAGGAAGAGGCCGAGGTGGTGCCGCTGAAGGAAGGGGACGCGTATCCGGCGCAGCCCCAGGACGCGTACGGCTGGGAGAAACTCGTCACCGAACGGCTCTGCGGTCACTACAATGAAGAGACGAGCATGAAGACTCGCGTAGCACGGTTTCACAACATCTACGGCCCGCTTGGCACCTGGGAGGGCGGGCGCGAGAAGGTACCGGCAGCATTCTGTCGCAAGGTCGCCGAGGCCGTCCTGAGTGGCAGACACTCGATCGAGGTATGGGGCGACGGGGAGCAGACGCGTTCCTTCTGCTACGTGGATGACTGCTGCGAGGGGATCTACCGGCTGATGCGTTCGGACTTTGCAGAGCCGCTGAACGTGGGCCAGGATCGGTTGATTTCGATCAATGACCTGGCGGACATCGTGGCCGGCGCGGCGGGGATCGAGATCGAGAAGGACCATGTTCCGGGCCCGCAGGGGGTCCGGGGGCGCAACTCCGACAATACACTCCTGCGCGAGACGCTCGGCTGGATGCCCGCGATCGACCTCGAGGAGGGCCTCGCGCGCACCTACGAATGGGTGCACGGACAAGTTGCAGCTAAGCGGACTGCCCGCGTTGACGCATCCTCGCGAGCTGCCGCTTCGTGATTCGACCCGCGAATCCTCTGCCGGCACGCGTCGAGATCCTGGGCGTCGGGGTCAGCGCCATCGATCCCAATGAGGCGCTGCGACACATCGGGACGTGGCTGGATAGCCGAGATAAGCATTACGTATGCGTGAACACCGTCCATAGCCTGCTCTGTGCGCAAGATGATCCCGCACTGTTGGACGTGTATCGGGACGCGGCCATGGTCACGCCCGACGGCATGCCCCTGGTCTGGCTGTCACGACGTCGCGGCCGGCCCGAAGTGAGCCGGGTGTACGGGCCCGATCTGATGCTGTCGTGCTGTGACAGCTTCCGGGACCGTGGAGCCCGGCACTACTTCTACGGTGGCGCAGAGGGCGTTCCGGAGCAGTTGGCGTCATCCCTCACCGAACGGTTTCCCGGGCTCGAGGTAGCCGGCGGCTTTTCACCGCCGTATCGCGATCTCACCGAAGCCGAGAACCGCGAGATCGTCGCGCGAATCAACGAGAGTCGCCCGGATTTCGTGTGGGTGGGACTCGGCTGCCCCAAGCAGGACTTCTGGATGGCCGAGCATCGTGACGAGCTGGAAGCCCCCGTGCTCGTCGGCGTCGGGGCCGCGTTTGATTTCCACTCCGGTCGCAAGCGCCAGGCGCCGAGTTGGATGCAGAGTCGCGGCCTCGAATGGCTCTTCAGGCTGCTGAGCGAACCCCGCCGGCTGGCGGGCCGCTACGTGGCGGGAAACTCACGCTTCATCGCACTGGTACTCGCCGAGGAACTCCGGCTTCGCAGGTGAACGCGACACCCTCCGGGTCGCGTGTCTTCGCGGGCCTCGACATCGACACCGTGCGGCCGCTCCGAGTAGATACCGGCGACGGGCTCCCACACCGACTCTACCGCAGTCGGTCTCAGACATTCTGGCTGATCCCCGCGGGCCGGGAAGGCCGCGTGGCTGCCGCTTCGCTCTACTCGCCCCAGTCCGCCGGCGGCAGGGCTCTTCGCCTGGCGATGCGGATCGGACGGTGGCCCGGCCAGCGCGTCGCACTCGACGAAGATGCGGTCCGCTCGCTGGCATCGCGGATCGGCGAGCCGCTCGGCCTATCGGCCGTCACGCTGGGCTTCACCGTGGGGCCGCCGCGCCCGGCCAACAAGTTCGTGGTGGCGGTGATCGGACCCGAACTCACGCCGGTAGCGTTCGCGAAGGTCGCGCCCTCGCCCGAGTCCCGCCGCCGGCTGATCACGGAAGAGCAGGTCCTGACGGAACTGGCGGGACACCCGGAACTGGCGTGGCGAGTCCCGCGGGTGATCGATCATTTTTCGTGGCAGGGAACCGACGTGTTGCTTCTCACGGCGGGGCCGGTAGTTCCGGGACCGAGCCAGGCCGGCACTTCACACCTCCAGTTCCTGCGCGCGTTGCAGGACGCGACGCGTCAGGCCACGGACTTCGCCGGAAGCGCCACGGGGCGGATGCTCGAGACGGCGGCGGCGGCCAGGTCGCTGACACCGGAAGAACGCGCTCGGTATCGTCGGGTGGCTGACCGCCTTCGCGCCGCCCTGGGGGACGCGACGCTTCCGACGGCACTCTCGCACGGAGACTTCATTCCGACGAATACCCGCCTCGACGGTGACGACCTCTGGGTGTTCGACTGGGAGTCCGCCCGCGGTGGCGATCTCCCGCTCAACGATGTGTTCCACTTCAACTTTGCTCTCGCGGCTCTCAAGGGAACCCGGGAACCCGACGCGTGGAACGCCGATGCGGTGCGCCTTCTGTGGCCCGAGGCCGCGGACGTGCTGCCCGAGCTGCGCCTCGCCTACCTGTCCGATGTCAGCTGGGAGTACGCCCGGCACCTCGGCGCGCCCAACCGGTCACGCCAGAATCCCGTTCTGGCTCGAGCCTGGAGCGAGATCGACCGGGCGCTCGCGGAGATGTCGGGATGAGGCGGTCAGGCTCCCCCGGGACGACCGGTGTTGGCGCGAAGGCTCGGCGCTGGGGCCGGGCCGGCGGCTGGGCGATTGCGGATCGCGCCCTGTTCTCGCTGTCGAACTTCCTGATCAGCCTGCTGCTGGCGCGCTGGCTGAGCGAATCGGCCTACGGAACGTTCGCGCTCGCGCTGGCGGCGTTTCTTCTAGCGGGTGCCCTGCACGGCGGCTGGGTGACGGAGCCCCTGCTCGTGTTCGGATCTTCCCGTTACAAGGAGCGCTTTGCCGAGTACGTGGGGTTCCTGCTCCGCCGTCACCTCCGGTTCAGTCTGTGGGCCATCATGGCCGGACTAGGGTTGGCGCTGGCAGCCCGGGTGATCGGCCGCCCGGAAGCCGGGCTCGCGCTCGCGGCCGCGACGCTGGCAACACCGTGGATTCTGCTGCAGTGGCTGGGTCGGCTGGCATGCTACGCGAGTGTCGGACCGCGCAGGGCCGCCATCGCGGGCGGAGTGCAGCTTCTGCTCGTCGTGGTTGGGCTCGTCGGATTCGAACACTTCGGCGTACTCTCCACGGAGGCCGCCTTCGGACTACTCGGCTTCTCCGGGGGGCTCACCGGGGCTCTCCTGGTGTTCTCGCTGCGGCCCCGGTGGAAGGTCGATCCGATCTTCACCGACGAGGCGAGAGTTCTGCATCGGCGATATGGGGGATGGGCCGCGTCGACCGGACTCCTCACGTGGATCCCGGGCCAGGTCTACTACGTGGTGTTGCCGGCGGTCGGCGCGGTGGCGGCAGCCGGAAATCTGCGCGCGTTGATGAACCTGGTGCTTCCGCTCATGCAGGCGTATGTGGCACTATCGACGGTCCTCACGACGGCTCTGGCGCGCGTCCGAGGCACGCCACGGTTCGGACGCGTGGTCGGGTATGCCGCCGCCGGACTGGCGCTCGGTGCGCTGGCCTACGCCGCAATGCTGCTGGCGGCCGGTCCCGTCGTGATGACGTGGCTCTACAAGGGCCGTTACGACGACCTGGCGCAACTACTGCCGATAGTGGCGGTGATCCCGTTGCTGGGCGTTGGAGCCTCCGTGCTGGCCCCGGCGTTGCGCGCACTCGAGCGGCCCGACCTGGTGTTCGTCGCCTACGCCGCCTCGACCGTGAGTTCACTCACGGTCGGCATGGTCCTCATGGTGCGCTTCGGCGTGGCCGGCGCCGCGGGCGGACTCGTTATCTCGACCGCGGTGACGACCGTGATTCTTGGATGGAAGCTGGTAACGACGCGATCACGAGGATCGGGTCACGCCCCCGGCGGGCGGTCGGCCGACGTCTCCACCGGGAGTGTTTCCGGAAGTTCGACGATCGCGAACTCGGCGTCGGAGTAAACCACGTGTCCACAAGGAGGCGTCTCGACTCGCCGGATGGCGTATCGCGCACGGTAGCGCTCGGAGAGAAGTCGCAGGCGCAGGCAGTCGGCGGCCAGGAAGGCGGTATCGAGTTCGGCGGCTTCGGCCCCGGTCTCGATACCCGTGAGCGCTCGCAGGCGCTCTACCCACGCTGCCAGTTCGTCGGGCAGCACCGGCGGACTCTTGTGATCGGCGACGACGGCGCGGCGGGCGACGAGCCGAAAATCGATCCAGCCGGGCGGCACGGCGAACACGGCGTCGTCGGGGCTCGAGTTGCGAGCCCAGGCGTAGAGATCCGACCGGCGTTCGTCCTCGGGTCGAATATCGAGGTGGGAGAGCCCGAGCCCGTGCCATACGACGGGGACGAAGGCGACGAGAAGAAGTGCCAGGTGGCCGGCGTCCCGGGCGGCTGCGCGTGGCCTCGATCGCGCGTCGACGGCGGCGTTGCTTCGCCCCCAGCCCGATCGGAGGGCCATGACGAGACCGAGTCCGATCGCGACGCCCACGCGCACGGGCACGATGCCGACCCCCGCCGCGAAGAGAGCCGCCGCCGCGACGGCCGCGAGGGTGGCGCGGACGGCGGCCGGTCTCTGGTCGGCCCGGCCCGGCGGGCGAAAGATAGCGCCCGCGACCGCGAGCACCGCGAAGACGATGACGAGGGTGGAGAGCCTCCACGGAAAGGCCAGCATCAAGTCGATCGACAGACCGGCGTACCCGACCAGAAGGGAACCGGCTACGACGAGCACCGTCATCCCGACCGCGGCGAACTGGGCGGGACGGAATCGCGGTCGATTCACCAGGTATCCGGCACCACCGGCCGCGACTACCGCGGCGAGAATGAGGCCGCTCGCGGGGCCCCAGGTTCGGGGATCGAAGTGATGCGGAAACCGGGCGAGATCAATCAGGGCGGCCTCGCGCATCGCCGGATCGCCGGCGAACTCGAGTGCCTGGAGATAGCCGGGGGTTCCGAAGGCGAGGAACGGGACGAGGACGGAGAGGGCGGGGACGAGTCCTTCGCGCCGGGCGAGGACGAGCGCGGACGTTCCCACGATGGGAACGAGGAGCACGGCGAAGTTGATGTGGAACAACGCGGCGGCGCCGAAGGCGAGTCCGGCGAATCCGCGGTTGGCGCCGGAGCCGAGCAGGGCGACGCCCACGAGCGTGGACACGCCGGCGATCGCCGAGGCTTCGAGCTGCGGTGGCACCAGCAGAGTGAGGCCGATGCCCCGCGTGCCGGTGGCGCCGAGCATCACCAGCGTAAATGCCCACGGCAGCAGCGGTTCGTCGTACGATTCACGGGCGATGGACCAGATCGCCAGCGCCAGCGCAACGGACTGAAGGACCGCCCCGACGGCGAGACCGATTTCGAGTCGTCCGGTTGCTGCGATCGCGGCGACGAGGCGCGTAAACATACCATGCGGATGGTGAAGGTCGCCGACGAACCAGTCGGCGGCCAGGAAGTTCGGGTCGGCGGCGTGCAGGCCGGGAAGCAGGTAGACGACCTGGTTGGAACCGCCGTTGGCGATCCCGATCCCCGCCACGAACAGAAGTGTGAAAAGCACGATCCATCCGGCGTCGCGGTACGGCGGCGGCGCAGACTTCATCAAGCAGGCATCAAGGGCGGCTCGCGGTCCGGGGTATCTCTTCCATGATCAGACGCAGTAGTGAGAAGCGAAGCGGCGAGGGCGAGCGTACCCGTTGGAGGATTGCCCATTTCGTGCTCGGACGATGCAATCCGGAGAGTGCGAACGGCCTCGACAAGACGGTCTATCATCTGTCCTCGAAACAGGCGGCGGCCGGGCACGACGTGCGTGTCCTGTCACTCACCGAAAAAGAGGCGCTGCCGATTCCCGGAGTCGACGTCCGGGTCTACGCGCCGCTGTTCACGGCTCCGCGGTTCGTACCCGGCGCGCTCGGTGACATGCTGATCGATCGTTCGCCACTCAACCTGCCGCCGCGCCTTATACGCGAGCTTCTCGACGATCCACCGGACGTTGTTCATTTTCACTATATTCAGGTGCCACAGGCCGCGCGACTGAGCCGGACTCTCCGAACCAGGGGGATTCCGTACTGCGTGACGCTGAACGGCGCCCTGGTCGGGGAAGCGGCGACGCGCCGGAAGTGGATCAAGAAGCTCTACCGTCTTCTGGCGGAGCGCCGTTATCTCGATGGGGCGGCATTTCTCCATGCGATCAGTCCGGTCGACGCCGAGGGCGCGCGAGACGCGAATCTCACGGCTCCGATCGACATCATCCCCAATGGTATCGACGCGGAGCTCGCCGGACCCGTACCGCCCGAAGACCTCGCGGTGCGGTACCCGGAGTTACGGGACCGCCGTATTCTGCTTTTCCTCGGGCGCCTCGATCCTGAACAGAAGGGGCTCGACGTGCTGCTCGAGGCGCTCGCGCTGTCGGATACCGACATCGGCCTCGTCCTCGTTGGTCCGCCGTTCCGGGCGAACCAGGAGGCCCTGGAGGCGGAGGTCCGCCCCCTCGGTCTGGAAGACCGGGTTGTGTTCGCCGGCCCATTGTTCGGTACTGAAAAGCTGGGGGCGGTGTGTGGCGCCAATGGATTCGTCCATCCGTCGCGGTGGGAAGCCGGCGTACCGTTCTCGGTCATGGAGGCCGCGGCCTGCGCCGTTCCGTGCATCGTCAGTCGAGCGGCCGATCCAGATGGGTACCTGGTGGACGGCGGAGGCGCCCTGGCCGCCGAACCGGAGCCGGAAGCGCTCGCCGCCGCGATTCGCAGCTTTGCCGCCATGTCGGAAGTTGAATTGCAAGAGATGGGCGAGCGTGCGAGGGGGGTCGTACTCGAGCGGTTCGATTGGAAGCGGATCGCCGAGCGGGTCGTCGAGTCGTATGAGGCACATTGCCGCCGCTGAGCCGTCCCGCGGCTTTCGCAGCGGTGGCGCAGTGCTGGAATGCCACGGGCACGACGTATTCGGTTGCGCACGGGGTCGAGGATTATCCGGACGCCGTGGGCCGCGACCTGGATGTCGTAATGCGCCGTGATGATATCGTCGCCGCGATCCGGGACGCTCGCGGCGTTCTCGAGGCGGCAGGCTGGATGACCGTCGAACCGCACCCGATGTGGGGACGAAGGGTCGTCGGGGTCGACCCGGCGTCGAAGGCCATGCTCGAAGTACACGTCCAGCCCCGCCTGCGATGGCGCAACGTGGTGGTCGTAGACGGTGCGGCGCCGCGCGCCCGACAGGGACCTTTCGACGTGGATCCCTGGGTGACGTGGGCCAAGCGGGTGTTCCTTCCCGTGCTCGCTGGAAGCACGCACCGTTTCGTTGCTCGGCGCTCCGACCTCGAGTTCGGGCCGGGGGAGGAAGACGAAGCGCGCGACCGCCTGCCGCGCGTTCTCGGGACCTCGCTGGCCAGGCGCCTGCTCGATCGCGTATCGGCGGGCGACGCCGAAGCGCTCGCGCCGCTCGTCGAGCCGGCCCGGCGGGCAGCCATCCTGCGGGCGATCGGCGTGCGTCCGTTCCAGTCTATGGCCTGGCCGATCCGGACGGTTGCCCGCAAGCTCACGATGCCGTTCGCTCGATGCGCCCCAATCATCGCGATCGTCGGGCCCGACGGGGTGGGGAAGAGCACACTGCTCGAAGCACTGTGTGCCACGGAGGACTGGGTGTTCCTCGACACGGTCACCCGGCACTGGCGTCCGGAGATACTTCCCCGGCTCGGGGCGATCGCCGGCCGGCCCAGTTCCGGTCCCGGCCCGCCGCGTCGCGAAGCGGGCCCTCTGCCGTTGCTACGCCTTCTGTACTACGCAGTGGACGTCTGGCTCGGAACGTGGGTGGCCGATCGGCCGGCCGCCAGTCGACAGCGACTTGTGATCTACGATCGGTGTTTCCTCGACATGGCCGTCGATCCGCTTCGGTACGGACTCGGTTCGAGGCGCGGCGTGCTTTTCTTGTGGAACCTGTTGCCGCGACCGGATCGAGTGGTACTGCTGCGTGTGGATCCGGCGACCGCCTACGAGCGAAAACGGGAGATCCCGCGACATGAGATCGAGGAGCAGTTGTCGCGGTGGGAGGACTTCAACGAGAAGGGACACGTGACCGATATCGTCGATGCGGGACGCCCCCCCGAGGAAGTCGTGGAAGAGTTGCGCCGCATCGTGCTCGACGCGTTTCTCCGCCTGAACGGATCCGCAGAGCGTTGAAGGGTCCAGCGCGCCTCGGAGCCGACTTCTACGCAGCCATGGGCTTCATGTCCGTGGCTGCCGTCGTCATGGTTCAGGCAGCCGGCGGTTCCGCTGTCTATGTCGGTGCCGTGCTGGCCGCCGTCTGGGCCCTGTTCATCTCTTTCAGGAGTCCCCTGCCGTCGCTGCGCAGCGGGGTCTTTCTCTTCCTCGTCGCGGGCACGGAGTTCAGGACGCGGGACCCACTGGCCGGGGTGGAGGGAAGCGTCGATACGCAGATCGTCTTCGAACTGGCGATCTACGGTTTCGTCGCATGGGTCACATTTCGGGCACTCATCCGTCTTCCGCGACACGTCCTACGGATCGGAGTCTTCGAGGCCCTGGTGCTAGCGTATGTCCTGCTTGCCGCGGCGTCTGTGCTCTGGTCGCCGATCGGGACGTACACGCTGATCCGGGCTCTGCAACTCGCGGTGCTGCTCGCCTACGCCCTCGTCGCGGTTCGCACGCTCGGTCCCGGGGAAACCTGGAAGGTGCTCGCTCGGTCGATCGTAACGTTCACCGGAGTGTTCGCCGTTCTCGGTACGTTGGCGAGCGCCATTGGCATATACGACCCCCCGGGGTCTCGATTCGGGTGGTTCTCTACCCACCCGATTGCGGTAGGCTCATTCGCCGCCGTAGCGGGGCTGGTCGTCCTCAGCGATCTGCTGTTCGGCAACCGGACTCGGCCCCGGCGAGGACTCCGACTCCTCGGCCTGATGGCTCTCATAGCGATCCTGGTGGCTACCGTTTCTCGTGGTCCCCTCGTCGCCTTCCTTCTGTCTGCCGGAGTCCTCGTCGCGATGCGGATCGCGACCCGCGCGGTCGCCTCACTCGCCATCGTGGCCGGAACGGCCGTGGCACTCGTGATCCTGAACCTGCCCGGCGGGATGTTCACCGTCCTGGACCAGCTCATCCGAATTCCGGGCTTCGACACGATGCTTCGCGGGCAGTCCGCGCAGGAACTCTTCACGCTGACCGGCCGGATAGAGTTGTGGAAGAGCCTTTACCCGGCATTCCTGGAGCAGCCGCTCGTGGGTCATGGCTACCAGGTGACTCGCATCGTCGGAGTACGAATCGCCCCGTGGGCGGGCGAAGCCCACAACGGACTGCTTCAGTCTCTGGTGGATGTTGGACTGCTCGGCACGGTGCTTCTGCTCGGGGCGCTGGTGGGGACGATCGTGGTCAATTACTCACGCGTAGTCGCGAGCGCAGCGACCGCGCCCGACACGGCGATTCGGGCATCGATGTGCGGCGCGCTGCTGTTCCTGTTCGTCAACTCCGTTGGCACCGCGGGATTCGCGGGCGCCCCCGGATTCGAGCCTCTGCTCCTGTTCGTCGCCGCGGCCGTCACTCTCCGAATCTCTCGACGAGAAGCGTTCGAGGGATCCGTGACATCGGGCGCCTGGAGCTCAGCGAGCGAATGAACCGTTGACGTCCTGGCCCGCGCCCTTCCATTCCGCCTCGTTCATCCGGCTGCCCTGCCACAGGAAGTAGTCAGCGTTGGAACCGAGCACATAATTGTTGCTCTCGAAGCGGTTGTTCTTGCTGGTGAACATCGCCGAACTCCCGTCTTCGGCCGCCATACCGGTCAACCCGTTGGTCATTTCGATCTGGTTGTGGTGCACGTACACGTTGCGGACGTCCGGCGCGCAGGAGTGTGTCGGGTATCCCAGCGCGGCCAGGACCGAGATTCCGTTGAGGTTGCCGCGGACCGTGTTTCCATGGATCTCGACGTCGGTACCGTTGACCACCTGGATGCCGGCCTTGTCGGGCCATCCACCGCTCAGACTCCCGGTGAGGCCGTTGCGTTCCGAGAGGTTGTTACGCACAACCACGCCACACACTACCTCGAGCCAGATCCCCTCCGTCGTGTTGTCGTGGACATGGTTGTTCTCCACGATCGCATCGAAGATATCCGTATCCAGCCAGATGCCCCGGCCCACGTTGTCGTGCACATGATTGCCGCGTACGACGAGGTCCGAGACGTTGAGAATCTTGAGGCCGGAGTGCTCGCCGGACCTGCCGGCGAATCCATTTCCGTCGATTTCGTTGTCTTCGACGAGCGCGCCGTCCGATCGGAAGCCACCAATCCCGACGTTGGAGTTTCCGTACACGTGATTCCCGCGCACGTGCATGCGCGGCCCCAGGCGGACTCCGATCCCTTGCGTGCCGTGAATTGAGTTCCCCTCTACGACCCAGTCGGCGGTGTTGTCACCCTGGATGGCGCCCTGGTAGAGTTCAGCGGGCGCATAGTTCCGAATTTCGATGCCCTTTACCAGCACGCGCGCTCCCACGCCCCCGTAGCCGCCGAAGGCGAAGTCGCCACCGTTGCCGTCCATGATGGCGCCGGACTCACCGTGGAACTCCTGGTCGTCCTTTGGCGTGACGACCTGCCCGACGTGGACCCCCGCGTTGAGGACGAATACGGTCCCCGGAGCGCTGGCGTTGACAAGCGCTTGAATATTCTGTCCGGGAGCGATACGGGTGGCCCCGGGCGGGATGTCGCCGCCGCCACCGCCGCCGGATCCGGCGGTCACCGCAACGGTGTTCGTGCGGGTCCCCGTGGCGTCGTCGTCGTCACGTACCACCAGCTTTACGGAGTAGGAACCCGCGGCACCGAAAGTGTGCGAAACGGAAGCACCGCTCCCGGTCGCGCCGTCTCCGAACGTCCACTGGTGCGAGACCACGGACCCGTCGGGGTCCGACGATCCCGAGCCGTTGAAGCTGCACGCCAGGTTCGTGCATGAGAAGGTGAAAGCGGCAGTCGGATTCTCGTTCGCCGGAGGCGCAGGATCGGAGGCTGGGGGCGCGAGCACCTCGGCGTCCGCGGTTCCGGTCATCCCGTTGGCGGATTCCGCGGTGAGCGTGTACGTACCCGGCGTCGTCCCGGCCGTGAAGCGTCCGGACCCGTCGATCACGCCGCCGCCCGCCGTCCAGTCCACTTCGCCCGCCACCGTGACGCCGTCGGCGTTCCGCAGCTCCGCCGAGAATTGCCGCGTGCCGCCCGGTTCGATCTGTGCGGAAGAAGGCGAGACTTCGACCGCGGCAGGTTCGAGGTCCGCACCGTCGGCGGCGTCGCTGACCGTCACGTCGGCCGTATCGGCCATCGATTCTCCGGACTTCTTGTTTTTGCCGTGTCCGACGACGCGGTACTTTCCCTTCGTGTTCGGCGCTACGAACCGCCCGCGGTCGTCGATCAGCCCGTCATCGGAAGTCCACTCGACGGAGTCGGTGCTGACGCCCTCGCCGTTCGCCATCCGAAACTCCGCCCGGAACTGTAGAGTATCTCCGGGCAGCAGAAGGCTCTGGGCGGGAAAGACCTCCACCCCGACCACGTCGAGGCCGGGATCGATCGGGGGTTCGGTCAGGGAGTCGGACTGGGGCCCGGCCGGATTAATGCATGCAACAAGCGTCGACAGCAACAGGGCGGCGGTCACGGGGTAGCCCCGGCCGGTCGGTGAGATCGAAGCGAACAAGTTTGACATCGTAGCCAGCCGTCCGGTGGAAGAATCGAATGCGTTCTTCCACCTCGGCAACGCAGGTGTCGAGCCGCTCCTGGTGCGGTGTGCGCAGAATTCAGTAAGATATTAAATAACATGAACATACGAATAATACTTCCAGTGGGCTGTGAAGTATCGGAGCCCATGGCACTGGAAAGTCGGAGAGACTAGATGCAAAGTTTTCACGGGCGCCTCCTGTGACGAGGAAGCCTCAGCCGGCGGACCCACGGTCGCGGCTGCGACTGTTGCTAAGCGCCTACGCCTGCGAGCCGGGTCACGGCTCAGAACCCGGCATCGGCTGGCACGTCGCGTGTCAGCAAGCCGAGGCGTACGATGTCTGGGTCCTGACACGCGCAAACAACCGACCCCGTATCGAGCGGGAACTGGCGCGTCGTCCGCGGCCGGGGCTGCGGTTCATCTATTTTGATCTGCCTCTCCCGTTCCGCCTGGCAAAGCGTCTACCGCTCGGGGTTCAATTTTACTACCCGCTGTGGCAGCGCATGAGCCTTCGGGTACTCCGGCGTCGAGCCGCTGAAGTCGACTTTGATGTCGCCCAGCACATCACGTTCGGGCGCTACTGGACCCCGAGTCCGCTTCCAGCGCTTGGGCTGCCCTTCGTGTGGGGACCCCTGGGCGGAGGCGATGCCGTCCCCGCCGCGTTCCGATCTTCCCTCGGTGCCAGCGGCCGACTCCTCAACGTCGTGCGCGACATGGCCCGCCGACTGGGCGAGTTGTCGCCTCTCGTCGGGCGGGACGCCCGCGAGGCCTGTGCGATTCTCGCGACGACTCCCGCTACCGCCCGGCGTATCCAGCGCCTCGGCAGCGGG
Organism: Gemmatimonadota bacterium; assembly: GCA_051004775.1. Classification (GTDB taxonomy): domain Bacteria; phylum Gemmatimonadota; class Gemmatimonadetes; order Palauibacterales; family Palauibacteraceae; genus JARFPW01. The sequence goes on from JBPCJZ010000066.1 coordinate 23,943, forward strand.
CCCGTATCGTGCGTCCCGGCCGTCGGCCTGTCCGACGACGATCTCGCGAGACTGGGCGCGATGCCGCGGCCACCCGAACACCCCGTGCGCTTCATCAGCATCGGCCGACTGGCCCATTGGAAGGGTTTCCACTACGGACTCCGGGCGTACGCGAAGGCCGATCTTCCGGAGACGGAGTTCTGGATCGTAGGCGACGGTCCCGAGCGGGGCCGCCTGAAACGGCTCGTTAACGACCTGGGGATCGCCAACAGGGTTCGATTCTTCGGATTCCTGAGCCGCGAGGAGACTCTCGCCCGGCTGGGGGAGTGTCATGTGCTGGTTCACCCGAGCCTGCACGACTCCGGAGGTTGGGTTTGCCTCGAAGCGATGGCGGCCCGCCGGCCGGTCATCTACCTCGACCTCGGGGGGCCTCCCGTCCTCGTCTCGTCGGAGGCCGGGATCGCGGTGGATGCCGCCACGCCCGACGCGGCCGTCGGCGCGCTCGCGGACGGCATGTCACGCCTCGCGAGCAGCCCCGAGCTTCGTGCCGAGCAGGGCCTCGCCGGTCGGCGCCACGTCGAGGATAGCCACTCGTGGACGGCGCGCGGCCGGACGCTGCGGGCCGTCGTGGCCGGCTGTGCCGGAAGGCCGGAGGCCGACGAATGACGGATATCGCCGAGGGCGAGACGCCGAAGTCCCCGGCGCACCGACGTCCGCTGAGCGTCGTGGTCGTAGGGCAGACGCCGCCGCCGGTGCATGGCCAGAGCGTGATGATCGCGGAACTCCTGAACGGCCGGTTCGACGGGGTTGAGCTTCATCATGTTCCCATGAGGTTCTCGGAACGTATCGAGGACGTGGCCGAACCGAGCTTCGGAAAGGTCCTTCGCCTGCTTCCACTCCTCGGCCGAATCCTCGGCGCACGGATTCGGTACCGCGCGGACGTTCTCTATTACCCGCCGGCGGGACCTCGGATGGTGCCGGTCCTGCGCGACCTCGCCGTGTTGATACCGATGCGTCCCCTGTTCCGGCACACCGTCTTCCACTTCCACGCCGGAGGCCTGTCCACCGTCCGGTCACGCTTTCGCGGGCCATTCGGGTTGCTCTGGAGAGCGGCGTACATGAAACCCGACGTGGCCATCCGCATCTCCGTTGACGCACCGCCCGACGGTGAAGCCGTGCGTTCACGGCGCGAGGTGATCGTCGCCAACGGCATCCACGACCCGCTGCCCACCGCGCCGCAGCGTTCGGTGCCGCCAGACGGCCCGCTGCGTTTGCTCAGCCTGGGCATGCAGAGCTGGGCTAAAGGCACCATGGTGTTGCTCAGGGCCTGCCGGCGCCTGGCCGAGCGAGGGACCAACTTTCATCTGACGATCGGTGGCAGCTTCGAAACGCGGGACTTCCAGGAGCATGCCGAGGCCTACCTGCGGGAGCACGACCTCGAATCACACACGACGCTCGCCGGGGTTCTCACGGGCCCGGAAAAGTGGCAGGCGTTTCGTGACGCCGACGTGTTCTGCTTCCCGAGCCAGCACGAGGGGGAGACCTTCGGGATCGTTCTCCTCGAGGCGTTTGCCTTCTCCCTCCCCGTCGTCGCCTCACGCTGGAGCGGGATCCCGGCCATCGTCCCCGATGGGGACTGTGGACTGCTGTTCCCGGTGGGCGAGGACGAACCGTTGGCCGACGCCCTGGCGCGCCTGTCGGAGGATCCCGCGCTTCGCGCCGAGCTCGGAGCACGCGGCCGGGCCCGGTTTCTCGCCGAGTACACGGTCGAACGACACCTTGCCCGCATGCAGGCAGTGTTCGATTCGTTCAAACCCGCCTGATCAGCCCGGCTTCCTCGCCTCGAGCACGAAGTATGAGCGGGTGTGGGCGGGCGGCCCGACCGCGGCCGCGGCGTACATGAGCCCCGCCAGGATCCTGTTGTGCCAGGCCAGGTGTTCGGGACGGAACCGGATAGTCAAGTACGTCAGCTTCACGATCTCGAATCCTGCCGCCTCCAGCGCCCGCGACACATCGCGAGGATCGAGGTCCACCTCGTCCTCGGAGTAGAATCCGACGATTCCGCGCATCCGGCGGATGAACACGCGATACCACGCGCGGCTGTTGGGTTCGAAGCAGACGAATGAGCCCGCGGGCCTAAGCACCCGGAAGGCCTCCTCGAGCGCCGCCGGATAGTCCGGCAGATGGTGGAGACCGGAGAATACGATGGCCGCGTCGAAGCTGTCGTCGGCGAAGACGAGACGATGAGCATCTGCCTGGACCGGCCGGACCTCGGGAAGCCGCCGCCGAAGCGTCCGCAAAAGGCTGCCGGAGAGATCGACGCCGGTATAGGACGCGGACGATCCTGCGTCCAGGCCGCGGGCGAAGGTCCCCGACCCGATGCATACCTCGAGCACGTCGCCTGTGTGTGGCGGAAGCAGGGCAGCGGCCTCTGCGCGACTCTCGTCCGACACCCAGTCGAGATCCTCGTGGGCTTCCCAGTAGTCACGCTCCCGTGAGACCGCGACGGATCGCGGGGAACTTGCAGGAGCGGAGTCGTCGACGGACTTCTCTACTTCCGTCACCTCAAGGGTTTCTCCTCCGCCTGTCACGCCCCGACCCCGCGCTCGTTCCCGTCGCCCCCGAGCATCTCTCGTATCCGGCGCTTCGTCAGCCAGAAGACGTCCTCCATCAGGATGTGCGCGAACTCTCCGTTCCGTCCGACGCTGTGTAGGCCTGCGATCGGCAGGCCGCGCCCAAAGGCGAGGCGCGCCTCTTCGTACTCGGACATGTACACCGGGTGGGCCACGGCGGTGCGGAGCACGTGACACCCAAGGTAATGTTTACGTACGCCGGGGAAGAGCAGATCCATCTGCTCCGCGCAATGCTCACCCAGCGCTTCCTCGTCCATGCTCCAGAACTCGTCGCCCACGTTGCAGCCGATATCGGCAGTGACCACGGTCTTCCCTTCTGGCGCCAGCCACGGCATGGCCAGGGGAGCCTCGGTGAGTCGGAAGAAGCTGTACTGCCGTTCCGGGATCCAGGTGCACACCTCCGGCAGCACGGGGCGGATGTCGAAACGCATGTTCACCAGGGCGAAGGCCCGGTAGCGAAACTTCAACAGCGGATCGAGCGCGGTCGTTCCCCGGACGAGCTTGGGGAGGATGTGTACCGGTGCAGTGCTGATCACGGTCGACGCCTCTCGATCCAGGCCCGCGACCCTCAAGCCCTGGACACGACCCTCGTCGACGTAGATTGCCTCGACGCGCGACTCGAGTTCGATCGTTCCCTCGATCTCGCGGGCGAGCCGGTCGGTAATGACACTGACCCCTTCGATCGGGTAGACGTGGAACACATGCGGGTTCTCCGGCTGTGCGCGGGAGAAGCCGTTGGCGACTGCGCGCCCGCTCCAGCGGCTGGCCAGCTTCAGCTTAAGAACGTGGGGAATGCCCCGGTCCAGCTGCGGCGGGCTTACCGTGCGGGCCAGGTCCGTGGCCGCGGCCCCCGACCAGGCCTCGATGAGCGGAATCGCGACCTCCTCGGCGAGGGCAGACCCGAACTCCCGGCGATAGAAGTCCGCGGCCGACTCGCCCGACGCTCCGCCGGGAAGCAGCTTCTCTCGCGCGGCGCTGGCCACGAACCGGGGCGTCCGCAGCAGTCCGAACGGGTAGCCGTACGTGTCGCTTCCAAGCCGGACCGCTTCGCCGAACCGATGCACCGTCCGGCACTGTGAACCGATGCCGAGGGCCGCGGCGAAGCGATTGGTAATGAAGTGCGCGCCGAAGTCGTGACTGAAGCCCTCGTCGTCGCGGTAGCTCTGGGCGAGCCCGGCGATCTTGCCGCTGGCCTCCAGGACGACGGCGGGGATCCCCCGGCGCTTCAGCTCAACGGCGGCGGTGAGTCCGGCGACACCCGCCCCGAGAATGGCGACGGGCGGCGGAGCTCGAAGCGCAAGGGCGGGCGAGCGCCGGGCCTCCGGCTGTTGCCGCGGCTCCTCCGTCGGCCGCTCCGTCGGCTCCTCCGTCGGCTCTTCCGTGGCACCTTGCTGCAACGGACGCAGCCGTACCTCGAGCGTGGAGCCGCGTCCCGCGATCCGGCCGGCTCCCTCGACGAGGTTCGCCGCGGCCCGCGCGATCCAGCTACGCTCCGCCGCTCGGACCCAGAACGCGGAGGCTCCCCAGTCCAGTAAGAAATTGCGCAACGACTCCGTCCAGGACCGCCAGTCCGCGCGCGTCCGCACGCCGATCACCTGGTATCCGGCGCTCCCGGCGAGCCGGGTGACCGACTCCCGACCGAACACCTGGAAGCGGTGCGGAAAATCGTAGGCGTTCCAGTGACGCCCGCCAAACAGTCGGCCGGACCACGAGTCCACGTTCGGCGTCAGGATGAGCAAGTCTTCGCCCGCGCTCAGGTCCCGCGCGGCATCGCGCACGAGTCCGGCCGGATCGGCGTCGAGCCCGAGCGACTCGAGGGCGGCTGCCGGTCCGGGCGGGCCCGGACGCACGGTGCGCTCACCGGCCTCTGGGGACGGTCGCGGGTTCAGGTATACGAGACGGCAATCGGTGCAGCGCACCATGAGGTAGGTCGGGTCGCCGTCCCGGGCGGGAAACGCCTGCCCGGCCGCGACGGGGTCGAACGCCCGCGAGGCGCAGACGGGACACGCGATAGGCGTGAAGTCCCTCGCGACCTCGCGGCCATCGGCGTCGGTGTTCACGTGCGGTGCCCGTTCGCGTCGGGCGGCTCGGGGTCACGCAAGGGAACGATACGACTGCTCGATCAGCTCGAGCGCCTCTACGGGGAACCGCCGCGCATTCGGGTCGGTGTTCCGGGAGGTGAACTCGCTCCAGATACCCCGGAATGAAGCGAGCTTGTCGTACCCCGTGCCAAAAGGCAGCCATTCACGTTCCCCATGACGCCTGAATTGCCCACCGGTCCAGGCGACCCGGAGGGTACCCTCGGTGCCCTGCACCACGAGATAGTCGAGATCCTTGGAGAAATAGATCCACGAGAGCTCGACCCGCCCGGTACGGCCATCCTCGGTTCGGAACTGGAGCGTCACGGTGTCCTCGACCGGCGGCGCGAGGGACGGCGTCGGGATCGAGGCCGTCACGTCCGCGATCTCCGCATCGAGCACGTGGCTCAGTACGTCGAACGCATGGGGTCCGTTGTCCATCAGCACGCCCCCGCCGGACAGATCGGGATTCGACGGCCAGCGGCCGCGGACATCGACCGGCGCGCAGAATGTGACGGCATAGTGCAGAGGCGTACCGATGTCGCCGTTCGCGATGCGGCGGCCCGCCTCGGCCAGGTCGTCGACGTGGCGGAACTTGGCGGACACGGCCAGCCGGCGACCGGCCCGGTCGGCCGCTTCCATCATCCGGCGCGCGGCTTCGGACGTCACGGCGAGCGGCTTCTCACACAGCACGTCGACGCCTCCGAGCAGCAGAGCCTCGGTGAGCTCGGGGTGCGTGGCAGGGGGCGTACAGACGCAGGCGGCGTCGATCTCGGCTCCCTCGAGCAGCTCTTCGACGGAAGCGAACGCCGGCACGCCGAACTCCCCGGTCGCCAGCTCGCGGGCCTCGGGGCTGCTGTCGACCAGGGCGGTGAGTTCCAGGCCGGGCAACTCCGCGATCGCGGCCGCATGGGCTTGCGCTATCGCCCCACAGCCGACGATGGCGATCCTGCGCGTCGGTTCGGTCACGCGCCCTTTCCTCCGCTCGCGGCGCCGGAGCGTTTGCCTTCGACGACGGAGCGGATCTGATCGGCGACGTATTCGGCGTGCTCCTCGGTGTGATGCTCGGTCCATGGAATGACCAGGACCCGTCGGAGCGCCTCGGCCGTGCCCGGATACTCCTCGAGGGTCTCGGGCGGCAGCGGCGCGCCGTGCGAGGAGTACGGCCACCAGGTATCGCCGAAGGTTCGCTTCTCGGTGAACTGCGCGCAGTGGAACGTCGGGCGGCTGATGTAGCCCGCCTTCGCCCACACCTTCACGCGGATCAGGCTCTTCTCGATCTCACCGGGGGCGACGCCCGTTACGTCTGAGTCGACGAACAGGGGGATCCGCCACCACGTGCATTTCGCTTCCGGGTGGACGCGCGCCGGGTCGATGCCCGGGATGTCGGCGATGCGTTCGAGCAGCGACGCGACCGACTTCACGCGGTCGGCGACCATCGTCGGCAGTTTGCGGAGTTGCGCCAGGCCGACGGCGCCCTGCAACTCGGTCATCCGGTAGTTCAGCCCCATGAACTCGTGGTCCGGCGCCTGGGGATCGTAATTCCAGCCCTTGTCCGCCCAGACCCGGGCGCGCCGCGCGAGCTCCGGGTCCGATGACAGGACCATGCCGCCCTCGCCCGTGGTCATGTGCTTGCCCTGCTGGAAACTGAACGTCGACAGGTCGCCGAACGTACCGACGAGCTGGCCCTTGTAGGTGGCGAGGTAGGCCTGGGCCGAGTCCTCGACGATCGGGATGTCGTGCTCGGCGGCCAGCGCCATGATCGGGTCCATGTCGCACGGATTGCCGAACAGGTGCGTGACGATGATCGCCTTCGTCCGCTCGCTGATCCGGGGGCGGATCGTGTCGGCGGTGACGTTCATCGTCCACGGGTCGACATCGGCGTGGACCGGCACGGCCCCCTGGTAGAGAATCGGCGAGATCGCCCCCATATCGGTGATCGGCGTCGTGACGACCTCGTCGCCTGGGGCGATGTCGAGCGCCGCCAGGGCGGTGTGCACCGCCGCCGTGCCCGACGTCACGGCGCGGGCGTGGGGCATGCCGTACATCTCGGCGAACTCCCGCTCGAACCGCGGCACCATGTTGCCCGGAACGCAGAAGAGATTGCCGCCTTCGATCACCTCGTGGAGCAGCTCGATCTCCTCCCGCCCGAGCGTCCGCCCGGAAGCGTCACGGTCGGAAGGAAGAAACTGGATGGGAATGTCGTTCATATCTCGTCTCGCTTCTCTGAATCGATGATCAGGTTCGTTGGCAACCGGGTCCGTCCGTGCTCAGGTCTGTCGACTCTGTCGACGATCAGCCTCGCCGCCCCTTCGGGTGTGCTCCAGCGCCTCTACCACCTCCCGCAGGGGGACGACCCGGCGGACGCGCGCCAGCGATCGCGTGCACTCCTCCGCGAGGCGGAGCTTCCTACCGAGCGAAAGTTCCATGCCGGGATGGCGCGAGATCCGCGGGTCGAGGCCGTCCTCGGTCGTCGCCAGAAAGTCCGCCGCGTGGAACTGGTACGTGATGGGGGCTCGCCGTGTCCGCGTCCACACCGCGATGAAGCCGAAGGCCGCCTTCGGCAGGACGAACCTCATCGTATGGTAATGCGGTAGTCTCGCAAACGGCGTCGTCGCAAGTGGAATTTCCCAGATTTCCCCGTCGTCCGTCTGCACGGTGTAAGGGGTCGTCGGGCCGAACACTCCGTTCCACAGGGCGGAGCCCGTCCGTACGTCGCCGGTCTCGGCCCTGGCGGCGATCGATCGACGGAGCAGGGGGAGGAGAATCGACGGATACGCCGAGGCGTCGTAGCGATAGCCCGCGGCCGCCAGGCGCGTCAACAGGGCCGGGTCGGTATCCCAGCTGGGGGCACGAAAGCCGATGATATCTTCCCCCGCGAGCGCGGCGAGCATTCGCCTGGAATCGTCGATTTCACGTTCCGCCCGCGCGGGCGTCAAGTTGGAGAAGGGAAGCTCGTGGGTCATCGAGTGGCTCGCGACCTCGTGACCTCGTGCGACGATCTCGCGAACGCGCGCGGGGTGGGCCGCGGCCTCCTCGGCGATGAGGAAGAAGGTGGCCCGGGCACCGAAGCTTTCGAAGATCTGCAGGGCCCGCGGAATGGCGATCCGGTATGCGGCCCCGTCGTCGGCCCCTCGCTCGAAACCGTACCCCTCCAGGTGGCTCGCCACGGAGTCCACGTCGACGGACAGACCCGAGAGCTTCATCTCTCGGTGGCGCCGCCCGTCATCTGGCGAGACACGTCGGTGGCCAGTCCGATGGACGTGTTCCACGAGGTCACCTCCGGATAGACCTGCGCCGTCGTGGCCAGGAAGACGCGCGACGGTACGAGTTCGGCCGGCGGAACCCGCCGCGAATAGCCCGGCGTCCAGATGGGTTCGACGAAGGGGGTGCGAAAAATGTGCGTCGAGAGAATGTCGCTCGTTTCAAGGTCGGGGAAGAGGGAGCGCATTCCGGCCACATAGTCCTCGATGAGGTCCTCGTCTGTGCGGGCGAACTCGTCGGAGCTGCGGTGCACATAGTTGAGCAGATAGACCAGGTGCCGATCGTGGGCGTCGCCGGGTTCCAGCACGCGGGTCGTCTCGACGATGCCGCGGAACGGGACCCCGCACTCGACCACCGGGACCCAGTAGTGCGGCGTGAGCGAGCGCCCGAGCATCACGACGACGTTGATCACGCCCTGGTGGTCCAGGTCGAGGGGCAGGTCGGCCAGCCGAGGCCGCAGCGTCGCGGGATCGGCGAGCTCGGGCACGGCGGCGAAAGGCGTGCAGAACACGACCTTATCGAAAGCGAGCTCCTCGCCGTCCGCTACGACCGCGACACCCTCGTCGCGCAGCTGGACCTGGTGGACGGGAGTGCCCGTCCGAAGGTCGGCCCCGTTCTCCCTCGCCGCCGCGATGAGCCCCTCGGCGAACGCCCGATAGCCGCCCCGGATGTACCCCTTCACCTCTTTCTTCGTCCCCTTTTCGCGATTGAATGCGGCCCAGTACCAGAGGGCGGGAATGTCATGGTAGGCGTCCCCGAACTTCGCCTCGAGCAGGGGCTGCCAGAGCCGGCTGAACGCCCGCTGGCCCGAGAGTCGCCGGAGCCACGATTCGACCGTGATGTCATCCAGGGGGCCGGGCCGCGCCACGTGGGCCGCCCAGATCGCCGTCAGTCCGAGCCGGATCCGGTCGGAAAACGGTACGGGGTCGAAACGCAGGAGATCGAGCGGCCCCGCGAGGGGGTATATCCGCCGGTCGTACAGGAAACCGAGCGACGTCTCCTTCCAGTAGACATCGTCGGCGAGGCCGAGCTCGCCGGCGAGACGCAGCAGGTGTTCGTCGGTGGGCAGGATGACGTGGTAGAACTTGTCGAAGTCGTGCCCTTCGTGTTCGAAGTACGTGCCGAGCCCGCCGAACGTATCGGCGGCTTCGAACAGCGTGACGCGGACGCCGGCCCGCGCGAGGCGATACGCTGCGGTCAGGCCCGCGATGCCGCCGCCGACCACGGCGGCCGTAGAGGAAGAAGCCGGGGTCACGGGCGGCGCGGTTCCAGGCGCCGGCCCGCGGTCGGCAGGTTGCGACCGATGATCACGAGGTAGCGGCGGATGGTGTGCCCGATGTCCATCTTGGATTCGGTCGGCTTCAGATCGTATCGCAGGACGAGGGGCACCTCCCGTACGTCCGCGCCGGTGCCGCGAAGCTTGAGGAGAAGCTCCATCATGCACGAGAAGCCGGATTCTTCGACGAGCCGGCCGTATCGGTTGCGCACCTGCTCGAGGGCGGTCGAGCGGTAGGCGCGAAAGCCGCTCGAGTAGTCCTTCGCGTCGCCGACCGGGTAAAGGATCCGGAGCAGTCCGCTTGCTCCATGGCTCAGCGCTTTACGATAGCCGGCCACGCCGATCTCTTCTCCACCCGGCTCGAACCGCGAGGCGATGACCATGTCGGCGCCATCGGTTATCATTCGGAGCATCGAGGGAATGGTGTGCGGGTCGTGCGAGTCGTCGCCGTCCATGGTGACGATCACGTCCGACCGTTCGATGGTTTCGAGGAGCCCGGCCTCAAGGGCGCCGCCCAGGCCCCGGTTCTCGGATAGCCGGTGGACCCGAACGGGCAGACGGTCGGCCCAGGTCTCCGCCAGGTCGGGCGTTCCGTCGGAGGAGCAGCCGTCCACTAGCAGGAGTTCCCAGTCCGCGGGAAAGTCGGAGGCCGCATCGACGAACCGCGTGAAGAGTGGAGGAATCGCTTCCTTCTCGTTGCGGACAGGGATGAGAACGGTCAGAGATCGCATCGGGTCATTCTGGTCGAGGAAGCGGACCGGCGGGCCGGGACTATGGATTGTCAGAACTTCAAAGTGGTGCGCGGATTCTCGCCGTATTTACCGGACGAGGCAAGGGTGGCCCGACGGTCAATGTTCAGAGGTTGATAACATCATAGTCAACTGTTAGATATTGACAGCTATTCAGTCAATGGTTATAGGTAGACTCGATCAAATGCGGGACCTCCCAGGGCCGAGAACGAAAGGCGGGGCGGAAGTGGACGAACCGAGCGCACACGGACCGACATTCTTCGCCTTGATCGGCGACATCGTCGATTCGCGCACCCTCCCCGACCGATCGGCCGTACAGCGGACGCTGGCCGCCGCGATCCAGCGTCTGAATCGCGATCGAACGGAGGAGATGGCGGCTCCGCTTCGAATCATCGATGGTGATGCGGTACAGGTGCTGCTCGTAGCCGGCCCGTCCGTCGTCGACATCGTCATCCGTCTCGCGGAGGCGCTCCATCCGGCGGCGATGGTCTGGGGCCTGGGGCGGGGTGGGCTGAGCACCGACTTCTCGGACGATGTATCCATGATCGACGGACCGTGTT
>JBPCJZ010000067.1:0-4446 GCA_051004775.1 Gemmatimonadota bacterium
GAGTTGTTCGGGACACCCGCGACGATCCGCATGATTCCGGGGATGTCTCCCAGGATGGCGATCGGCTCTCCGCAGGCTGACGGCCCGAGCGCCAGCCCAATAAGCAGACCGAGAAACCGCCCGCGGCTGGTCAGGTTTCGGGAACGTCGCAGCAATCTGGCCATCAGAACGTCACCTCCAATCCCACCCTCAGCTGCCGCGCCGAGCCGAAGAACAGCGACGGATCGTCGCGGTCCAGGGCCGCCGCGAAACGCGCCGTCTCATACTCGGACTCCTCGATGAGCCCGTTCGCGTCGAGATCGACCGTCGCGGTGTAGCGCTCCGACTCGCGCGGGATCGGGAAGGTTGTCGTCGACGGGGACGCAGCCAGTTGCTGAACGTCTGCGAGGGTTGGCGCAATCGTGCCGGTCGTACGGCGCAGGGCGATGATGTTGTCGCGGCCGAGCGCGTTCTTCACCTCGAGCAGCAGGCGCGCTCCGCAGCGCTCACAGCCGGGTAGCGAGGGCAGTCGCCACGTTCCCGCGGCGTCCACGACGGCGGTCCAGGGCAGCCGGCCGATGGGACTGAGGCGTCCCTCCTCGTCGATCGCGTTCGGCGGGTAGAGCGGATATCCGCTGCGAGCGCGGACCGTGACGACCGCCCCGAGAGGAATTCCCTCCTCCAGCTCCGCCGCGGCACGGGCGGCGCGGCCCAACAGCACGGTCATGTCGACCGTGTGTCGGCGATCGAACGCGAGCGGCACCGGTTCGGGCCGACCGGTCTCGACGCCGCTGCTGTCCGCAAAGGAGCCCGTCGTCAGGCCCTCCGCCTTCGTCAGCGCGTAGCCGAAGCGCACCATCGCGTCGGGCACGCGCGCGAGGGCGGAGATCTCGAGGCCGTTCACGGTTCCCTCGTCTCCTGTCGTGAATTGCCCGGGCGTCGTTCCGCCGAGCTGCACGTTGCCGGTGACGAGATTCCCGAGCGCCTTGTGGAACGCGACGATCTCGAGTCCCACGACGTCGCCGAACAGATGGCTGACGCCGGCCTCGATCGAGCTTCCCTCTTCGAAGGCGAGGTTGGGATTTCCCTGGCGGCGCAGATCGGTACGGAGGGAATCGCCGATGGTGTTGTCGAGGAAGAACTGGAAGTCCGGGGGTTGGGCGAGCCGGGCGTAGTTCACCCGGTAGGCGCTCCGGCCCGCGGAGTTCTTGAACGCGCCCGCGATCCCGATCCGCGGGGCGAAGTGGATGTTGAAGTCGGTGTCGATGACCGGGGCGAGGAAGTCCTCCCGCACGAGCTGGAAGTCGAGGCCGTTGCGGAAGCCCTCGACCCGCACGCCCGCGTTCACGACGAACAGTTCCTCGGGCCGGATGCTCGCCTCCGCGAAGCCGGAGATTGTGCTCGGGTAGAACCGGGCGTAGTTCGGCGACGATCCGGCCAGGTAGGCCCGGGTGCGTTCGTAGACCTGCACCTCGTACAGCTTTCCGCTGAAGCCGCCGCGGAAGGTGTTGCCGTTGGCGTCGAACAGTTCGCCCACGAGATCGGCGCCCACGAGATCGGACCGGCTCCAATTCGCGATGCCCGAGGTCCCCTCGGTGATGAACAGGTTCTCGCCCGCCGGCCCGAATGGCGACCGGCTGATCCCGCTCGGCGTGACGTAGCCCGGCACGGGCCGGGGATTCGCCACCTGGTCCTCTATGGCGCTCCGCGCGTACTCCTCGCCGAGAAACTCGAAGCCGGAGAATCCGAAGCCCGCCAGCGTCGAGCGATCATCGAGCGAGCCGCGATCGACGGCGCCCAGGTAGCGGTCGAGCCGCTGGGCGGCGAGGCGTACGGTGAAGCGGTTCGCGCCCGAACCACGCTGGCCGCCCACCTCGAACGCGAGCGTTCCGAGCGTCGAGGTGGTGCGCTGCGCGAGCCGGCTGTCGGCGCTGTACTTGAGTTCTTGCGTGTATAGCTCGCTCTGGAAGCGGTTGTAGAGGACGCTGCCCGTCAGCCGGCCGCCGAAGGTCGGGCGGTCGAGCCGGAGGAACCCGATCAGCCGATCGCCGCGCTGGCCGGGGAGGCCCTCTCGTTCGAACGGGCAGTAGAGCGGCGCGGTCGCCGGGTTCCCGCGGAGACCTTCGATCGCCGCGGCAAGGGGCGCGTCGGCGTCCTCCGGCGTGAGGCACGTGAGGCCGCGGGCGCGCGGGTCGGCGTCGTCGAGGCCCTCGAGGTGCAGATCGGCGAACAGGGTAGCCCGCTCGCCGAGGAACGGGAGCGGACCGCCCCCGTTGATGTCGAACGCGGTGAACCCGCTAGACACCGAGGCCGGAGCGAGGTGATCCGAGCGCAGGGTCGTCGCGCCCTCCCAGCGCTCCGTCGATCCGCTTCGCGTGACGTAGCTCACGACGCCAGACAGGGCCGAACCGTACTGCGCGCCGAAGCCGCCGGTCACGATCTCGAGTTCGTGGAGCGACGTCGGCGCCAGCTCCACGGCGGCGCCACCGGTGGTCGCCTCCACCTGATTCTTCACCGAGAAGCCGTCGACCAGGTAGACCTCTTGCCCGACCTGGCCGCCGCGGAAGTGGCCGTCCGACACGCCGGTCGCGAGATCGACTGCTTCGGAGACGCGCGTCAGCGGGAGCTCCCGGAGGACCTCACCGGTAATGATCTCGCGCGACTCGCTCACCTCGGGCTCGATGAGCGGGGTGCGGTCCGCGTCCACGACGAGGGGCGCGATCTCGAGGGAGGTCGGATCGAGGGCGATCGTCAGCTCGGTAGCCCGTCCTGCCCGGACGTTGATGCCCTGGAGGATGAGCGAGGCGTAGCCGACGAGGTCGACGGACAGGTCCACGTCGCCGACCGGCAGACCGGCCAGGACGAAACGACCCTCGTCGGTTGTCAGGACTTCGACGGAAAGAGCCTCGACGCTCAGCCGCGCCCCGCCCAGTGGAGCTCCGGTCTCGGAGGCCTGCACGCGACCGGCGATCCGGCCGGTCGTCTGAGCCTGCGCGCTGCCGGCAGCGAAGGCGAGCACCGCCAACGCCGCGACGAGCAGCGCGCCGGCCCGCAGCATCCGTCCCGGAAGCGCCCCGGACGGATCGCCCCGGGCGCCTCCCTGGATCACAGGCCCGGAATGATCGCCGCGATCAGGGCCCATGCGATCATGCCGAGCAACCCGGTCAGAATCGCTTTGCCGGTGCTCACATCCAGCGCCTGGCGGATGGCCACTACGACGCAGACGAGCACCCAGATGCCGACCACGATCGTCACGATGACGCCGAGCAGGGGGATCAGACCTAAGATGTAGAGCAGACCGGGCGAAGCGGCGAAGCCGAGCGTGCGCAGCAGCTCTCCCCACGTGGCGGTCCCCCCGAAGAGTCGCGTACCGATGAAGTAGACGAGGCCCGCCATGGCGAACCACCCTATCAACGAACTAATGATGCCATAGATGACACCGGTGTAGGGAGACGCGACGCCCTGGGCGATCGCGGCCATCGCGATGATCAGCCCTGCCTGCGTCGTAGCCGTCGTATCGTGCTCGACGGCCTCGTAGGTAGCGACATCCAGAGTCGCCGCGCCGATCATGCGGTCCACCATGCTGCCTTGCCGCGCCGGTTGCTCCATGCTGGGCTCCTATCCTGTCGAGGGGTGCGGCCTTGCCGCCTGGGCGATGCCCTCTGCTTCGTCGACCGATAATAGCAGAAGCCCGCCGACGATGAAAAACACGACGACCGTCGCTACCCCGGCGCGCAGGCCGAAGCGCGAGGTGACCTCGGCGAGAGCGAGGGGGCCGAGGAAAGACGTCGCCTTTCCGGAGAACGCGAAGAACCCGAAGAACTCGGTCTGGTGCCCGGCCGGCACGAACCGCCCCATGAGTGACCGGCTCGCCGACTGGTTCGGGCCGACGAACAGGCCGAGGCTCAGGCCCGCGATCCACAGCCAGGTCCGATCGGGCGCGAATACCGCGACCAGCGTCGCCGTCGTCAGGGCGACGAGAGTGATGAGGATCGTTTTCTTACCGCCGATCCTATCGTCCACCACGCCGAACCCGAGGGCGCCGAGGCCCGCCGTCACGTTGAGGCCGATCCCGAACATTATGACTTCGTCGAGCGACATCCCGAACGCGCCCGCCGCGAAGGCGCCCCCAAAGGCGAAAACCGTGACGAGGCCGTCGTTGTAGACCAGGCGGGCGATGAGGAACCTGACGATCTGTCGGTAGCGTCGGAGGTGGCCCGCCGTCTCCCGCAACGCGATGAACGCCCCGCGGATGCCGCCGGGTTCGCCCGCCTCGCGGACACGCGTGCCGGCGGCTCCCTCCGGGGTTCGCACCCACAGCAGCATCGGCAGGCTGAACACGAAGAACCAGGCGGCGACCAGGAGGTTGGTCGCCCGGAAGTTGAAGCCGCCCGCTGTCGGGACGCCGAACCACGGGGTCTCGGGCCGGACGAAGCCGAACAGGGCGACGGCGAGGGCCGCGAGACC
>JBPCJZ010000068.1:0-30227 GCA_051004775.1 Gemmatimonadota bacterium
GAAACGGGGGCGGGGCGGGCTGTAGACGTGGTGTGGGCGGACGCCACGGAGGGGGCGGAGGCGGACGGGGCCGTGCCCCGGCACTTCGCTTCGCTCTCGCCCCTCGACCGCCGGCTCGCGCAGGAACTCGCGTTCGGCGCGATCCGGCTTCGCGCGCGTCTCGACGCGGAGCTCGCGCGGCTGACCAACCGCCCGCTCTCGCGGCTCGATCCGCCGGTCCTCGACGCTCTACGGCTGGGCCTGTACCAACTGCGCGAGACCCGCATCCCGGCCCACGCCGCCGTGAACGCGACCCTCAACGCCGTGCGTCCGAGCATGTCCGCTGGGGCGCGCGGCCTGGTCAACGCCATCCTTCGCCGTGCGGGCCGGGAGGGCCCTCCCCCGGATCTGTTCCCGACACTCGAAGCGGATCCCGTGGCGCACCTGGCGGGCTGGGGGTCGCACCCCGAGTGGCTGATCCGGCGCTGGCTGCAGCGCTATCCGCTTGCCACGGTCCAACGTCTCGTCGAGAATAACAACCGGCCGCCGCCGGTGACCTATCGTCTGATTGACGCGTCGTTTTCGGGCGCGGACGCGGCGCGGCTCGACGACGTCGGCCTGGCGCCGCTCCCGGGCCGGCCCGCCATGGCGCAGCTCTCGGGGGCGACGCCGGCCGAGAGTGTGCGGGCGGGGCTCGCCGTCGTACAGGATCCCGCGGCCTCCGCCGTGGTAGACTACATGAGTATCGGCATCGAGGGCCCGGTGCTCGACGTGTGCGCGGCGCCCGGCGGCAAATCGGTCGGACTGTGGCACGCGAGCGCGGCCCGGCCCGTGGTGAGCGCCGACGTGAGCGCTTCGCGCCTCCGGCGGGTCGCGGAACTGGCGGTCGGTTCGGATGCGGGGCTCTGTCTCGCGGTGATGGACGGCCGGGCCCCGGCCGTGCGTTCGGCGCGGACCGTGGTGCTCGACGTACCGTGTTCCGGGACGGGCGTGCTCAGGCGCCGGGCCGACGCCCGCTGGCGACTGCGCGAGGAGCGGATCGGCGACCTGGTCGCGTTGCAGCGGGAGCTTCTCGAAGGGGGCGCCGGGATCCTCGAGCCGGGGGGGCTGCTGGTCTACGCGACCTGTTCGCTGGAGCCCGAAGAAAACGAAGCGCAGGTGGAGCGATTTCTCGCGGACCACCCGGAGTTCGAGCGGGATTCGGAAGGGCCGACCGGGGGCGGAGATCTGCACGTAGTTCCGTGGGAGGAAGATTCGGATGGCGCGTACGCATCGCGATTGAGAAAAGGGCGGAGAGAACGATGAGCTACAGGAGGCGTCGCGGCCTCGGCGGGCGGCGAAAAGACGAGGCGGACGGGGCCGACCAGGCCTCTCCCGAGCAGCGGCAGCGGGAAACTCGTGGCGCCGGAGGCGCGGGGAGCAAGCGGGCGCTCATCAGCGCCTTTGCGATCGGGGGAGCTCTGCTCGTCGGATACGGCATCGCAGCCCTGTGGCTGTTTCCGTCCACCGCGAGCGCCGACGACGCGTCGGTGGTCAAGGTACCCGACATCGTGGGCCTGTTCGAGGCCGAGGCGCGCGAGCGGATCATCGACGCGGGTCTCGAGTTCACCGTGCGCGCGGGGATGACGCATCGCGAGGCGCCTGAAGGCGCCATCCTCGCGCAGAGTCCGCTGCCCGGGCAGTTCGCGCGGCCCGGCGCGCCCGTCGAGGCGACGCTCAGCCGTGGGCCCGAGATCCACACCCTGCCCGACATCGTGGGCCTCTCCGAGCGACAGGCGCGTATCGTTCTCGAGCGTCTCGGCTACGAAGTGGAAGTGGAGCGGGCGGAGCATCCGATCCCGGCCGGACGGGCGATCGACACACGTCCGGGCGCGGGCACGGAGCTCACCGTCCCCAGCCGCCTGGTGCTGCGCGTCAGCGAGGGCGCGCCAATCGTGGTCGTGCCCGACATGCTCGGAATGCACATCGACGACGCGGTGGACATCCTGACCGGAGCGACCCTCGAACTCGGATCGATCTCGTTCGATCCCGACGCCGCCGAAGCGCCCGGCCGCATCGTCGGCCAGTATCCCCCGGTCGGCTACAGCCTGAGGGCCGGGGACGCGGTGGAGCTGCGGGTCGCGGGCGACCGCGACCGACTGAACGCCGGCGAGCGGAACGGGCGCGAGGACGAGGACGAGGACGAGGAGCCGGGTCTCCTGTGAACTGGCGCCGCACCCTGTTCGACAACCTCGGCTTCAAGCTCGCGGCCCTGACGGTCGTGAGCATGCTGTGGATCAGCGTGACGGCGGACGAACGACAGGCGCAGCCGGTTGCGACCCGGGTAGCGGTCGAGGTACGCGACACGAGCTGGGTCCTGGTCGATCCGCCGGAGGAAGTGAGCACGACCTTCCAGGGCCGGAATCGCGAGCTGCTCGGCCTGCTGATGGACAAGCCCGTGCTCGTGATCGAGATCGATTCGGTGACGGGCGAGGTGATGCGGGTGCCGCTGCAGGTCGACCGTGTCCGGTACGACCGGGAGCTCGGCGTCATCCCCAGCTTCGTCACGCCGCCGGCCATCGACCTGCGGTTCGAACGCCGCGGGACGGCCCGCCTCCCCGTCACGGTCGACGTCCAGGCGCGCCCGGCGGCCGGCTTCACGGTGATGATGCCGATGGAAGTGGACCCGGAGAGCGTGACGGTCCGCGGGCCCGCCTCGTGGCTCGACAGCCTCACGCGCGTGTCCACCCGACACGTCTCCCTCGAAGACCTGTCCAACACGGTGATCCGCGATATTCCGATTGCCCTGCCGGACGGCGTCGAGGCGGCCCGGGCCGAGCCGCCATCGGTGCTCGTGACGATCAGCCTCGATTCTCTCGTGGTCCGTCGCCGCCGGGTACCGATCCTGCTCCGGGGAGCCGCGGCCTCGGCCGTCCGCGCCGAACCCGACAGCGTGACGGTCGAGGTCAGGGGAGCGGCCGGACCGGTCGCCGCGCGCCTCGCCGCCCTGGGCGGCGTCATCGTGACGGTGACGGACATCCCGTCCGCCCCGTACGCCGTGGCGCTCCAGGTTGAAGCAGGACAGGACGGTCCGGCCGCCGTCAGCCTCACGCCCGCCACCGCCACCATCCGTCCGGCGCGATGAGCCTCTCCGGGCGCTTCGCCGACGGGCCGATCCTCGGGATCGAGACCTCGTGCGACGAGACGTCCGCCGCCGTCATGTCGGGCGACCGCCTGCTCGGCCACGTGATTCTGTCGCAGGACGCGCACGAACGCTTCGGCGGCATCGTGCCGGAGATCGCTGCCCGTGCCCACCTCCGGCAGATCGACGACGTCGTGGCCGAGACGCTCTCCGAGGCCCGACTGACGGCCGACGATATCGAGGGCGTCGGCGTGACGGCCGGACCGGGGCTGATCGGCGCGCTCCTCGTCGGCCTCAACTGGGCGAAGGGCTTCGCCTACGCTCGAAGCCTCCCTCTCGTCGGCGTACACCACATGGAGGCGCATCTCTATGCCAACTCCGTCGAGTCCGCCGCGGCCGAACCGCCGTTCGTCGCGCTCCTCGTCTCGGGTGGCCACACCATGCTCCTCCACGTGCCGCGCTGGGGGGCCTATCGGCTCATGGGAGAGACCCGCGACGACGCCGTCGGCGAGGCATTCGACAAGGTCGCACGCAGTTTCGGACTCGGTTTCCCCGGGGGTCCGGAGATCGAGCGCGCCGCGCGCGCGGGTCGGCCGGGCGTCTACCGCCTGCCCCGGCCGATGCTCGCCTCCACTGACCGGCCGACCGACGCCGGCTGGCTGGATTTTTCCTTCAGCGGCCTGAAGACGGCGGCCGCGCTCCTCGTGGCAGGCATCCGCGAGGACGGGGGCGAGCCCGCGGTAGAGGCGGCCAGGCCGGACCTCGCCGCCGAATTCCAGGAGGCGGTGCTCGACGTGCTGGTCGCCAAGACGCGGCGCGCGCTGGAATTGGCAGGCTGCGACGCAGTGCTGCTGGGCGGGGGGGTCGCACGCAACGGCCGGCTCCGCGAGCGATTCGACGCGGAGCTTGGCGGGGCGCGCGTGCATGCGCCGCCGCCACGGCTGGCGACCGACAATGCCGCGATGATCGCGCGGGTGGCGCGGCGGCGTCTGCTTGACGGGGAACGTGCGGACCTCGGCCTGAATGCCGATCCTTCGTATGCGTTCCCCGGTCTCGAGCCGTTCACGAGCGTGGATCGCCCCGGTTCTTCAACAGGCTTTCTAAGGGACCTGCAATGTACCCCGAGTTGATCACGCTGGATCTTCCGGTCATCGGACCGCTGACCATCACGTCGTTCGGCGTGATGATGGCTCTCGCGTTCCTCGCCGCCTACCAGGTGACCCGGTTGGAGTTCGCGCGGGTCGGCCGCGACCCGGAAGTCGCGGGCGACCTGCTGCTCGGTGCGCTCGTCGGCGGCATCCTCGGGGCGAAGCTCTACTACGTGTTTCTCAACTGGCCGCTCACGGTGCAGGATCCGCTGGGCATGCTGTTCTCCCGCGCGGGCCTCGTGTGGTACGGTGGATTGCTCGGGGGCACCGTGGGCGTGATCCTGATGGTCAGCCGGCATCGCCTGCCGGCGCCCCCCGTGGCCGATCTCCTCGCGCCGGGTCTTGCCCTCGGCTACGCCCTGGGAAGAATCGGATGCTTCCTCGTCGGCGACGACTACGGACGTCCGACGGACAGCTGGGTCGGGATCGCGTTCCCCCAGGGCGCTCCGCCCAGCACGGCGGGCAACCTGCGCGAGGCCTTCGGCGTCTCGATTCCCGCCTCCGTTCCCGACGCGGCGGTGCTCGCGGTACATCCCACCCAACTCTACGAGGTGGGAATGTCGCTCCTGATCTTCGCCGTGCTGTGGAAGCTGCGCGGCGAGGGCCGGCCGGCCGGGTGGCTGTTCTCGCTGTGGATGATCCTCGCCGGGCTCGAACGGTTCATCGTGGAGTTCTTTCGCGCGAAAGACGACCGTTTCCTCGGGGCGTTGACGCTGGCCCAGGCCATCAGCCTCGGCCTCGTCGTCGTCGGCCTGTGGATGATGAACCGGAGTCGCGCCGGGGCGGCGCGGGAACCAACGCGGACGGCGGAAGCTCCGGCCCGCACGTGAATCGAACCGCCACCCCGCGGTCGGCTCGGCGGGCGGTGATGCCGCTGCTCGTGGCCGCCGTGGTCACGAGCTTTCCTGGCGCGCGCGCGGCGCCGGCGCAGGAAGCGGCGGAACTCGAGGTCGTCGAGATCGCGTTCGAGGGCAACGATCAGCTTCCGTCGGCCGAACTCGAGACCGCGATCCTCACCCGCGCGACCACCTGTCGCTCGTTCCTGTTCTATTTTCCGCTGCCCCTGTGTCCGCTGACGGACATCGGGTTTGCCCACCAGCGACAGTATCTCGAAGAGGGGGAGCTTCCGCTCGACCGCCTCCGGCTGCAGCTCTATTACCGTCAGCGTGGCTACCGGCAGGCGGAGGTCGACACGCTGATCGAGCGTTCGGAGCGGACGGCGCGCATCCGGTTCATCATCGACGAACACGATCCGACCCTCATCCGCTCGCTGCTCTTCGAGGGCGCCGACAGCCTGGTCGCGCCCGAGCGCCAGCGGGAGCTGGTCGGTATGCGCGAGGGCGATCCGCTCGACCTCGCGGCGCTCGCGCTCGGCGAAGGGCGGCTGACCGAAGAGCTGCGGAACCGCGGCTACGTGAACGCGACGGTGCTGCGGGACTACTTCATCCCCCGTGGCACCCTCGACGCCGACGTCGGCCTCCGCATCGCTCCCGGCCCGCGCGTGCGGATCGGGGACATCGTCGTCGAGGGATCGGGCGCGGTCGGCGACGACATCATCCGCACGCTGGTGTCCTTCGACTCCGGAGACGTGTTCCGCGATCGCGAGATCATCGAGAGCCAGCGCCGGCTCTACAATCTCGAGGCGCTGCGCTTCGCGACCATCACGTCGCAGCGGCGAACCGATACGGACACGCTGATCGATCTGCGCATCCAGGTCGCCGTCGCGCCCAAGCGGACGGTCGCGGTAGGGTTGGGCGTCGAGACGGACGAGTGCGTACAGGTGCAGGCGAGTCTGACGAACCGGAATTTTTTCGGCCAGGGCCGAGTGCTGCGGCTGACGACCCGGCTGTCCAACCTCCTGGCCCGCCAGCTCAAGGGAGACTTCCCCTGCACGGACGTGAGCGAAGAGCCGGTGTTCCAGGAGCTCAACTACCGCGTAGAGGCCGCGTTCGAACAGCCCGTGTTCACCGGAGGACGCAATTCCGTGCGGGCCAGCGTATACGCCGAAGAGGAGACCGTACCCGGCCTGTTCGTGCGGCAGAGCATCGGCGGGGAGGTAGCGCTCACGCACCGGCTCACGCCCGAGATGGTGCTGACCGCGGCGGTGCGGCCCGAGCGCACGTCCTTCGGCGAGCAGTCCGCGGACGTCTATTTCTGCGTGAACTTCGGCTTCTGTACCCCCGAGGACATCAGCGTGCTGTCCGAGGCCCGCTGGCTCTCTCCGGTCGCCCTCCTCATGGCCATCAATCGGACCGACAACCCGTTCTCCGCCCGGAGCGGCTACTACACGACGGCGGAGGTGGAGTACGCGGGCTCGCTGACCGCGTCCGACTACCGGTACATCAGAACCTCCCTCAACGCGGCGGCGTTCTACCCGCTCGACGAGGCGAGGGTGCTGGCGGGCCACATCCGGTTCGGGTGGATCGACCCTTCGGGAACGCAGGCCTTCCGAACGACCAGCGCCCGCGCCGTCGTCCACCCCCGCAAGAGATTCTTCGCGGGAGGCGCCCAGAGCGTCCGCGGCTTCGGCCCGAACCTCCTGGGTTCCACTGTCCTCGTCGTCGACGTCGAGTCCGACTGTCCGGACCAGGACCTCGACACCTGCATCGACGGCCTGGAGCCCTCGCAGTTCGACGAGCGGCCGGCCGGCGGCAACGCGGTGCTCGAGGGGAGCGTCGAGCTGCGTTCGGACCTGAACTCCCGCCTCACCCTCGTCGGTTTCCTCGATGCCGGCCAGGTATGGCAGTCACTTTCGGACCGGACGGCGCTCGTGTTCACGCCGGGGGTCGGCGTCCGGTTCCGCAGCCCGATCGGCCCGCTGCGTCTCGACTTCGGCTACAACCCGGCCTCGCTGCCCGATAAGCCGGTGGTCGCGCTGCTCGAGAACGGGGACATCCAGGAGCTGAACCGCACGATTCCGTACGATCCGTTCGGCTTCGACGACCCCGACGCCCTGACCGAGTTTCTCCGGCGCGTGAAGATCCAGTTGTCGATCGGCGAGGCGTTCTGACGTGATCCGCGACCTGCCGGGCGGGGCGTGATGTTTCCCGAGGACTTCGGCGCCGATCCGCCGCGCGAGCGTGGCCGCATCCGGCGCGGTCTGGGGGTTGGCGCGCGCCTCCTCCTCACCTTGATCGGTCTCGCAGCGCTCACCCTCGCGGCCGGTTCGCTCTTGCTCACGCAGACGGTGCTCGGCCGGCAGGCGGTCGCGTCGTTCGTGGAGGGCGAGCTCGACAAGCTGGTGACGGGGGACGTGGAGTTCGGGCCGATCCTCGGGGGAAATCTCGTCTCGAGGGTGCTGCTCGCCCGGTTCGTCATCCGCGACGCGGCGGGAGAGCCGTTCGTCGAGCTGGACAGCGTCCGCATGGAGTACAACCCCGTCAGCCTGCTGCTCGGCACGTACCGATTCAGCGCGGTGTCCATTCGCCGGGCGAGCCTCCGGTTGCTGCAGGACTCCGACGGCACCTGGAACTACGAACGGATCTTCGCCGGCGACGACGGCGGCGGGCCGGGCGCCGCGCGCGTGCTGCTCACGGACCTGGCCGTGCACGAAGGCGAGTTCGAGGTCCGCTCGCCGTGGGACGGTCCGCCCGGGGACGAGGCCCTGTGGCGGATCCTGCCGGCCGAGGCGGGCGGCTACGAGCGGGTGATTCGGCTCGACTCCCTGTCGGGGCTGTTTCCCCTGGTAAGGATCGTCGACCCGCTCAGGCCCATGCGGTTCGAGATCGAGGGACTCGCCGCTCGCGCCCAGGCCGTCCAACAGGACCACCGCATCGTCCGCTTCGACGGTTCCGCAACCTTCCGCGACTCCGTCGCAGTGATCATCGAGCGACTCGAAAGCCCGACCAGCGTGTTCGCCGGCGACGGGTGGGTCCGGGCGACCGACCCGGTCCAGTTCGGGTTCGACCTCCAGGCCGAGCCGCTGGGCTTCGAGGACATCCAGTTCCTCACCGTGCCGCTGCCCGACCACGGCGGCGGCCCGGCACATCTCCGCCTCTATACACGCCCCGACTACGTCATGGTCACCGAGGTGGACGACGCCGACATCCGGGTGGATGAATCGCGGATGACGGGCGGATTCGCCATTCACCTCGAAGATCCTCCCAGGTTCAGCCGCATGGCGCTGGGCCTTCCTCGGGTCCGGCTCAGCATGGTGGACGATCTGCTCGACAGGGAGCCCCTGATCGACGGCGTCGTCACCGGCACGCTGAGTGGCCGCGGCCCGATCACGCTGCTCGACCTGGAAGCCGACCTCGAGCTGGCCGATCCGCCCGGTGTCGCCGATCCCGCCGCGCCCTCGCAGGTGATGCTCGACGGTGGGCTCGCGCTCGTCGAGCCGCGGCTGATGAGCGATCTGCGGATCGAGATGAGCAACTTCGAACCCCGCTGGATCCGCGCCGTGGGGATCGAGCCGAACTTCGCAGGGCGGGCGACGGGGACCGCCAGCCTCGACGGCACGGCTGGCGAGCGCTTCGCGTTCACCATCGACACGGACCACGTGCTTGCGACGGGGGAACGCTCCTCGCTCACGGGGTCCGGGACGATAGACCTGTCCTCGCCCGACCGGTCGATGCTCGACGTGGCGTTCGACTTCCAGCCGCTCGCGGTGCGGGCAATCGATCCGTGGATCCCCGACCCCGAACTGCGCGATCGGCTCCGCGGGGAGGTCAGGGGACCGATGTCCGCCCGCGGCCGCCTCGGGGACCTGCGGATCGTCGCCGACTTCGCGACGCCGCGCGGGAGGGTCAACTTCGACGGGCGCTTCGATCTCGAGGCGGAGGAGAAGACGTACGACGCCAGCCTGCTCGCGGAGGGGATCCAGGCGAGCCAGTGGATGGAGAACGGACTCGAAACGGAGCTCGCCGTCGAAGGCCGCGTCGTCGGGACGGGAACGGATCCGGCGACCCTCCGGGCGCGATTCGACCTCACCATCCTCCCGTCCCTGATCGAGGGCGCCCGGGTGGACACGAGCCTCATGCGGTTCACCCTCAGCGAAGGGCTGGCGGTCGCCGACACGTTTGCGATCCGGACCGATGTCGGATCGGTGGACGGACGCGGTTCGTTCGGCCTGATTGAGGAGAGGAGCGGCTCGTTGATCCTCGACATCTCCGCGCCGGATCTGTCGCTGTGGAACGACTGGATCGTCCCCGGTCGCAACCCGGCGCGCGAGGCCCCGGACGTGAGCAGCCTGTTCGCGGAGTTCGACGTCCCGCAGGACGTTCCCGAGGCGGTCGGGTTCGGCGATCGATCGGATCAGCCGGCCGAGCCCGATACGCTGGCGGGCCGCGCGACCGCGCTTGGCGTCGTCTACGGCAACATGCATCGCTTCTCATTCGGCGGCCGTGTGACGGCGCATGAGTTCGCGTACGCCGGCCAGCGCGCCGATTCGCTGCAGCTCACGGTCGACGTCCCCAATCCGAGGGCCCTCGACACGGTCACGGTCCGCCTGTCGGCCGTCGACGCGGACGTGCTCGGCCGGGGCCTGGACGAACTCGGCGTGCGGTGGGACCGCCGCGACGCGGCCCACAGCACCCTCGAGGTCAGCGCGCGCAGGGACACGAGTTTCACGGTGAACATGCACACCGAACTCGACTGGACGGAGACGGAGAAGCGCGCGCGGATCGAGCAGTTCGATGTCCGATTCGGATCGCGAGAGTTGACGCTGCGGGATACGGCGGTCGTGGAGCATACTCCCGCCGGTTTCGCCGCCCGCGACGTCACGTTCGTCGGAGACGGCGGCGGGCTGATCCAGCTCGGCGGCGTCGTGCCCGACTCCGGACAGGTGGAGCTCGACCTCGCGATGCGGGGCATCCGCCTGGAGAACGCGCTGGAGATAATCGGCAATCCGCACGGCCTGGCGGGCGAGCTGACATTCGGGGCCACCGTGCGCGGGACGGCGGACGCTCCGCTGTGGGACGCGCACCTCGACATCGTGCAGCCCGCCATCGCGGGCCTGGGCTACGACGGTCTCTCCGCGGATCTGAGCTATTCGGGCCGGCGGCTCGCGCTCGGCGGGGCGATCACGTCCCGCGGGCGTGACCTGGCGCGGATCGACGGGTTCGTCCGGGCGGATCTCGCGCTTCGCCCCATGGAGCAGCGTCTGCTCGAGGATCCGCTCAACTTCGTGATCGACGTCGACAGTATGCCGCTGAACGCGCTGGAACTCGGCGTGGGCACCATCCGCGACGTGACCGGCTACGCTCGTGGCCGCGTCGAGGTGACCGGCGAACCCTCCGCCCTCCAGTTCGAAGGGGATACCGAAGTGCATCGGGCGGCGATGTTCGTGCCTTCGCTCGGCGTTCGCCTCCAGGGGATCGAGGGCCGGGTCGTCTACGCCGGCTCGAATGCGCGCATCGATACCCTGAGTATCCGCTCCTCTGCCGGCGGCTTCGCCGACATCAGCGGAGCGCTCCAGCTCGCGGACTTGAGGGACGTCGGCTTCGATCTCGACTTCCGGGCGACCAACTTTCGGGGCATGGACCGTCGAAACGCCCGTTTCCGGATCGATGGCGCGGGCGAGCTGAACGGGAGCTTCGCACGCCCGGAGTTTACGGGACGCCTGCAGCTCTCCGAGGGCGATATCCGGACCGACCGCTTCCTCCAGCAGCAGCAGGCGGTGGATCTGAGCGATCCCGCCATCTACGCGCTCATCGACACGACGATTGTCATGGAGCAGCAGTTGTTCGAGACGACTCGCAATCCGTTCCTGCAGAACATGCGGATGGACGCCGAAATCCAGGTCGGGCCGGACCTGTGGCTGAGGTCCGACGCGATCGAGGTGGAGCTGGCCGGTACGCTCGACGTCACGATGGATCAGCAGGTCGGCCAGCTCGCGGCCTTCGGTTCGCTGAATCTGCTCCGCGGGTCGTTCCGCTACAGCATCGGTCAGAGCACCGACATCACCAGCATCCTCTCGCGACAGTTGCAGATCGAGCGCGGCGTCGTACGGTTCGTCGGCTCGCCCGGCATGGATCCGAACCTCGACATCGACGCGGTCTTCCGGACGCGGTCCGAGATCGGTCCGCTCGAGATCACCGTGCATGTGGGCGGCACGTCGCTCAGCCCGGTGATGACGACGAGCAGCAACCCGCCGCTCCCGGACTCCGAGCGCATCTGCTATCTGGTGTTCGCCAGTCCGTGTCTCGGGGCGGGCGCGGCCGGCAGCGACCTCGCCGCTTCCGTACTGCGCGAGGGGCTGATCGGCCAGGTGGGCAGCCAGTTCTCGCAGGTGCTGGTGGACGGCGTCGGCCTCATCGACTACCTGGACATCCGCTCCACGGGCAGCGGCAGCGCGTTTGGCGGCAACACCACCGGGAACCTGCTGTACGGGACCGAGGTCGAGATCGGCCGCTACCTGACCTCCGACATCTTCGTCAGCGCGACGCAGCCCTTCGGCGGGCTGCTCCCCGGCGCCGCCGTCGAGTGGACCTTCCTCCCCCACTGGCGCCTCGAGTTCACCACGGAGGACCGGGCCCGGCGGTACTCGGCGTACGGCAACAGCCTGAGCGCCTTCAGCGACCGCACCTATCGCCTGATGCTCTTCCGGACCTGGGACTTCTGAAGCCTGCCCGAAGAACTGTGGCGTGTCGCTTGCCGCCCCGCAGAGAACCCCCCGGCGCCAGGACGTGACCTGGCGTCCCGGAGGTCGTATCTTTCGGGTTCCCAACGAGTCACAGGAGGAGTACATGAACTACGCGAAGACTTTCGGCCTGATGGCCGTCCTTACCGCGATGTTCGTGGCCATCGCCGGAATCCTCGGCGGCCGAAGCATGATGCTGCCCGCCTTCGCGCTGGCCGCACTGTTCAACGTGGGGAGTTTCTGGTTCAGCGACCGCATCGTGCTGAAGATGTATAAGGCACAGAAGGTCACGCCCGAACAGGCGCCCCAGCTCTACGAGATCGTCGATCGCCTGCGGCGGAAGGCGGACCTGCCGATGCCGGTCGTGGCGATTGCCCCCTCGGAGCAGCCCAACGCCTTCGCGACGGGCCGCAGCCCCGAGAAGGCCGTCGTCTGCGTGACCAACGGAATCCTGAGGGTGCTCGATGCCCCCGAACTGGAGGGCGTGATCGCTCACGAGCTCGCCCACGTCAAGAACCGTGACATGCTCACCGGCACCATGGCCGCGACCCTGTCCGGGGCCATCGTGTTCCTCGCGCGCATGGGATTCTGGTTCGGCGGGCGCGACGAGCGCGGCGGGCTCGTCGGGGGCCTCCTCATGCTGATCCTGGCGCCGCTCGCCGCCATGCTGGTCCAGATGGCGATCAGCCGGACCGCGGAGTTCCGTGCGGACCGCCTCGGGGCCGAGATATCCGACAACCCGCTGGGCCTGGCCCGGGCGCTCCAGGCCCTCGAGCGGGGCGCCAGAGCGGTCCCAATGAACGTGAATCCGAGCGCCGCCCACCTGTGCATCGTGAATCCCCTCAGCGCCGGCGGGTTCACGAAGTTGTTCCGGACGCACCCGCCGACCGCGGAGCGCGTCGCCCGCCTGGAAGCCATGACAGGCTTCTAGTTGGAGAACCACCTGCCGATCATCCCGAATTCCGAGCGCTTCCTGGTTCTGCTGAATCCGAAGGCGGCCGGGGTGCAGCCGGCACAGCTACGGCGCCGCATCGCCGGCGCGATGGCGATGCACGGCGTCGCGTTCGACATCGTGGAGACGGAGACGGAGGCCGAGGCCCTCGGCGTGGTGAGCCGGGCAAGCGAGCTCGGGTATCGGGCCGTGGTGGCCGCCGGTGGCGACGGGTCGATCGCGCTGGCCCTGCGCGGCACTGCCGGCACCGAGATGCCGGTGGCGATCCTGCCGTTTGGAACGGGCAATCAGCTCGCGCTCAATCTCGGCATTCCGGACTCCCTCGAGGACGCCGTCCGCGTCGCCGTCGAGGGGCGCGTCGAGAAGATCGATCTCGGCAAGGTCGGGCACGAGCACTTCGCGCTCATCGCGGGCGCCGGGCTCGACGCGGAGGTGATGGCGGGCGCGACCTCCGAGCTCAAGAACCGGCTGGGGATGCTGGCCTACCTGTACTCGGGAATCAAGCACGCGATAACCAACAAGATCGCGAACTTTCTGATCACGGCCGACGGGCAGGAGATCGAGGTGGAGGCGACGATGGTGCTGCTGGCCAACGCCGGCCTCATCGGCGCGGGCTCGCTCCCGGTCGAGGTCCGCGTCGCGCCGCGTTCCGATTTCCAGGACGGGCTGCTGGACGTCGCGATCTTCTCACCGCGGCACCTGCCGGACATGGCCGGAATCCTGTGGAAGATGTCCACCAAGAAGTACGCGAGCGACGAGCGCATGTTCTTCCTGCAGGCGCAGGAAGTGAAAATCGAGAGTGACCCGGAGGTCGCTGTGCAGATAGACGGACAGGTTCGCGGCGTCACGCCGATCGAGGCGAAGGTGGATCCGCTGGCGGGTCGCATCCTGGTGCCGAGATGAGCGGGCCCCGGGGTTTCGAGCGCGAAGCACTGGAAGCGGTCGCGGCGGAGGTCGGCACCCCGACCTACGTCTATTCCGGGCCGGAGCTCGATCGCGGGGCGCGGCGCTGGGTCGAGGCGGCGGGGGATCCCGCCCGTGTATTTTTCGCGGCGAAGGCCAACACGAACCTCGGGATCCTGCGCCGGCTCTGCGCCCTGGGGATCGGGGTCGAAGTCGCCACGCCCGGTGAGCGGGCCCGCGCCGAAGAGGCGGGCTTTCCCGCCGGGCGCATTCTGCTCGGCGGCGTCCCCAAGGATGCCGCGACCGTGCGGGACGCCATGGGGGCGGGGCTCGCGCTCGTCGTCCTGCAGGCCGACCACGAGGTGGACGCGGCGATCGAGGCGGCGAGCGAAGCGCGCCCGACGCGGGTCGGGTTGCGCGTGCGGCCCGGCATTCGCGCCGGTGCCCATCCGTCGCTGGAGACGGGTCGCACCGACGCGAAGTTCGGCTACGCGCCCGACGAGATCCCGGACATCTGGAGACGGCTGGCCGACGCGCCGGGCGTGACGCCCGAAGTGCTGGCCGTCCACCTCGGATCGGGCATCGCCACGCTGGATCCGTGGGACCGGGCGCTCGATGTCCTGCTACCGCTCGCCGAGCGGCTCGCGGCGGAGGGCCATCCGGTGCGCGAACTGGACCTCGGCGGCGGCCTCGGCGTCGACTACGCGTCCGATGAGGATCCCGACCCGCGGCCGCTGGTCGCCGCGCTCGACACCCGCCTCGCGGGAACCGGCCTCTCGTCGCGCTTCGAGCCGGGTCGATCGGTCATGGCGCGCGCGGGTGTGCTCCTGACGCGGGTGCTGTACCGCCGCGAACCGGGCGGCACGCCGGCCCTGGTCTGCGACGCGGGTTTCACGGACTTCGGCCGCTACGCGCTCTACGGAGCGCAGCACCGGATCGAGCCGGTCGCCCGGAACCGGCATGGCGGCGAGGCGTCCGGCCCCGAGACGGTCGACGTGCTCGGGCCGACGTGCGAATCGGGCGACGTTCTGGGGACCGGACGGGCGCTCCACCACGTGCATCCGGGCGACCTTCTGGTCGTGCGCGATGCGGGCGCCTACGGCTTCGTGATGGCGTCGAACTACAATTCGCGTCCGCGACCGGCAGAGGTCCTGCTCGACGCGGAGGGGTACGAAGTCGTCCGTCGCCGCGAGGCCATCGAGGACCTGTGGCGGGGCGAAACGGCGTGATGGCGAAGAACGGCGTGATGGCGAAGAACGGCGGGATGGCGAAGAACGGCGGGACGTTCGCGCACGAAGACCTGGTCGTCCGCGGCGCGCGTGAGCACAACCTTCAGAACGTCGACGTCGAGATCCCGCGCGGGTCTCTCACGGTGATCACGGGCCTGTCGGGCTCGGGCAAGTCCTCCCTCGCGTTCGATACAATCTACGCGGAAGGTCAGCGGCGCTACGTCGAGTCCCTGTCGGCCTATGCCCGCCAGTTCCTCGGCGTGATGGAAAAGCCCGACGTCGACCAGATCGACGGCCTTTCCCCGGCGATCGCGATCGAGCAACGCGGTACCGCCCGGAACCCCCGCAGCACCGTCGGAACCGTGACCGAGGTCTACGACTATCTGCGCCTCCTGTGGGCGCGGGCCGGGACGCCGCACTGTCCCGACTGCGGACGTCCCGTCCGCCGCGGCTCGCCCACGCAGATCGCGTCGCAGGTCGTCGCGTGGCCCGCCGAGGACCGGATCGAGATCCTGGCGCCCCTCGTGCGCGGCAGGAAGGGCGAGTTCAGGGAACTCTTCGCGGACAGCCTGAAAGCCGGATTCGTGCGCGCCCGGGTCGACGGCGAGCTCGTAGACCTCAGCGATCCACCGAAGCTGAACCGCCGGTCGAACCACGACATCTCCGTCGTCATCGATCGGTTAGTGCTGCGGCCCGACGGGCATCAGCGGATCGCCGAGTCGGTGGAGACTGCGCTTCGCATGACGGACGGCACCGTCGAGGTGAGCCACCACCCGGCGGCCGGCGGCGGCCCGGAGACCCACGTGTTCAGCGAGCACTACGCCTGCACGTCGTGCGGGACGAGTATCGCCGAGCTCGAGCCGCGCCAGTTCAGCTTCAATTCGCCGTATGGAGCCTGCCCGGCCTGCGACGGCCTCGGGGTCCGCCTCGAGCCGGAGCTCGACCGGGCGCTCGCCGACGAGCGCATCTCGATTCTCGAAGGCGTGCTCGTCGCGTTGGGGGTTCCGACGGGACGCCTGAAGCGCGTCGTCCTTCCGCGCGTGGCCAAGGCGCACGGCTTCAGCCTCAACCAGCCGTGGTCCGAACTGAGTGATTCGCAGCGCGAGGCGATCCTGTACGGCGACCCGGACCTCGACTGGGAAGGGTACCTGGAGAACATCCGC
Organism: Gemmatimonadota bacterium; assembly: GCA_051004775.1. Lineage (GTDB taxonomy): Bacteria > Gemmatimonadota > Gemmatimonadetes > Palauibacterales > Palauibacteraceae > JARFPW01. The sequence goes on from JBPCJZ010000068.1 coordinate 16,075, forward strand.
CGAACCTATCACGAGACGGACAGCGACTCGGTGCGGCACTCGCTGCACGACTACATGACGGCTCGAAGCTGCACGGATTGCGGGGGCGGGCGGCTTCGCGCCGAGAGCCGAGCGGTCACGGTGGGCGGCGAGCGGATCACCGACCTCGTCGAGTGGCCGATCGACGTGGCGCACGAGTTCATCGCGGCGACGGCCGCCGACCTCGACGCTGCCGGGCTGGAGGCAGAGATCGCCGGTCCGATCCTCAAGGAGGTGGCCGATCGTCTCCGCTTCCTCGTGGAGGTCGGCCTCGGCTATCTCACGCTCGGCCGTTCAGCCGATACCCTCGCGGGCGGGGAGGCCCAGCGCATCCGCCTCGCGACGCAGATCGGCAGCCGCCTCGTCGGTGTCCTGTACGTGCTGGACGAGCCGAGCATCGGTCTGCATCCGCGGGACAACCGCCGCCTCCTCGGGACGCTGGAGGCGCTGCGCGACCTCGGCAACACGGTGCTCGTGGTGGAGCACGACGAGGAGACTATCCGTGCGGCGGACCACATCGTCGACATGGGCCCCGGGGCCGGACGTCACGGGGGCAGGGTCATCGTCTCCGGCGGGATCGAGGACCTGCTGGCGGAGCCCGAATCGCTGACCGGGTCGTATCTGAGGGGCGAACGCGAGATTCCCGTTCCGGTGACGCGGCGCCCCGAACGCGAGGGGGAGCGCCTCGTCGTGCGCGGCGCGCGCGAGCACAACCTCCGCGGCATCGACGTGGCGTTCCCGCTCGGGACGTTCATCGCCGTCACCGGTGTCTCCGGTTCGGGCAAGTCGACGCTCGTCGAGGACGTGCTGTGGCGGGGTCTCGCCCGTGTGCTGCACCGGGCCAGGACGCCCGCAGGCGCCCACGATGAGATCGAGGGGATGGAACTCGTCGACAAGGTCATAGATGTCGACCAGAGCGCCATCGGGCGCACCCCGCGCTCGAACCCCGCCACGTATACCGGGCTGTTCGATCCGATCCGCCAGCTCTATTCCCGGCTCCCGGAGTCGCGGATCCGCGGGTACGAACCGGGACGGTTCAGCTTCAACGTGAAGGGCGGCCGCTGCGAATCGTGCCGTGGCGACGGGCTCGTGAAGATCGAGATGCACTTCCTGCCCGACGTGTACGTGCCGTGTGACGTGTGCCGCGGCCGCCGCTACAATCGCGAAACGCTCGAGATCCTTTACAAGGGCCGAAGCATCGCGGACGTGCTGGCGATGACCGTCAGCGAAGCGCTCGAGTTCTTCGTCGCGATCCCCCGGGTGGCGTCGCGGCTGCAGACGCTCGAGGACGTGGGTCTCGGCTACATCACGCTCGGGCAGTCGGCCACCACTTTATCGGGCGGTGAGGCGCAGCGCGTCAAGCTCGCCTCCGAGCTGTCGAAGCGTCAGACGGGACGGACGGTCTACATCCTCGACGAGCCGACCACCGGCCTCCATTTCGAGGACATCCGGATCCTGCTCGAGGTCCTGCACCGCCTCGTCGACCTCGGAAACACCGTCATCGTGATCGAGCATCACCTCGACGTCGTGAAGACGGCCGACTACATCATCGACCTCGGCCCCGAGGGCGGATCCGGGGGGGGCATGGTCGTAGCGACCGGCACCCCCGAAGAAATTGCGGAGGCTGAGGGTAGCTATACCGGGCGCTACCTCAAGGACAGGATCGGCGTGACGGTCGGCGCCTGAGGCATTACCGTGAAGCCTGTCGAACACCCGGTGTCGTGAACGCGGCGCCTCCCGGGTCCGCAGGCGCCGAAACTCGACGAAGCGCCCGACCGTAGGGAAGGGCGACCAAACGGAGCCGCGAAGGGAGCGACGACGACGATGCCGGTCTGGATTCTGATCGTGCTTGTGATCGTGTTCGTTCTCTCGCCGCTCGCGCACTCGCTCGCCAGCGCGATCGAGTCGAGGGCGAGCCGCCCGTCGCTGGATTCCGGCGACGACGGAGCGCGCCGCATCACGGGGCTCGAGGAGCAAGTGCAGCTTCTGAGCGACCAGGTGCATGAACTGGCGGAGAAGCAGGAGTTTCTGACGCGGCTGCTGGAAGCGCCGTCCCGAGCTTCGCTGTCCGCCGAACCCGAGGATGACATCTGATGATCAGTCGCGAAGACTTCGAAAGCTTCATGATCAGGATGGAGCTCGATTTCGAGGAAATCGGCGAGAACCTGTGGATCGTCGATCCCGACCGCAGCGGGAGCGCGTCGGTCGTGGTCAGCTACTCCCCGCCGCTCGTGGTGATGCGCTCCGCCGTCCGGGGGGTGCCGGTCGACGACGAAGAACGTCTGGCGCTCTACGGCCGACTCCTCGAGCTCAACGCAACGGATCTGGTGCACGGCGCATACGGGGTCGAAGACGGCGAGGTCGTACTGACCGACGCGCTCGAAGTTGAGAATCTCGATTTCTCCGAGTTCCAGGCGTCGCTGGAGAGCCTCTCCATCGCCCTGACGTCGCACAGAGACCAACTCACACGGGCTGACTGACATGGGACTCTTCGAAAGACTCTCCCGCCTCCTCCGGTCGAACATCAACGACCTGATCGCGAAGGCGGAGAACCCCGAAAAGATGCTCGTGCAGGTCATCGAAGACATGCGCAAGCAGCTCGCGCAGGCGAAGCAGGAAGTGGCCGTCGCGATCGCGGACGAGCGGAAGCTGCGGATGCAGGTCGAGGACGAGCGGAAGCAGGCGCAAGAATGGGAGCGCCGGGCCCGTCTCGCAGTGCGCGAGGGGCGCGACGACCTCGCCAAGCAGGCCCTCGTCCGCGGACAGGAGCACGCCTCCAACGCGGCCGAGATGGAAGCACAGTGGCTCAAGCATCGCGAGGAGACGGAGCGGCTGAAGGACTCCTTGCGCCAGCTGAATGCCAAGATCGAAGAAGCCAAGCGCAAGAAGAATCTGCTGATCGCCAAGCAGAAGCGCGCCCAGGCGCAGCGCCGCATCCACGACACGATGGCCGGCCTGCAGGACAAGAGCGCCTTCCGCGCGTTCGACCAGATGGTCGAGAAGATCGAGGATACCGAGCGCAAGGCGATCGCGTCGGCCGAGGTGACCGAGGACCTCACCGGCGACGACCTGACCCGCGAGTTCTCGCTGCTCGAATCCGACAGCGACGAGGACGTGGAGGATCGCCTGCTCGCGCTGAAGCGCGACATGGGCCTGCTTGCGGCCGGGTCCAACGAGACGCCGAAGGCGCTCGAGGCGGGCGACGATGTCGACGAAGACGAGGACGATGCCGAGGACGATGCCGAGGGCGCCGTAGAAGCCGTCGAGATCGGCGAGGCGGACGACGAGGAGAAATGACGGCTCGCGCCCCGTGACGGCCCTCCTCGTGGCGCTCGCGGTCGCGTTCGCTGGCGGGCTGGCGATCGGGATTCAGAGCCCGCTCGCCAGCCTGATGAGCCAGCGGATCGGCAGCCTCGAGAGCGCGTTCGTCGTGCACCTCGGCGGCGCGCTGATCGCCAGCGTTCCACTCGTGATCATGGGCGGTGGGCACCTGTCCAGGTGGCGGGAAGTGCCGGCCGTCGCCCTGCTCAGCGGCGGCCTGGGACTCGTGCTCATCGCCGCGATTTCTTATTCTATCCCACGGATCGGACTCGCGAGCACCGTGGCGCCGCTCATCGCAGCGCAACTCGTCGCGGGTTCCGTGATCGATCACTTCGGCCTGTTCGGCCTGGAGGTCAGGCTTCTCGATCCGGTTCGAAGCGCCGGCATCGTGTTACTGTTCGCCGGCGTCTGGCTTGTCACGAAGTAATCCGCGCGCCCCTCGGCCGCGTACCCTTGTGTGACGCCGCACCGAAACCAGAGGACCGGCAGGCCACGAATGCACACGATGACAGCGCACACGGATGAGGATTGCCGAGATCCCGGAATCATGGACCTCGATCTGGTCTACCTTCCCGAGGGCTCGATGCGCCAGTTGGCGCGGATCACCCATCATCGCGGGCCGGAGATCGTCGGAGAAGTCGAGGTCGGTTCGGATCACTGGGTATACGAGATGCATTTCCCGGGCGACCCGATCTTCCCGGGCTGCCTGATGGTGGAGGCGGCCGGTCAGCTCGTGGCGGACCACGCGCGGGCCGCCGACCCGGTGGGCCGGCCGAGGCTGGTGCGAGCCAACGCCGAGTTCCGCGACCCCGTCCACCCGGACGACGAACGACTCATCCTGACCGCGCGCGTGCGCCGCCGCCGGAACCTCCACTTCGGAAAGGTCGGCCTGTCTGCCGCTGGCCGCGACGTGGCGACGATCGACATCGTCCTCGCCGTTCTTCCTCCGGCACACCCGCAGCCGGATCGACTATCTTCCTCCTGACCGGAAGAAAAACCGACCACCCTGCAGCGAGTACAACCGACGAGAACTGGTAGGTCAGACGGACGGCATGAGCGCCCGGAATGCCTCCCATACGGCCGGCGTGCCGGCGACGTAGCCACCGGCGGGCAGCTCTCCCGCCTCGACGGGCAACCCCGGCACGGGCAGGGGTTCGAAGTATCCGCCGGCCTCGCGGACGATCAGGCCGCCGGCGGCGACGTCCCACGGCATCAGATGGAACTCGAAGAACGCGTCGAGCCGTCCGCACGCCACGTCGCACAGGTCGAGCGCGGCCGCGCCCGCGCGGCGGATCCCCGAGGTCGAGCGCAGCACGGTGGAAAATGTCTCGAGATACGCCGGCAGGATCTCAAGGCGCTTGAACGGGAAGCCTGTGCCGACGAGCGCGAGGTCGAGCGCCCGAATGCGCGATACAGTGATCGGCTCCCCATTTCGGCGAGCGCCCCCGTCACGCACGGCGTCGAAGCACTCGTCGACGGCCGAGTTGAGGACGACGCCTGCCGCCAGGCCCCCGCCGTCCATCGCCGCGATCGAGACCGCATACTCCGGGTAGCCGTGCAGCCAGTTCGTCGTCCCGTCCAGCGGATCGACGATCCAGCGGACGGGGGCGGCGGCGGTGGTCGTCTCCGGCTGTCCGTCCGATCCCGCCGACCCGCCCGTGCCTTCCTCGGCCTGGATCGCGTCGTGCGGAAACGCCGCGTGGATGATCTCGACGATCCTCCGCTCCGCTTCGCGGTCGACCTCCGTCACGAAGTCCGAGCGCCCCTTCACGTCCCACTCCGCCGGATCGAGGTCGCCCGCTTCGGTTCGGTGTACCTCGGCGGCCGCGCGCGCGGCGCGGGTAGCCACTTCCAGCATCTCGGCCGGTGTGGCCGCTGTCGGCATGCTCGTCGTGCGGTCTCCCGTCATGCGGTCTCCCCCGTCATTGCCCGCGTTTCCGGCCGCGGCTACCTTCCGGCGACCTGCCGAACCGCGCGGATCGAGCGCCCTGCCGCGCCATCCGCCGACCCCAACCTAACGCCGAATGAGTCAGCGCAAACCCCGTATTCTCAGCGGTATCCAGCCTTCCGGCGACCTGCACCTGGGCAACTACCTGGGCGCGGTGCAGAACTGGGTCCGCCTTCTCGACGAGTACGAATGCTTCTACTCCGTGGTCGATCTCCACGCGGTCACGATCCCGTACGAACCCGCGGAGCTCTCATCCCGCATCCTCGACATGGCGATCGGCCTGCTCGCGAGCGGGCTCGATCCCGACCGATGCACGCTGTTCGTGCAGTCCGACGTGCCGCAGCACGCGGAGCTCCAGTGGCTGATCGGCAGCGTCACGCCGCTCGGCGAGTTGTACCGGATGACCCAGTTCAAGGAGAAGTCCGACCAGTTCGACGCCGTCAACGCCGGGATCCTGAACTATCCGATCATGCAGGCCGCCGACATCCTGCTGTACCGCGCCGACCGCGTCCCGGTCGGGGAGGATCAGCGGCAGCACCTCGAGCTCACCCGCGAGGTGGCGCGCCGCTGGAACAGCCGGTTCGGCGACTACTTCCCCGAGCCGCAGCCGCTGATCACGGCGGGCAAGCGGGTCCTCGGCCTCGACGGGGTCGCGAAGATGTCGAAGTCGCGGGGCAACGTGATCCCGCTTCTCGCCGAGCCCGCCGAGCTGAAATCTCTGCTGCGGACCGCGGTCACGGACCCGGCGCGCGTGCGAAGGGACGACCCGGGCAACCCGCACGTCTGTAATGTCTTCGCGCTGCACGGCTTCGCCTCGCCGCTCGCGGAACGCGACGACATCGAGATCCTGTGCCAGACGGCCGGCATCGGCTGCGTCGACTGCAAGGGTCGCCTCGCGGCGAACCTGGCGGAGTACCTTGCGCCCGTGCGCGAGCGCGCGGCCGAATTCCGGGCGCGCCCCGAACACGTGTCGGAAATCCTGGGCGACGGCGCGGCCACCGCGCGGCGCGTGGCGGAAGAGACGATGGTCGAGGTGCGAGGCCGCATGGGCCTCGGCGGCCCAGTCTCGTCCCGGAACGCGTAGGGTTCTCGCGTGCCCCACCACCGCCTCGTCGCCTGGATGCACTCGGACACCTATCCCACCTGGTCGATGCCCGCCGATACGCTGCGCCGACTGCAGGATATCTCCGGCCCCGACTGGGAAGTGCATTCGGTGGAGATCTCCGCGCCGGCGGCGGGTGACGGCGTGGCCAGCGTCCCCGATGCCGTGCTCGACGCCGTCGAGGAGGCGGAGATCTACTTCGGGTTCGGCGTGCCCGAGGCCGTGGTGCGGCGCGGCACGGCCCTGCGGTGGGTGCATTCCGCGGCGGCGGGTGTCCGCACCTCGCTCTCCGGGGCCCTGGCTGAATCGGAGATCCTGTTCACGAACTCGGCCGGCGTGTACGGGCCGCCGCTCGCGGAGTGGGCGCTCGCCGGGATGCTCCACTTCGCCCGCGGGCTCGACATCGCCATCCGGTCGGAGGACCCCTGGCCGTACGACGCGATGGCCGCGAACGGACACCCGCTGCGCGAGATCGACGGGAGCCGGCTGACCGTCGTCGGCTACGGCGGGATCGGTTCCGAGATCGGACGCCGTGCCCACGCCCTCGGGATGCGCGTGACGGCCGTGCGCGCGAACGCCGACCGACCGAAACCCGACGAGGTCCACGAGGTGTTCGGCCCCGACCGTCTGCTGGAGGCCGTGAGCGACGCGCACTACGTGGTGCTCGCACTGCCGGAGACGGCGGGCAGCGTCGGCCTGGTCGACGCGGGCGTTCTCGCCGCGTTGCGCCGCGACTGCGTCCTGCTGAACCTCGCGCGCGGCACAATCGTGGAGGAGGAGGCGCTCGTTGACGCCCTGCGCGAGGGCAGGCTGCGCGGCGCGGCCCTCGACGTGTTCTCGACCGAGCCGGTCGAGCGCGACAACCCGCTGCTTGACCTGCCCAACGTGCTGCATACGCCCCACGCGGGATCGATCTCCCCCCGGTTCTGGGAGCGCCAGACGGACCTCATGGCCCACAACCTCGCCCGGTACCTTCGCAGCGAATCGCTGACGAACCTGGTCGACAAGCAGTCGGGCTACTGACGTGCGGCGCGTGACGGGCGGCGCGCGGGAGCGCATACTGCAGGACGATCTCGGGCCGGAACTCACACGACACTCTCAACAGGTTTCCAGCGACGGATGAATTTTTCCGGGGTGTACCTTCCGGTTTCGACACCGTTTGACGCCGCGGGCGAGGTCGACCTCGCGGCCTTCGCCTCCAACCTGCGCCGCTGGGCGGCCTCGCCCATCGCCGGCGTGCTGGTCGGCGGGTCGACGGGCGAGGCGCCGCTGCTCGATCCGGCGGAGCTCGCGGCGACCATCCGCTTGGCGCGCGAGACGCTGCCCGAGGCGGCGACGGTCATCGCGGGAACGGGCCGGCAGTCGACGCGCGCGACGATCCGCGCGTGCCGCGAGGCCGCAGCGGCGGGCGCCGACGCGGTTCTCGTCTTTCCGCCCTTCTATTTTCAGTCCCAGATGACCGCGGAAGTCCTGCGCCTCCACTTCTGGGAGGTCGCGGATGCCTCTCCGGTCCCCGTGCTACTGTACCACGTGCCGAAGTTCGTGCCCGTCGGCCTCGCGCCCGACCTCGTGGGGGCATTGATCCGGCACGGCAACATCGTGGGAATCAAGGATTCTTCCGGTGACATGCAGAACCTCGGGGCGCTGTGCGACGTCTGCGGCGATTCGGCCAGCGTGCTGGTCGGCGCGGGTACGCATCTCTACTCCGGTCTCGAGATCGGGGCCGCCGGCGGCATCATCGCGGTGGGCCTCCTGTCCGCCGCCGAATCGACCGAATTGTACGAGGCATTCCGGTCCGGGCGCACGGTCGAGGCCGGCCGGCTGCAGGAACGGATCGGCCCGCTGCACCGCGCGGTGGTCGCCGGAACGGGCGTGCCGGGCGTGAAATGCGCACTCGATCTGCTCGGATTCGAGGGAGGGCCGCCGCGGTCGCCCCTGCTGCCGCCCGACGACGCCAGCCGCGACGCGATCCGCCAGGCCCTCGTGCGCGCCGGCGTGCTCGCCGACGCCGTCGTGGAGGGCTGACATGTTCAGCGATACCTCGCGTTGTGTCGTGCTCGTCGGCGCCCAGTGGGGCGATGAGGGGAAGGGCAAGATCACCGACGTCCTCGCCGAACAGGCGTCGATCGTCGCCCGCTACCAGGGCGGCGCCAACGCCGGCCACACCGTGGTGGTCGACGGAGAAGAGTTCATCCTCCACCTCATCCCGTCGGGCGCGCTCTACTCGACCGTGCGGTGCCTGCTCGGCAATGGCGTCGTCGTGGATCCGTGGACGCTCGCCGACGAGATCGAGATGCTCGAGGGTCGCGGCATCGGCATCTCGGAGCGCCTCGGCCTGTCGTGGCGGGCCCACCTCGTGCTGCCGTACCACAAGCTGCTCGACGGCGCCCGGGAGGACAGCCAGGGTGGCAAGATCGGTACGACGAAGCGCGGGATCGGCCCCGCCTATCGGGACAAGGTTGCGCGTTCGGGGGTCCGCGTGTGCGATCTAGCCGACCTGGGCGCCGTCCGCCAGGTCGTCGCGGAGCGGTGCGAGGTCGCCAACGAGAAGCTCGAATCCTACGGCTCGCCGGAGCGCGCCGACGCAGGCGAGATCATGGATGCGCTCGAGGAGGTCGCCCCCGCGCTGCTGGCGCGGGCGACCGACGTGGGCGCGGAGATCCGCCGAGGCCTCGACACCGGCGGGCGCGTCCTGCTCGAGGGCGCACAGGGCTCCCTGCTCGACGTCGATCACGGCACCTATCCGTTCGTTACGTCGTCCAACACGACGGCCGGCGGCGCCGCCGTCGGCGTCGGGATCGGTCCGACCCTGATCGACGAGGTGCTGGGCGTCGTGAAGGCCTACACGACGCGTGTCGGGAACGGACCCTTGCCGACGGAACTCGAGGGCGCCGAGGCCGAGCACCTGCGTAACCTCGGAGGCGAATTCGGCGCCACGACCGGGCGTCCCCGCCGGCCCGGCTGGTTCGACGGCGTGGTCGTGCGCCATGCGGCCGGCGTCAACGGTCTCACCGCCCTGGCCGTCACCAAGCTCGACGTGCTCGACACGTTCGACGAGGTGAAGCTGGGGGTGGACTACGAAATCGAAGGCCAGCGCCAGTCGCACTTCCCGCCGCGCACCGAGCAGCTCGACGGCGTACGCCCCGTGTACGAGTCGATGGCCGGCTGGAACGCCCCGACGAGCGACTGCCGGGCCTGGGATGACCTCCCGGCGGCCGCGCGGGCCTATCTCGACCGCGTGGAGGCGATCTCCGGGGTGCCGATCCGCTACGTGAGCGTAGGATCCGGCCGCAGCCAGATCGTTTCGCTCGGATGATTGCCTGACGGCCTTTTCCCCTCTATAATATACGGCTCTTTCGGCGGCCCTTCCGTACGCGGATGGGCCGAAGGGACGCGAATCGCCCGGCGGGCGTCGCGTCTTTTGTTTGATGGAGTCCGTGATGTTCGAGCAACTCGGGGAAAGACTGGACGGCGTCTTCGGACGCCTGCGCAGCCGTGGCGTGATCACCGCGCCGATGCTGCGGGAAGGCCTGCGCGAAGTCCGCCGGGCCCTCCTGGAGGCGGACGTGAATTTTCGCGTCACCCGGGACTTCCTCGGACGCGTAGAGGAGCGGGCGCTCGGCGAGGACGTACTCAAGTCGATCCGACCGGGCGACCAGGTCGTCAAGATCGTCCACGACGAACTCGTGGACGTGCTCGGCGGAGCGGGCGGCGCGGACCTGGCGGCGGCGACGGTGCCCCCGACGGTGGTCATGCTGGTCGGTCTGCAGGGGTCGGGTAAGACGACCACGGCCGCGAAGATCGCCCGGCGGCTGGTGAGCGAAGGACGGCGTCCGACGCTCGTCGCGTGCGACCCGTATCGTCCGGCGGCGCGCGAACAGCTCGCGACGCTCGCGGAGTCGATCGGCGTGCCGATGGTACAGGACGCGGACTCGACGGACGTCGTGAAGCTTGCCGCGAAGGCGGTGGACGAAGCGCGCCGCGAGGGACGTACGCACGTGATCATCGACACGGCGGGTCGTCTGCAGGCCGACGAAGTGCTGATGAACGAGATCAAGGAGCTCAAGCGCTCGACGGGAGCGCACGAGGTCCTGTTCGTGGCGGACGGGATGACGGGCCAGGAGGCGGTGCGGATCGCCGAAGGGTTCCACGAGGCCGTCGGGATCACGGGCGTGGTGCTGACGAAGATGGACGGCGACGCGCGCGGCGGAGCGGCTCTGTCGATTCACGGCGTGCTAGGCGTACCGGTGAAATTCGTCGGGACGGGGGAACGGACCGACGATCTGACCGCCTTCGACGCGGAACGGATGGCCGGCCGCATCCTGCAGATGGGCGACATCGTCGGGCTGGTCGAGAAGGCGCAGCAGTCGATCGACCCCGAAGCGACGAAGGGCCTCGAGAAGAAGCTTCTCGGGGGAGGACAGTTCGACCTCGAGGATTTCCTCGCGGCGATGGGACAGATCCAGAAGATGGGTCCGCTCGAAAACATGCTCAAGATGATCCCCGGCGTGAAGCCGAAGATGCTCAAGGGGGTCGAAGTGGATCCGAAGCGGATCCGGCACATGGAAGCGATCGTGCTGTCCATGACGCCGGAAGAACGTAGAAGGCCGGAGGTCCTCAACGGATCGCGCCGCGCCCGCATCGCCCGGGGCTCGGGACGCCCGGTTTCGGAAGTGAACCGACTGCTCAAGCAGTTCAAGGAAATGCGCAAGATGATGAAGCAGATGGGCAAGCTCGCGCCACGGCTCGCCGCCGGCCGCGGACTCGGCTCGATGCTTCAGTAACAGAGGAACGGCAATGCCAACGACGATTCGACTTCAGCGGACCGGCCGGAAGAAGCAGGCTTCCTTCCGCATCGTAGTGACTGACCAGTCCGAGTCGCGGGACGGCCCCGCGCTCGAGACGCTCGGCACCTACAACCCGCGCACCCAGCCCTCGCTGATCAAGGTGAACGCCGGTTCGGCGCTCAACTGGCTGTACGAGGGCGCCCAGCCGACCGACACGGTCGTCTCGATCTTCAAGAAGACAGGCGTCTGGGAGCACTACCGGAAGGGCACCACGGCCGACGCGCTGTCCGAGGAGGAGAGCACGGTCGAGCTGGGCGGCGACCCGAAGACCTCCCGCCGGGCAGCCGACGCGGCCGAGGGCGAGAAGCTCGCCGCCACGCGCCGCGCAGAGGAGAAGGCGACGGCCGAAGCGGAGGCCCGCAAGGCCGCCGACGAGAAGAAGGCCGAGGCGAAGGCCGCCGCGGAAGCCGCCGAAGCCGAGGCAGCCGAGGCTGCTGACGCCGCCGCCGAGGTCGAGACCGCTGACGCCGCCGCCGAGGAAGCGCCGGAAGCCGCCGCCGACGAGGCTGACGAGACCGAAGCCGCCGCCGAGGCGCCCGAAGCCGCCGCAGACGAGGCACCGGAAGCCGCCGCTGACGAAGCGGACGAGACCGACGCCGCGGACGACGGCGCCGACAAAGCAACCGACGAGAAGTAACCCGCGCCCCGCGAGGGGATCGGATCCATGGAAGAGTTGACGGTAGCGCGAGTACGGCGGGCCCATGGGCTGGATGGCGAAGTCCTGGTACAGGCTGTGACGGACGACGGAGCCGAGATCTTTGTTCCGGATCGGTCGCTGTCCGTGAGGCGCGCGGGACGGGACGCCGCGAACGCCGTCCTGACCGTGGTCACGAGCCGTCCGCACCGCGGCGGGTTCCTGCTCACGTTCCGGGAGATCGAGGGACGCGAGGCCGCGGAGCGTCTGCTGGGTGCCGAGCTGCTCCTGCATCGGGACGAGCTCCGGCCGCTGGAGGACGACGAGTATTTCCTGCACGACCTGGTCGGGCTGGAGGTCGTCGACGAGGCCGCCGGCACGATCGGCGTCGTGAAGGACGTGTACGACGCCGCCGGAACCTGGCTGGCGGGCGTGGAACTCGACGGCCGGGAGCGCCTCGTGCCACTGCGTCCCGAGACGGTCCGTCGCGTGGACGTGGAGGCCGGGCGCATCGAGATGTCGCTGCCCGACGGACTGCTGGAGCTGTGACGTGAAGATCAACGTCGTGACGATCTTCCCGGGGTTCTTTGCGGAGCCGCTCGCCACGAGCATCGTGGGTCGCGCGGCCGCGGCGGGCCGTGCCGAGTACCGGCTGGTCGATCTGCGCGATTACACGCAGGACCGGCACCGGACCGTGGACGACGAGCCGTACGGAGGGGGCGCCGGCATGGTGATGAAGCCGGAGCCGTTCTTCGAGGCGCTGGATGAACTCGAGCCGTCCGGGCCCGTCGTGCTTTTGAGCCCCAGGGGCCGCCAGTTCGATCACGACACGGCGGTGAGGTATGCGGTCGAGGACGAGCTGACGCTCCTCTGCGGGCACTATAAGGGCGTGGACGAGCGCGTGGCGGAGGGCCTGGCGACCGAAGAACTGTCGCTCGGAGACTTCGTGCTGTCGGGGGGAGAACCCGCCGCGCTGGCGGTGATCGACGCGGTCGTCCGGCTGTTGCCCGGCGCGATCGGCGACCACGAAGCGGCGGCGGGGGACTCGTTCTACGACGGGCTGCTCGCGCCGCCGGAATATACCCGGCCGGCGGAGTATCGCGGCATGAGCGTGCCGGAGGTGTTGCGCTCGGGCGACCATGCGCGCGTGGCCCGGTGGCGCCGCGAACAGGCGGAGAGGCTGACGCGCGAACGGCGTCCGGCCCTGTGGCGGGACGAGCAGTAGCACGAGCGGCAGGACGAGCATAGAGGCAGGACGAGCCGTACCGTAGGAACCAGACGAAAATCAGGTTATATTGCGTTCTTGATATCGGACCGGCCGCCACAGCGGCCCCGGAAGGAGCAGTCAAGTGGATCCCAGAATCGCAGAGATCGAACAGAAACAGGTGCGGGCCGATCTGCCGGCCTTTGCGCCCGGCGACACGGTGCGTGTGCTCGTACGCGTGGTCGAGGGCGCCAAGGAACGGATCCAGGCCTTCGAAGGCATCTGCATCTCGCGCCGGGGAGCCGGGCTGAACGAGACCTTCACCGTGCGGAAGGTTTCCGGCGGCGTGGGAGTGGAGCGCATCTTTCCGGTGCACTCCCCGACGATTTCCGGCATCGAGGTCACGCGGCGGGGTCACGTCAGGCGCGCGAAGCTCTACTACCTGCGTGAGCGCCGCGGCAAGCGAGCTCGCGTCCGGGAGCGTCGCTGGTGGGAGAGCGGGGCTGCCCCCGCGGCCGGCGCGCCGTCAGCCCCCGCGCCGACGCCCGAGGCGGCCGACACTGCGCCTGCCGTCGAAGCGCCCGAAGACGACCAGGAGCCCGTGGCCGTAGAGGCCGGGGCCGACACGGAGGCCGAACGGGCCGACGCCTGACGGCAGAGACGACGCCCGTGCTGAGCGGGCATCCAGAGGAATGACGAATGGCCCGCACGGCTCCCACCGACTTCGAGCGCGAAGCGTGGGACTGCGGGCTTCGTCACGTCGTGGGACTGGACGAAGTGGGCTGCGGGCCGCTCGCCGGCCCGGTGATGGCCGCGGCGGTCATGCTCCACCCGGAAGCCGACGCCATCGAGGGCGCGTACGACAGCAAGGCCCTGTCGGCGAAACAGCGGGAAGAGGCCGCGGTAGAAATCCGGGCGCGCGTCCTGTGCTGGACGATCGCCGCCGCCTCGACGCGGGAGATCGAGCGCCTCAACATCCGCCGGGCGACGATCCTCGCCATGCGACGGGCGCTCGCCCGACTGCCGGTCGAACCCGACCGCGTGCTGATCGACGGCCGCCGCCTCCCGGAACTCGGCGA
>JBPCJZ010000069.1:0-16975 GCA_051004775.1 Gemmatimonadota bacterium
TGAAAGGCCGAACTCCGGCAGGAGGAGCGACAATTGTGCAATAAGGTTGCAGGGAGTAGCGACGCCCCGGGTGGCCCGGGCGCGGCCGAGCGGGGTAGCTTCGCCGTCATGAGATCTTTCGAACCGCACCGCCTCCGGCCATCGGCACGCGCCGGCTCCCTGATCCTCCTCGCGACGTCGGTCGGCCTGGCCGGTGCGCCCGCCGGCCACGCGCAGGAGATCCCGGCGCTAAGCGATTCCGCGCGGGTCTCGCTGCTGTCCATCCTGCCGGGGGACGACATCTACTCCGTCTTCGGGCACAGCGCGCTGCGGATCACCGACCCCGTTCTCGGGATCGACGAGGCGTACAACTTCGGAACGTTCGACTTCGGGGACTCTCCCACCGCGATGCTGGGGTTCATCGGCCGGTTCACGTACGGCGACCTTAACTATCGGCTCACGGTCCAGGACCCGCGCCGCATGGTCGACTACTACTGGCAGGAACTCCGCCGGCCGACCGTCGAGCAGACGCTCGCCCTCGCGCCGGACGAACGGCAGGAGATGTTCCGCCTGCTGCGGATCAACGCCCTACCCGAGAACGCCTACTACCAGTACGACTTCTTTTTCGACAACTGCGCCACCCGGCTGCGCGACGTGCTCGTGGCCGCCATCGGGCCGGAGTTGTCATTCGACGCCGCGCCGCCCGATCGGAGCTTCCGGCGTCTGCTCGACCGTTACCTGGGCGGCGCGCGCTGGACGGATTTCGGCATGGACCTCGGCCTCGGCCTGCCCGCGGACCGGCAGGCGACGGCCCGGGAGGCCGCCTTCCTGCCCGAACACCTGATGGACTTCTTCGCGGCGGGGCGGCTCGACAGGGGAGGGTCCGCACCGGAGCCGCTCGTGACCCGTACGGTGCGGCTGACCGGCCCGGCCGACGCCGCCTGGACGCCGGAACCGGCGACGCCCTGGCCTGCGCTCCTTCTATGGGGGCTGCTGCTCGGAGGCGTCGCGCTGACGGTGGTCGATGTCCGGGCGCGCCGGGCGGGCCGCCGGGTCGTCGACGGCATCTTCTTCGGGGTGCTCGGAATAGCCGGACTGGCCGTCGTCTTCCTGTGGTTCATCTCGCTGCATGCGGTGACGAAGACGAACTTCAACCTCGGCTGGGCGCTGCCGACGCACCTCGCGCTCGCCGCCGCGCTGGTCGCTGACTCTAGCGCGCGGTGGATCGGCTACTACCTGGCGGCGACCGCCGTGCTCGCCGCGGTCCTCCTGGCCGGGATGCCCATATGGCCGCAGGAGCTTCCCGGACCGGCCGTGCCGCTACTGGCCCTCATCACCGTCCGGGCCGGGGGCCTCGCCTGGGTGCGGCTCGCCCCGGGCCGGCTTGCCCCGGGCCGGCTGGCTCCGGGCGGGCGAGCCTCGGGGCAGGTCAGCCCCCGAGCGTAGCCACCATGACGGCCTTGATCGTGTGCAGACGATTCTCGGACTGGTCGAACACGAGCGAGTTCGCCGACTCGAAGACCTCGTCGGTCACCTCGAGGCCGTCGAGGCCGAACTTCTCGAAGATTTCCTGCCCGACCTTCGTGTCGCGGTCGTGGAAGGCCGGCAGGCAGTGCAGGAAACCCACGTTCGGATTCCCCGTCTGCTCGACGACCTGCCGGTTCACCTGGTAGGGGCGCAGCTTCTCGATCCGCTCGCCCCACACCGAGGGATCTTCGCCCATCGAGACCCAGACGTCGGTGTAGAGATACTCCGCCCCCGACGCGCCCTCGGCCGTATCCTCGGTCAGCGTGATCCGTCCGCCCGATTCCTCCGCCCACTCCCGACACCGCGCGACCAGGGTTTCTTCGGGCCAGAGATCTCGCGGGGCGCACATTCGTACGTCCATGCCGAGCTTCGAGCCGCCGACCAGCAGGGAGTTCCCGACGTTGTTCCGGGCGTCGCCGAAATAGCAGTAGGCCAGGCCCTCCGGGCCGCGGCCGCTGTGCTCCATCATGGTGAGGACGTCGGCCAGCACCTGGGTGGGATGAAACTCGTCGGTCAGCCCGTTCCACACGGGGACGCCCGCGAATTCCGCGAGCTGCTGGGCCCGCTCCTGCCCGTATCCGCGATACTCGATACCGTCGTACATCCGGCCGAGCACCCTGGCGGTGTCTTTGACCGACTCCTTGTGGCCGATCTGCGATCCGGTCGGACCGAGGTAGGTGACGTGCGCGCCCTGGTCGAAGGCCGCGACCTCGAACGCGCACCGCGTGCGGGTCGACGTCTTCTCGAAGATGAGCGCGATATTCCGGCCCGCGAGGCGGGGCGTCTCGGTGCGCGAGCGCTTCTGTCGCTTGAGTTCCGCCGATAGATCGAGCAGGTAGTGGATCTCGGCGGTCGTGTAGTCGCACAGCGTGAGGAAGCTGCGCCCGGCCAGCGACACCTGCTCGGCCGCCCCGTCGCGACTCATTCGGCGCTCATTCGAGCGGTTCTCCCATCGGGGGGCTGTAGTCCATGAGGTCGGACGGTCGGTCGATCTCTACGAGGTCGCGGCCCTCGAACGCGAACCGGCGCACGGCGCGCAGGCTCGGGCAGCACGAAGGATCGGCGGGCGTATGCATCGTGGCGTCGAGCACGATCCGGCCGTCTTCGATCTTCAACGAGTGCACGCGAATGCGGTCGCCCAGGAAGACGGTCGCGGTGTTGACCGGCCGCCCGCCCTGCTGGTCGACGACGGCCAGGTCGACGAAGACCCCGGTGCCGCCGGCCGAAGTCGAGGTCACGACGGCGGCCTCTCCGGCCGGGTCCCCGTCCAGGTTGCCGAAGGCGATCGCCGTAGGGGAAACCGCCACCTGAACGCCGTCGGACCCGGCGGCATCGGCGAAGGACGCGAAGCCGGACTCGGTGAACTGGCTCATGAAGTCGGTCGCGGCCACCGCGGCGGAGTCGACCGAGGCCGGGGGCGGCTCGACCGGCGGCGGGACGGCGTCCGCGGTATCGGGGGCGTCGCGGTCGCACCCCGCGACGAACGACAGCCCGACGAACCACAACGCGAGAAGAGCCGGCGCCCCGCGCTCGCGCGCCGAACGCCGTCGTCCGGCCGATGCGGTCATGCCAGCGTGATCTCCGGATCCAGGTAGACATCCTGGATGAGATTTAGCAGTCGGACGCCCTCGGCCCGCGGCCGCTGGAACGCCTTCCGGCCGGAGATCAGGCCGGTGCCGCCCGCCCGCTTGTTGATCACGGCGGTCCGAACGGCGTCCGCGAAGTCGTTGTCGCCCGACGCGCCCCCGCTGTTGATCAGACCGGAGCGGCCCATGTAGCAGTTGGCCACCTGGTAGCGGCACAGGTCGATCGGGTGGCCCGTACACAGCTCGTCGTACATCCGCTGGTCGTAGCGGCCGTACTTTACGCCGCCCTCGTTGAGCGCGAGGTAGCCCCCGTCGTTGTCCGGCAGCTTCTGCTTGATGATGTCGGCCTGGATCGTCACCCCGAGATGGTTCGCCTGCCCCGTGAGGTCCGCCGCGCCGTGATAGTCCGTGCCCCCGACCTTGAACGCGGAGTTTCGCAGATAGCACCAGAGGATCGTCGCGAGACCGATCTCGTGTGCATAGGCGAAGGCCTCGGCGACCTCGACGATCTGCCGGGCGCTCTCCTCCGAACCGAAGTAGATCGTGGCGCCGACGGCCGCCGCGCCCATTTCGAACGCCTGGTCGACGGTGCCAAACATGATCTGGTCGTACGCGTTCGGATACGTCAGCAACTCGTTGTGGTTGAGTTTCACGATGAACGGGATCTTGTGCGCGTACTTCCGCGATATCGAGCCGAGCACGCCGAAGGTCGACGCAACGGCGTTGCATCCGCCATCGATCGCGAGCTCGACGATGTTGGCCGGATCGAAGTAGTCGACGTTCTTCGCGAAGCTGGCCCCCCCGGAATGCTCGATGCCCTGGTCGACCGGCAGGATCGACACGTACCCGGTGTGCGCGAGCCGGCCGGTCTCGAAGATCCACTGCAGGTTGCCGAGCGTCCGGTTGTTGCGATCCGTCAGCGAGTAGACGCGGTCGACGAAGTCGGGCCCGGGCGCGTGCAGCCGATCGCGCGGGATGCCGGTCGACTCATGCTGCAGGAGGTCATCGGCGTCGTCGCCGAGCAGGTCCAGGAGTTCGCTGTTCATAGATCGAGATCCAGGGGAAGTTGAAGCCGGGTTCGGATGGACAGGCGGCCCGGCGCGCGACCACGAGTCGGGTGGAAGATGCGCGACGCGCCGCTCGTTCGCAAAGCGGTCAGCGTGCGAGCCGCGGGGGCGGCTCGCCGGGCAGATACCCCCGGAACACCCGGCCGTAGATATCCCAGATCGTGACGAACAGCGCGGCGACGACCGGCCCGAGGATGAACCCGACGGCGCCGAACAGGAACAGGCCCCCGAGGGTGCTCACCAGCACGAGCAGGTCCGGCATCTTCGTGTCCTTCCCGACCAGCCACGGCCGGAGGAAGTTGTCGACGGTGCCGACGACGACGAGACACCAGGCAAGCAGACCGCTGGCCGCGACCGGCTCGCCCGTCGCGTACAGCCACACCACGGCCGGCAGCCAGACGAGCCCGCTGCCGACCGCCGGGATGATCGAGAGGACCGCCATCACCGTCCCCCAGAAGGCCGCCGACGGGATCCCCGCGACCGCGAATCCGGCGCCTGCGAGCGCGCCCTGCACGAGCCCGATGACCAGGGAGCCCTTGATCGTCGCGCGGGTGACCGACACGAACTTGTCGATCATCCGGGCTTCGTCGTCGGGCGCCAGGGGGAGGTAGTACAGGATGCGGTCGAGGATCGCCCGGCCCGACACGAGGAAGAAGAACATCGCGTAGAGCATCACGAACAGGTCGAGCAGGAACGCCGCCGTGCTCTTCGTCAGGGCGGCGACGCTGTTGACCACGAAGCTCCCGGCGGTCTCCGCCAGCCCCCCGAGCCGCGCGATGATCTCGGCCTGGTACGCGCGAAGCCAGTCGAGCTGAGGGAAGCGGTCGAACAGGCTCTCGAGCAGATCGGGCGTGCTCATCTGGCGCTCGATGAACGGGCCGACCGCTTCGCTGACGCTGAGCGCCTGCGCGACGACGATCGCCAGGAACGCCCCGAGCGGGATGATGAGGACGAGGAGCACGAACACGATCGTCAGGACCGACGCGGTACGTGGCTTACCTCCGAGCCTGGCGGAGAGGCGACGGAACAGGGGGTGCGCCATCGCGCTGAACACCGCCGCGAGCAGCAGCGCGACGATGAAGGACCGGATCATCGCGAGGAAGAGGAGGCTGATCCCGATCGCGAGGATGAGCAGCACTAGCTTGCCGGCGCGCTCCCGCCCCGCTTCGTGCGATTCGCGGCCTTCGGTCACTCGTCTGCCTCCTCTTCCGTGGTTCGCCGCGGACTACGCCGGGAGCCAACCTAGGCGCGAACGACGCGTTCGTCAGCCCCGCCCGGGCCGCGGATTGTCGGGACGGGCGACGCGCGCGTATTCTCGTCACGCTCGGATGCGGCACGCGTCGCAGATCATGGCCGAACGGGAGTCAAAGCATGGCGATGGATTCGTCGGGTCAGCCCCGCGACACGTGGGGATCGAAGGCGGCGTTCGTGATGGCCGCCGCGGGGAGCGCGATCGGACTCGGGAACATCTGGGGTTTCCCGACGGTCACCGCTCAGAACGGCGGCGCGGCCTTCCTGGTCATCTATCTCATCGCCGTGCTGATCATCGGAGCTCCGGTCATGCTGGCCGAGCTCATCGTCGGTCGTCACACGCTGAAGAACCCGGTCGGGGCCTTCAAGGCGCTCGTACCGGGAAGCGCGTGGTGGCTGCTCGGCGCGCTCGGTGTTCTCACCGGTCTGATCATCCTGAGCTTCTACTCGGTCATCGCCGGCTGGACGCTGGCGTACGTGCTGAAGACGGCGGTAGGCACGTTCGACGCGAACGCGGACACCGCGGCGATCTTCGCGGGGGTGTCCGCCAACCCGGTGAACGCGCTGTTCTGGCACGCGCTGTTCATGGTCATCACGGTCAGCGTCGTGCTGAAGGGCGTCCGGGACGGGATCGAGCGCTGGACGAAGATCCTCATGCCGGTGTTGTTCGTCCTGCTCGTTCTCCTGGCCGCGCGCGCCGTGACGTTGTCGGGGGCCGAAGCCGGGCTGTCCTTTTACCTGAAGCCCGACTTCAGCGTCGTAACCGGCACGACCGTCCTCGCGGCCGTGGGCCAGGCTTTCTTCAGCCTGAGCCTCGGAATGGGGGCGATGATCACTTACGGGTCCTACGTATCGAAGGACCAGGATCTCGTGTCCTCGGCGGGCTGGGTGACCGGCTTCGACACGACGATCGCCATCCTCGCCGGCCTGATCATCTTCCCCACCCTGTTCCACGCGGGGATGGACCCGAACACGCAGGGTCCCGGCATGGTGTTCGTCGTTCTGACGTCGCTCCTCTCGCAGATCCCGCCCGCGCCGTACGGCGGCGTGATCTTCGGGACGGGCTTCTTCATGCTGCTCGCGATCGCCGCTCTGACGTCGAGCGTCAGCCTGCTCGAGGTGGTGACCTCATGGGGCGTCGACGAGAAGGGCTGGAGCCGCAAGAAGGCCGCGACGCTGATCGGCGGCACGGCGTTCGTCATCGGAATCCCGAGCGCGCTCGCCAACGGCGCCGTGGGCTGGCTGAGCAGTCTGCCGGGGGTCGGCATGGACTTCCTCAGCTTCATGTTCCTCGTGTTCGGTCAGTACTCGCTGGTGGTCGGCGCGCTGTTCATCAGCATCTTCGTCGCCTGGGTGTGGGGCGTGAAGGCGGCGGGCGACGAGGTACGTGCCGACGGAACCGGGTTCGCGCTCGAGGGCGCGTGGGGCTTCCTGATCCGGTTCATCTGTCCGCTCGCCATTCTCGCGGTGCTGATCCAGCTCGTGGCTTCGCTGTTCTGAAGCTTCGGTACCGCCTGAAACTTCAGTACCGCCTGTAGCTTGGGTACCGCCTGTAGCTTCGGTGCCCTCAGGGCGCGGCGGCCCCCGAACGAAGGGACTCCGCGAGCGAGTCGCCGGGTGGCGTTGCGCCCGGCGACCGTTGCGGGGCGGCGGTCGAGTCGACGGTGCCGGAGTCGACGCCCGAGGGTCGGACGCTGTCCCGTCCGATCGAGTCCATTCGGGCCGCGGAGTCCTGCCGGGTAGCCGAATCCGGCCGGAGGGCCGGAAGAGACGGCTCCTTCCATCCGGAGCGCTTCATCACGCGGCGGATGCGCGCGTCTTCGATGAAAGGCTTGTATTCGTCCACGGACAGCAGCACGCTGTCGCCCACCCCGACGAGCAGGTCGATCTCCGCGATGTCCTTCGTGAACGTGACCAGCGTCGCGCCGGCGTCGCTCCCCACGGTCAGCAGCAGCCGGTCCTCGGAGGTCGACTTCGCTTCGACCACGCCGTTGACCTCCGCGCCGCCGCCCCGCAGCGCGGCCGGCAGGTAGGGCCCGGCGACGCCCGGGAGAAACACCATCCCCAGCACCCCCAGCACGATTCCAATCAGCAGCCAGACGAGTCCGCCCGAGCGTTTCTTCTCGGGCGCGCGCTGAGCCGATCCACCGGGACCCGCCATTCATTCCTCCTGTCGGCCTTCGCCGAGGTTACGGGTTGAGCGTGCGCTGAAAATAGGCGCGGAGCCGGCGCCAGGCGTCCCGTGCGGGCTCGGTGTTCGCGGCCGGATTCCGTGCGACGTGGAGCCAGAAGCCGTGATCGACGCCGTCGTATACGTGGATATCGTTGTCGATGCCCGCCGCGTCGAGGGCCGCCGCGAACGCCTCGACCTGCGCCACCGGAATCCCCTGGTCCTCGCCCGCGAAGGTCCCGTACACCTCGTGAGTCAGCCCGGCGAGACGCTCGGGATCATCGATGAGGCTGCCGTAGAAGATCGCGGTCGCCTCGTGTTCGACGCCGTCGAGCCCGAAGCTGAGCGCGACGCCACCGCCGAAGCACCAGCCCACGGCGCCGATCCGGCCGGTCACGTCGGGACGCGCCTCGAGCCACGCGACCGCCGCGTCGAGGTTGGCGATCATCGCCTCCGACTCGCCCTGGGCTGCCTGCATCAACTGCATGTTTTCTTCGCGGCTCGCCCCGGTCTGGCCGTGATACAGGTCCGCGGCGAAGGCGACGTATCCCTCGTCCGCGAGCGCGTCGGCCGTCTGACGGATCCCGTCGACCAGCCCGTTCCACTCGTGGATCAGGATCACGGCCGGAAACGGCCCCTCACCGGCCGGGACGGCAACGTACCCGACGGCCGAGGAGTCCGCGTCGAAGTACCGCACGTTCTCGCCGCGCGGGGGTCCGGCGCGGCCGACGATCGCGGCGGGGAGCGTCGTATCGGCGGCGGCTTGCATCGCGTCGACCACGGCCCCGGAGTCGTCCGCCTCGCCGTCCGCTTGCTCGGAAGCCGGTGAACAGGCGACGACGAGCGCCGCCGCGAGAGCCCATTTCTTACGCACGATTCCTCCTGGTCTGTCGGTCCCGTTCTCGCTTCGACTGTACGCACAGCGCGGCGGGGCCGCCAGCATTTCGGGCTTGGCAGACGGGCTGCGCGCGGGCAGGTTATGCGCCATGGCCAATACCAATACCGAAAATACCGATTTCATCCGGACCATGGTGGCGCGCGATCTCGAGAGCGGGAAGTACGACGGCCGCGTCGCCACGCGGTTTCCGCCCGAGCCCAACGGCTATCTGCACATCGGCCACGCCAAGTCGATCTGCCTCAACTTCGGGATCGCCGACGAAACCGGCGGCGCCTGCAATCTGCGGTTCGACGACACGAATCCCGAGACGGAAGACCTGCGCTACGCGGAGTCGATGGAGGAAGACATCCGGTGGCTCGGCTACGACTGGGACCTGAAGCGCTACGCTTCCGATTACTTCGACCGCCTGTACGAGTGGGCCGAGCAACTCGTGCAGAGCGGTAAGGCGTACGTCGACAGCCAGTCGCTGGACGAGATCCGGGCCGGCCGCGGGACGGTCACGAGACCGGGAACCGACAGCCCGTACCGCAAGCGGACCCCCGAGGAAAACCGCGACCTGCTGCGTCGCATGAAGGCCGGCGAGTTCGAGGACGGCGCCCACGTCCTGCGCGGGAAGGGGGACATGGCCCATCCGAACATGCTGATGCGCGATCCCCTGCTCTACCGGATCCGCCACGCGCACCACTACCGGGTCGGCGATGACTGGTGCATCTACCCGATGTACGACTATGCGCACTGCCTGGAGGACGCGATCGAGGACATCACCCACTCGCTGTGCACCCTCGAGTTCAAGAACAACAACGAGCTGTACGAATGGGTGCTCGACGCGGTGGGCGTGGAGCGGCCGCGGCCGGAGCAGACGGAGTTCGCCCGCCTGGAGCTCGACTACACGGTCCTCAGCAAAAGGAAGCTGATCAAGCTCGTCGAAGGCGGGCACGTCGACGGGTGGGACGACCCGCGCCTTCCGACGCTCGTCGGCCTCCGTCGGCGCGGGGTGCCCCCCGAGGCCATCCGGAAGTTCTGCGACGAGATCGGCGTCGCCGATACGGAGAGCCGGATCGAGCTCGGCAAGTTCGAGTACGTCGTCCGCGATCACCTGAACTGGGTGGCGCCGCGAAGGCTCTGCGTGCTCGATCCGCTCAAGGTGGTCGTCACCGACTACGAAGAAGGGCGAGTCGAATGGATCGACGCCGATGAATTCCCGCGTGACGTGCAGGAGACGGGGATGACCGGCACCCGCCGGATGCCGTTCACCCGCGAGGTCTGGATCGAACGCTCGGACTTCATGGAGGAGCCGGTCCGCAAGTTCAAGCGCCTGGCGCCCGGCGTAGAGGTCCGCCTTCGAAACGCCTACGTCGTCCGGTGCGACGAGGTCATCAAGGACCCGGACTCCGGTGAGGTGATCGAGCTGCGCTGCACCCACGACCCGGAGACGCTCGATGCGCATCCGTCGGACGGTCGCCGCGTCTCGGGCACGATCCACTGGGTCTCGTCCGAGTACGGACTCCCCTGCGAGGTCCGGCTGTACGACCGCCTGTTTCAGGTCGCCGACCCCGACGACGTTGACGAGAAAACGGGAGAGAGCTTCATCGATCGCCTGAATCCGGACTCGCTCACGGTGGTGAGGGGCGCGTGGGTCGAGCCCTCGGTCGGCGAGGATCCCCCGGGCAGCCGCTACCAGTTCGAACGGACCGGCTACTTCGCGTCGGATCCGATCGACTCGAGCGCCGGGGGACTCGTGTTCAACCGGATCGTCACCATGCGCGACAGCTGGGCCAGGCGTTCCGGCGGCTGACCAGCTCGTCTCGGATGATCCGCTTGCCTCGGGTGATCGGCTTGCCTCGGGTGATCAGCCGCCTCGGCCGGTCAATCGCTCTCGCCGCGGTTCCTGCTCACGAACGCAGCCTCCACCGGCTCGTCGAAGTGGATGTCGAGCTGCGGGAACGCGATCGTGATGTCGGCGGCCTTGAGGGCGAACCAGATCGCTTCGTTGAGATCCGAGCGAAGCTTCCGGATCGACCACGGATTCTCGCTGAACACGCCCACGCGGAAGTTCACCGAGGAGGAGCCGAATTCCCGCATGTAGACGACGGCGTCGTGATCGGTGCTCCGCCACGGAATCTCTTCCGCGACCTTCTCGAGCACCCGCCGCACTTTCTGCATGTCGTCAGCGTAGGTGACCCCGACATCACTGTCCACCCGGTACAGCGCGTCCCGGAGGGTATAGTTTATCACGGTGGCCTGGACGAGCGCCGAGTTCGGAATGATCAGATCTTCCTCGTTGAGGCCGCGCGCGATGGTCGAGCGGATGCCGAGCTCGCGAACCGCCATGAGACGGCCGTCGAGTTCGATCACGTCGCCCGGCTTGATGGTGCGCTCGAACAACAGGATGACGCCGGAGACGAAGTTCTGCGTGATCGTCTGCATCGCGAAACCGATCGCGACCGCGAAGACGGCACCGGCGGTGAACAGGGCGCCCAGGTTGATGCCGGCGGTGCTCAGGGCGATGCCGAAGCCGATGAGCACGATCGAGTAGTGGACGAGGCGGGCGGTGACCGCGACCGAACCGCGCTTCGGAACGCTGCTTTCCTTCACCTGGCGGAGCATCGCGCGCCGGATGACCGACGAGAGCCAGAACGAGAGCAGGACGACGAGCAGGATGGTGACCAGCGTCGAGATCGTCACGACGTCGTCGCCGACGGGGAACAGCTCGATCGCGAGGAACTCGCGGATGCGCACCAGGACTTCGTTGATCGTCATCAATTCAGAATAGTAGGACGAAAGGACGCGGAACATGGCGCAGCAGAGCATCGATCCGGCAACGGGCGAGATCGTGCGCGAATACGACGAGCACACAGAGGACGACGTCGAGCGGGCCGTCGAGGCGGCGGCCGAGCGCCACGAGCTGTGGCGGTTCGAGCCGATAGCCGAGCGCGTTGCGCCCCTCCGGGCCGCCGCCGAGCGACTGGAGGCGGAGGCGGACCGGTGGGCGGAGCTGATGGCAACCGAGATGGGAAAGCCGCTCGCGCAGGGTCGTTCGGAAGCTGAGAAGTGCGCCTGGGTCTGCCGGTACTACGCCGACAACG
This sequence comes from Gemmatimonadota bacterium, assembly GCA_051004775.1. Lineage (GTDB taxonomy): Bacteria > Gemmatimonadota > Gemmatimonadetes > Palauibacterales > Palauibacteraceae > JARFPW01. Next base: position 11,565 of record JBPCJZ010000069.1, read on the forward strand.
CCGAGGCCTTCCTGGCCTCCGACGAGATCGAGACTGACGCCCGGCGCAGCCTTGTGGCGTTTCGGCCGCTCGGGATCGTCCTGGCCGTGATGCCCTGGAACTTCCCGTTCTGGCAGGTCTTCCGCGCTGCCGCGCCGGCGATCGCGGCGGGCAACACGATGCTCCTGAAGCACGCGTCGAACGTTCCCGGATGCGCCCGGGCCATCGAGGAGATCTTTCTGGACGCCGGCATGCCGGATGGAACGTTCGCCTCGCTGCTCATCGCCAGTGACCGGGTGGAGTCGCTGATCGCGGACGAGCGGGTGCGCGGCGTGACCCTGACGGGCAGCACGCCCGCGGGGCGAGCGGTCGCCGCCGCCGCGGGCAAGCATCTGAAGAAGACCGTGCTCGAGCTCGGGGGGAGCGACCCGTACGTGGTGCTCGCCGACGCCGACCTGGAGGCGACGGTCGAGACCTGCGCTACCAGCCGGCTCATCAACAGCGGTCAGAGCTGCATCGCCGCAAAGCGGTTCATCGTGGTGGACGACGTACGCGACGAGTTCGAGCGGCGGCTCACCGAGCGGATGCGCGGCGTCACGTCCGGCGCCCCGCTCGAGGGGACGCCCGACATCGGACCGATGGCACGGCGGGACCTGCGCGACGACCTGCACGACCAGGTGGAGCGCAGCGTGGCGGGTGGCGCCCGGTTGCTCCACGGTGGAGAGAAGCCCGACGGTCCCGGGGCGTTCTATCCCGCGACGGTGCTCACCGACGTCGCGTCCGGGAACCCGGCATACGAAGAAGAACTGTTCGGACCGGTGGCGGCCGTCATTCCGGTAGCTGACGAGGAGGCGGCCATCGCGGCGGCGAATGATTCGAGCTTCGGTCTCGGCGCGGCGGTGTTCACCGCGGACCTCGAGCGAGGCGAGCGGATCGCCACCGAGCGCCTGGAGGCCGGCGCGTGCTTCGTCAACGCGTTCGTGCGCAGCGACCCGCGCCTGCCGTTCGGTGGGATCAAGGACAGCGGCATGGGCCGGGAGCTGTCCCGCTTCGGTATCCGCGAGTTCGTGAACGTCAAGACGGTCTACGTCGCCTGAGCTACCTACGTCGCCTGAACTACGGCACCTGGAAGCGGACGGGGAGAGGCATCGACCCCTCGGAGATCAGGCCGGAGTCTCCGAGCCCGAGATTCTGTACCTCTTCGCGGGGCAGCCGCGTGTTCTCCGCCGGAGTCAGCACCGGCCGGAGCGTCGCCCTGAGCGTCCAGTCTTCGTCCACGAGCACGCCGCCGCGTCCGCCGAGCACGGAATTTCGGTATCCCTCGCGGATGTCGGCCGTGTCGACGGTAATGCCCTCGACCGCCGGCCCGGCGGGAAGTGTCAGGGTGCGCGCACCGGCGGCGAGGGTGCTGTCGTACGTCGGCTCGCGCAGCGTCCATCCGAGCAGGTACTCACCGGCCCGGGCACCATCCATCTCGACGAGCACGGTCACCGCGGCCGGGCCGGCCGCTTCGGCCCCGGCACGGGCGGCCGAAGAGTCCGCCTCGCCGGGGCGTGCGACGCGGGCGTCGTCGATGCGATGTACGATGGCGGAAAGCTGGTCGAACTGTTCCTCGGCGGCCACGCGGTCCGCGCGCCTGGCGCGGTCGGTCAGCGAACCGGCCCAGGCCATCGCGGCGCCCAGCGTCATCGCGCTGAGCGCGAGCATCAGCACGTACCAGCCGCGCCGCCGGGCGCGAAGGCGCTGGCGGGTTTCGCTCTCGAAGGCGACCCCGAGCCGCTGCCCGATCCACGCGAGCAGCACCGTCGGGACGAGTCCGGCGACGACGACGAGCCCCAGGAATACCCAGTTGGCGGCGTCGGGCCACCGGTCGTCGCCGAAGATGAACAGCCAGCCCACGCCGAGGAGGAAGGCCGCGGTCTGCAGGGCCGTCACGAGGCCGACCACCAGGCCCCACGCGAGTCCCGCGAGTGTCCAGATCGTTCTCGTCCGCAGCACGTCTACACTCCACTCCGGGCTGACCGATTCAACCGATTCATTCGATGCGCGGCGGGAATGTATGCTGGATGGCTGACGGAGAGAACCTTCAGGACACGTCGGGCGATGAACACCGGCCAGGCAGGCGCGGAGGCGTCTTCGGGCGGTTGAAGCGTCGGGCGCGGAATCGCGCGTGGCGGCTGTTGACCGGCGCCGACCGCGACGGCGGCCCGTCCAGCCACGAGATCCGCCGGGCCGCCGGGTATCGCGACGTGCGCATCGAGGTGTTCGCCGGCCACGGGACGCGGACCGAGATGCGCCTCCGGGCGCGGGTACTGGCCGGCCCGGCGCCCCGGCCGGCCCGGGCGCACGACTCCGTGTGGAAGAACCTCGAGAATTCCCTGCGCCGGTTTCGCATCCAGCCGATCCCAGGAGTGAAGGTCATCGCACGGGGCCCGGCCGGACCGATCGAAGCCGTGAGCGACGGTGAGGGTTTCGTCCGCTTCATTTTTCCCGGAGCGCCGGAACTGAGCGCCGAGGACGGCTGGGTGGGCATCCCGGTCGAGATCAGGGCGGAGGCCAATCCCGGGGTGGCGCCGGCCGGCGCTACGGGCCGCGTACGGATCCCCGGTCCACGAGCAGAATACGCGGTGATCAGCGACATCGACGACACGATTCTCGAGACCGGCGTCGCCGACCGGCTACGGTTCTACCTGCGGACCGTGTCGCGCAACGCGCACACGCGCACCGCGTTCCCCGGGGTGGCGGAGCTGTACCGGGCGTTCGTCGAGGGCGCCGGCGGAGACGCCGCGAACCCGGTGTTCTACGTCTCCAGCAGCCCCTGGAACCTCTACGATCTCCTGGCGCAGTTCGTCCGGCTGAAGGGAATCCCCGAGGGTCCGATGTTCCTGCGCGACTTCGGAACCGATGCCACGAAGATCCTGCAATCGCGCCACGAGGTACACAAACTCGCCGCGATTCGCGAGATCCTCGGGATCCATTCGGGCCTTCCGGTCGTACTCATCGGTGACAGCGGGCAGCAGGACCCGGAGATCTACCGCGACGTAGCGGCCGAATTCCCGGATCGGGTGCTGGCGGTGTATCTGCGCGACGTGTCTGGAGATGCGCGAAACGAAGAGGTGCAGATCCTCGCCGCGGAACTCGAAGAGCCCGCCGTACCGTTGATTCTGTGTCCCACGACCGAGGACGCGGCAGCTCATGCCGCCGCGATTGGTCTGGTGCTTGCAGAACACGCCGACGCCGGATCATCGGAGCCGGCGTGATATCATTCAGATGCGGAGGCAGCGTGACCGTTTCAGTCGAATCCTTGTGGGGCGCCGTCGCAGGCCGTGCCGGCCGCACGCTCGCCCTGGCGACCCTGGCCGTGGCCGGGTGTTCGAGCGGCGGCGGCGGGGATTGCAGCATAACGGACACGTGTCCGAACAACGCGCCGGCGGCCACGATCGCCTCGCCCGCGGACGGCGCCTCGGCGGCGACCGGCGAGTCGGTCACGTTCAGCGGCACGGCGAACGATCCGGACGACGGCGCGCTCACCGGCGCGGCATTGGTCTGGACATCGAACCTCGACGGACCGATCGGCACCGGGGCGACCTTCTCCCGGAACGATCTATCGGGCGGCTCTCACCTCATCGCTCTGACGGCAACCGACGACGACGGGGCCATCGGGGCCGATACCGTCTCGCTGACGATCATGGGCGCCGGGACGGGCGTGGTGACCATCACCGCGCCCACGGCCCAGTCCAACGGCGCACCGCGGACGGTGACCGTTGGAACGGCGGTCACGTTCACCGCGACCGCGACCGATCCCGAGGAGGGCGCCCTGACCGGCGCGGCCCTCGTCTGGTCGTCCAACGTCGACGGACAGATCGACACCGGCACGTCGTTCTCGACATCGAGCCTGAGCGCCGGGCTGCACACCGTGACCCTCACGGCGACGGACTCCGACTTCAACGAGGTCAAGGCGGTCGTCCTGGTCATCGTGAAGCCCGCGAACGCGCCCGGATATCAGATCCACATCCGGCAGTCGCAGGGCGTGACGCTGTCGACGGCCCAGAGGGACGCAATTGACGCGGCGGTCGCGAAGCTCGAGACGATCATCACGGGAGACGTGCCCGACATCCCGACGTCCACCTTCCCCACCATCGGCACGTGCGCCGGCGCGAGCGTGCCGCCGATGCAGGAGAGCGTCGACGACGTCATCATCTACCTCGAGTTCGTCCCGATCGACGGGCCGGGCAACGTCGTGGGTTCGGCCGGCCCGTGCTTCGCGCGCAACGGCACCGCGCTGTCGCTCGTCGGCGGTATGCGGTTCGACACGGCCGACCTCAATAGCCTGGAAACCGTAGGCCTGCTGGAGGACATCCTGGTGCACGAGATGATGCACGTGCTCGGGTTCGGGATCTTCTGGGAGTCACCCAACGACTACCTGGAGCAGCCGTCAAATCCGAACGCCTCCGGATACAACGCGGCGATGACCGATACCCACTTCACCGGACCCGCCGCGAACTCGGCCTTCACCGCCATGGGCGGCGGCAGCTACACGGGCGGCAACGTGGTGCCGGTCGAGAACGACACGACCAACTTCAGCGAGGGCAGCCTCGATGGGCACTGGCGCGAGTCCGTGTTCGACGAAGAGATCATGACGCCGGCGGCCAACTTCCCGTCCAATCCGCTGAGCCGCCTCACCGTCGCCCAGTTTCAGGATCTCGGCTACACGGTCAATCTCAACGCGGCCGATCCATACGTGCAGATCTTCTCCGTCGTGCTGCCCGGCTTCGAGCCGCACGGCGCCGCACGCGGTCCGGTGGTCGACCTGTCCAACGACGTCTGGAAGGGTCCGATCTACTCGCTCGATTCGAGCGGCACGACCCGGAGAATCCGATGAACGAAGCGATCAAGGGAGTTCTCGCCGCGGGCCTGCTCGCGGGGACCCTGTCTGCCTGTGCCGGCAACTCCGTCGACACGCTGTCTTCGGACATGTGCCGGCCGCCGGAGGAGAACCGGCTCGCCGCCGACTACGACGGGGCGGCGATGGCGGGGACGTTCACGCTGTGGATGTTCGCCGACGAGGGCGATTTCGAAGGCGCGGCCGCGATGGGCGACCTGGTGATGACGGCCTACGGCGAGCCGCCGAAGACCGCGCTGGGCGAGCCCCCACTCCTCCACGGGACCACCACGATCGACCCGTCGCAGCTGGGCGCGGCCCACACGGGCGACATGACGTCGGCGGACCCGGCGCGCCCCGGCGTCCTCCTACTGCAGACCCGGGATGGGGCCGCCGCGCGGCCGGACGTGACGATCCGGCTGGGCGCGATCGGCAACAGGATGGATCGCATCGTGTTCGACGGCGCCTACACGGCCCTTCGCCCGCTGTCCGTCGCCGACACGCTCGTGTCCGGGACGTGGGAGAGCGGCGTGGGATCGGGCACCGTGGC
>JBPCJZ010000070.1:0-17530 GCA_051004775.1 Gemmatimonadota bacterium
CCCTCGTGCACGAGCCGGTGGTGGACGCGGCACAGGAGAACGGTATTCTTCAGGCTCGTAGGGCCTCCGTCTATCCAGTGGAAGATGTGGTGGGAGTCCGTGTAGCGGAGCCCGCAGCCGGGGAATCGGCAGCCGCGATCGCGCACTTCGAGGGCCCGGCGGAGTGCGGTCGGGGTCGACCGGCTCTTTCGGCCGACGTCCAGGACGGAGCCGTCCGCCGGGTCCTTCGTCACGCGCACCACGGCGGCGTCGCACGACAGGCGCCGGGCGGTTTCCGCGGAAATCCGCGTCCCGTCCTCCAGTTCCGACATGCCGGGCTCGCCGCCCTCCTCGAGCGTCGCCGGCTCGACGTGCAGCATGATCTGCCAGCGATCGGCCCGGGTCCCGCTGATCCGGGCCCGGGTCGCGGCGCCGGAGCCGGTGTCGGCGTCGGCGTCGGCGTCGGGGTCGGAGTCGGAGTCGGTGTCGGTGTCAGCGTCAGCCCCAGACCCGCCCCCGAGCGCCCATTCGGCGACCATGCCGAGGGCGTCGGCGCGCCGGCGCGAGGCCTCGACCACGGAATCGTCCCACGGCTCGCCCGCCGCCCGCGCCTTTCCGTACAGCGCGAACACGGCCCGGTCCAGCGACTTGCCCACGACCGCGGCGGTCTCCGGCGTGAGGAGCCCGTCGAGCCGGTACATCCCCTCCCCGTTCGGATAGAGGGACAGCCGGCGGGACTCGTGGAGCGCCCGCTCGCGTGCCGCCTCGTCCTTGCGGCTGGCCGTCTTGTACGCCCGGCACCGGCGGCTGAGGACCGGGGCCGTGCAGCCCTCGGCCAGCTCGAGCAGGTCCGCCTCGTTCGCGGGCGTCGCCACGCGGCTGAGCGCTCGGACTTTGCACAAGGAGAGCGCCCCGCGGGCCATGGCGGCGGCGGTCTCGGGCAACTCCGCGAGCGCCTCGGCGACGCGGGTACGCTCGCGGGCGACGTGGAGATCATACCCGGCGTGGAGGACGAGCCAGTGAGCGCACGTGCGGTGGCCGCCCGGCTTCCAGCCGCCATGCCGGTCGAAGCGCGCGATCAGCCCGAGGAGGCGCTGTTGGGCGGCCGACACGTGCGCGGCCAGCGTCGCGATCTCGTCGCCGAGATCCTGCAGCGCGTCGGGATCCGGGGGCTCCTCCGGCGCGACGGAGGTCGCATCGTACGGAGATGCCGCCTGCTCTCGGATGAGCCTCGCGTATGGCGCTTCCCGCGAGTCCTGGGTGTCCTGGGTGTTCCGCGCGTCCCGACCCACCGTGTAGCCCATCCTTCTCCCCCTCGATACTCAGAAGCATGTCTCAGAGTCCTGCTTCCAGTATACGAGCGGGTATCAAGCGGGTATCAACACTACCCGCTCACACCGCTCGCCTCCGCTCACGCGGGCCCGTTTCGCCTCCGCTCACGCGGGCCCGTCTCACCTTCGCTCACCCGCCTTCCCGCGTCGCGACGCTCCACGCCCCTCGCGAACTCGGCCACGATCTCCGGGCCGGCCGTACCGCGTGAATCCCGTCCACGCTCTTGCCGGCCTGCCAGTACTCGGTACTGCCGGCGGTGCCCATCGCGGCGCGCTTCAATTGCCAGAACGAGCGAAGCGCGTAGAGCCATTTACATCCGATAGAACTCCGGCGTTTGTTCGGCAACGATGCCCACGGTAGCCGCCGTGGTGGCCCGCCTTCACGAACCGTAGAATGGACGCCATCATGAACGCACGTCAGACAGGCAACGATTCGCAGGACGAGTCGTCCGGCAAGACGTCGTCGCTCCACGCGCGCTTCATCCAGCGTCCGGCACGTAAGATTCTGAGCCCGCTCGAGTCGTTCGCTGAATCGGAGGCGTCCGGCGGCATTCTGCTTCTTGCCTGCGCCGCCGTCGCCCTGGTGTGGGCCAACTCACCCCTGGCGGACTCCTATTTCGGACTCTGGGATACGCCGCTGAAGGTCGGCGCGAAGCCTCTCGTCATCGACAAGCCGCTCCTGTTGTGGATCAATGACGGACTCATGGCGGTGTTCTTCCTGTTCGTCGGCCTGGAGATGAAGCGGGAGTTCGTCGGGGGCGAACTGGCGGACCTCCGCCAGGCCTCGCTCCCGGTTGCTGCCGCCCTGGGTGGGATGATCGTACCGGCCGGGCTCTACGCCGCGCTGAACGTCGGCACCGCCGGGGCGCCCGGCTGGGGCATCCCGATGGCGACCGATATCGCGTTCGCGCTCGGCGTCCTGGCGCTCCTCGGGAGCCGGGTGCCGGCGGGACTAAAAGTCCTCCTGGCCGCGCTTGCGATCGTCGACGACCTCGGCGCCGTGCTCGTGATCACCCTGTTCTACACGTCGAGCGTTTCGGTCCTTGCCCTCGCCGTAGCCGCCGGATTCGTCGCAGCGCTCGTCGCGGCCAACCGTCTCGGTGTGCAGCGTTCGCTCGTGTATGTGCTCCTTGGACTGGGGCTGTGGGTGGCCGTACTCAAGTCGGGAGTCCATGCGACGGTGGCCGGCGTCCTGCTGGCGCTGACGGTCCCGATACAGCCCGGAGCGGAGGATGGACAGTCTCTCCTTCTTCGGATGGAGCATGCGCTGGCCCCCTGGGTGGCCTTCGCGATCGTGCCCGTCTTCGCCCTCGCGAACGCCGGGGTACGACTCGTCGGAGGCGGGCCCGAGGTGGCGGGAGCCGCCGCGCTGACCGGAACCGTGGGGATGGGTGTCATGCTCGGCCTCGTGGCCGGGAAGCAGATCGGGGTGACGCTCTTCGCATGGGGCGCCGTGCGGAGCGGCCTCGCCGTTCTTCCCAACGGCGTCACGTGGCGGCACGTATACGGGGTGGCCTGCCTGAGCGGGATCGGATTCACGATGTCGATCTTCATCGCCACGCTCGCCTTCCCCGGCAGCGGCCTTCTCGACGCGTCGAAGATCGGGATTCTCGTCGCCTCGCTGATATCCGGCGTGATGGGGTGGGTTGTCCTCCGAAGGAGCCGGACATCTGAGGCCAATGCGGCGGCGGCGATGTAGAAGTTGTGACACCGTGAACTCGTTTGACTCCATCCACGCAACGCGTCTATACTTTCGGCCGGTCGCAAGCACCGCTCCCGCGGCGCCTCCGACCGGCCGGATCCATACCGAAATATGAGCGGGCCTCCAGGCCCGTTCCGCGCATAGAAGGTGTCCTGAGCGCCGCCGGATCGGGGCCGCGACGGACAGCCGTACGGAGAGACTGATGACTCGGCGACGCACGTGGCGCCGCCGATGAAGTGCCCGGTATGAGCGCCCCGACGGGCTGACTGTGCCCGCCGATCACGCGCGCTGCATGATGTCCGTGCGCCCGCCCGGGACGTCTGTCCGCGATCGCTATCGCTAAGGCATTGGTGCGCCCAAACATCGAGGTATGGAATGTACCGTGAGGTACTCGTTCCGGTCGATAATTCTCCGCATTCGGACCTGGCCGTCGACCGCGCGGTGGAGATCTGCTCCCGTGGCTCCGGCCGGATCACCGCGACGCATGTCTACGCCGCCCGCCTGCACGACGTCCGCTTCCGCCAGCTCGAGATCGGTCTCCCGGCCCAGTTCCAGGAGCCGCAGGAGATTCGCCGCCAGCGGAAGATCCACGACAAGCTGATCGAGAAGGGCCTGCAGCTCATCTCCGACAGCTTTCTCGACGAGGTGGACAAGAAGGCGAAGTCCTCCGGGGTTCCCCTCACGCGTCAGCTCCTCGAGGGGATCAACTTCGAGGAGATCGCCAACGAGGCGAACCGCGGCGCGGGCAAACTGCCGAGCCTCATCGGCTTCGATCCGAACATCGCCGACAAGTACGACGGTGGGGATTCGGTACGCAGCGACGTTCGGCTCGGCGAGGACGGCCGGATCGTGGCGGAGGACGAGGAACTCGACGAGAAGCTCGCCGGCGCGAGCGAGCGCGACTACGACCTCGTCGTGATCGGCGCGTACGGCATTGGCAGACAGGCCTACAGCCGCATGGGCGGCGTCGTCGGGCGTTCGCTCCGAAAGATCGAGAAGGACGTGCTCGTCGTGCGCGACGAGCGGCCGATCGAGGGCGGCTCGATCATGGTGTGTGTCGACGGCTCGTCGTACTCGTACAAGTGCATGCGGATCGCGCTCGAGATGGCCCGGGACTACGGCTGCAAGCTGTTCGTCGGCAGCGCCTTCGACGTCGAGTACCACCACGCGGTGTTCAACAACATCAAGGATGTCCTCTCCGTCCAGGCCTCGAAGGTGTTCAAGTTCGAGGAGCAGGAAGAACTCCACAACAACATCATCGACAAGGGCCTGTTGCGGCTCTGCAAGGCGAATGTCAAGCGCGCCACGGTGATGGCGAGCGAGTACCCGGACGTTGAAGTCGAGACGCAGATCCTCGTCGGGAAGCCGTTCCAGGTGATCCTGCAGTGGGCCGAGGAGGAGAAGCCGTCGCTGCTCATGCTGGCCCGGCACGGGTCGCACCGCATCGAGGGCACCGAACTCGGCTCGCAGGCGGAGGAGGTCGTCCGCCAGGCCGAGGTGAACACGCTCCTGATCGGCACCACGGACGTCCGGCCGGAAGAGATCCCGTGGATCGAGGAAGACGGCGAGCAGGGTCTCGAGTGGACGCCGGAGGCGGAGGTCAGGATCCTCCGCGTACCGCCGTTCGCGCTGGGCATCGCCCGCAAGGCGGTCGAGGAGTTCGTGCTCGAGCACCACGGCCGGGGAAGCCGGTACGCGGCGGCGTTCGTCGAGGGGAAGGGCAAGCTGGAGACGGCCAACGGCGACGCAAGCGGGAACGGGAACGGCGCGAAGCCTTCCCCGAATGGCGACGGGGCCGCTGCCGGCGTCCCCGCGGAGATGCCATCGGCTCTCAACGGCGCTTCAACGAATGATCAACACGTTGCCGCGGAAACGCCCGTCACCGCCGAAGAGCTCCCGATCGTCACCAACGAGCGCCTCGACGAGGCGATCACCAAGCTCCTGCCGACCCACATGCAGCTCATCATGGGGATCGGCACGGCCGAGGAACTGGTCCTCGCCGAGCTGAAAGCCGAGCAGGCGATGAAACGCACGCTCGTCAAAGGCTCCGACGCCGACCCGGTCGCCGAGACGCCGATGTTCGAGACGACGTGCCCGGTCACGAGCAACGCACTCTCCCGCGAGCGCGTCGCGACGGACCCGATCGAATGGACTCACGAGGCCTTCGCGCGCCTCAAGGCGGTCCCACTGATCGCGCGCCCGCTCGCGCGCAACACGGTCGAGAAGTTCGCCCGCGAGCACGCCATGTGGCGGATCACGACGGTGGTCATGGACGAGAACAAACAGGCGATGATCGAGGCCGACACGTTCGATCTCGATACGATGCTCGTGATGTTCAAGGAACTGCAGACGAAGCAGATCCAGGCGGCCGCCGAAGGGGTCGACGGCCTGACGCCCGAGATGCGCAAGTTCATCGAGGAGGCGAAAGCGAGCGGCGTGACGCGCTGTCCGATTCGGGACATCGAGGAGCAGGCCGACAAGTGCCCCGTCGACTTCAAGACCGCGACGCCCGCGGAGGCGAAGGCCGCGATGGAGCAGTTCATGTCGGAGTCCGAATGACGGCGCTTCTCCCCGTCCGGGCGCTCCGCTAGATGCCGGTCCCCCACGTGGTGGCCTGGAACATCACGCAGCGCTGTAACCTCGCGTGTGCGCACTGCTACATATCGGCGGGCTCGTGGCACTCGGCCGCGGGCGAGCTGCCGACGGCCGACTGCCTGCGGATCGTCGACGAGATCCTGGACGCGAATCCCTCCCCAATGCTGATCCTCTCGGGCGGAGAGCCACTCGTGCGCGAGGATCTCGAGACGATCGCGGCGCGGGCGAGCGCTGGCGGCGCCACGGTCGTCGTCGGCACCAACGGCATCGGGCTCACGGATGAGCGCATCGCGTCGCTCAAGGCGGCCGGTGTGCAGGGCGTCGCGATCTCGATCGACTCGCTGAACCCGGTCTACCACGACCGCTTCCGCCACGGCACGGGGGCCCTCGAGCAGACGCTCGCGTCGGTCGATAGGCTGGCCGAGGCGAAGCTCGACTTCATCGTCCAGACGACCGTCACCCGCGGGAACAGGGCGGAGATACCAGCGCTCGTCGCGTGGTCGGCGAAGAAGGGCGCGGTCTCGTTCAACCTCTACTTCCTGGTCGAGACGGGGCGTGGCGAGGGAATGAAAGGGATGACGCCGGCCGAGAACGACGAGGTGCTCGCCGAGCTGCTCCTCCTCGAGGCGAAGTACCGCGGCCGGATGATGGTCCGCTCGAAGTGTCAGCCGCAGATCATGCGGCACGCCTGGGAAGCGGCCGAACAGGCGGAAGCGTCCGGCGAACGGGACGGCGGGAAGTCTCCCCTCCTCAACTACGAGACGCGCTGTCCATGCGGCGTGCACTACTGCAGGATCACGCCCGAGGGCAAGCTGACGCCCTGTCCCTACATGCCGGCCGTTGCGGGGGACCTGCGCGAGAGCACATTCGGCGAGATCTGGGAGAACGCGGAGCTGTTCGCCCGCCTGCGAGCCCGCGACCTGGGCGGAAAGTGCGGCGACTGCGAGTACGGCCTCGTCTGCGGCGGTTGCCGCGCGCGGGCCTACGCGGACGGCGGTGATCCGCTGGGCCCCGACGAGTCGTGCGCGTACGAGCCCGATGGCAGCCGCGAGCTGATCCGTCCGGCGGCCTCGGCGGTGACCTACGGCGCCGAGCCGCGCGAGCCGCAACTGGCGTGGACGCCCGAAGCGGAAGATCGAGTCGGGCGCATTCCGTCGTTCGTGAGGGGCGTCGTGGTGGACCGGGTCGAAACATGGGCCCGCGAGAACGGCCACAACGAGGTGACTGCCGACATGCTGAGCCAGATGCGCAGCCGGATGCCCGTGGATTTCTCCCGCCGCCGGCCGTTCTTCCTCGGAGGCAAGCGATGATCCGCCTGCGAGCGTCGCGCGGCGAGGTCGGCGGCTTCGGCCGCTTCGGCGGAGTCCACGCGCTCAGCGTCGCCGGGCTCGGCGCCGTCGCCACGCTGACGGCGGCCGCGATCCTCGTCCTCGCCGCGCCGGCCCTCGCGCAGGACGCGGCGCAGGTCAGGCCGTACGGCGATTTCCCCGTGATCGGCGCGCGCGGCGTCATCTGGATCACCGCGCAGGTCCACCTGATGTTCGCCGCGTTCGTGCTCGGCGTGCCGATGTTCGCGATCGTGGTCGAGGCGATCGGCATTTTCGGCGGCGACAAACGCTACGACAAGCTGGCCAAGGAGTTCGCGCGCCTGCTGCTGATCGCCTACAGCGCGACCGCCATCTGGGGCGCCCTGCTGACGTTCTCCCTCTCCGCGCTCTATCCCGTCTTCTGGGCGTATCTGACCCAGATCTTCGGGAAGTCGATGATCCTGTACGCGGCCCTGTTCTTCGCCGAGTCCTTCACGCTGTACCTCTACTACTACGGGTGGGACCGCTGGAGCGAAGGCGCCGCGAAGAAGGCGCACTGGGGTCTCGGCATCCTGCTCAACGTGTGGGGCACGATCGTCATGTTCATCGCCAACGGCTGGCTTACCTACATGATGAGCCCGCCCGCCGAGGTCACCGCAGACACCGCGCCCGACCAGGTCCTCCTGTGGAGCGCGATCTTCAACGCGACGTGGATGCCGATCAACATCCACCGCCTGCTCGCCAACGTGGTGTTCGGCGGCGCGATCGTCGGCATGTACGCGGCCTATCGTTTCCTCGCCGCGACGACGGACGAGGAGCGCGCGCACTACGACTGGATGGGCTACATCGGCAACTTCATCGCGATCGGCGCGCTGATCGTGCTGCCGTTCGCCGGCTACTATCTCGGGCGCGAGATCTACGAGTTCAACCAGCAGATGGGGATCACCATGATGGGTGGCTTCATGAGCTGGCTGTGGATCATCCAGGCATTCTTGATCGGCGTGCTGTTCCTCGCGGGCAACTACTACCTGTGGACCGGCATGGGCCGCATCCCCGGAGCCGAGCGGTTCACGCCCTACATCAAGTACATGCTGTTCGTGCTGGTGCTCGGGACGATCGTCTGGGCGACGCCCCACACGATGATCGCGAGCCGCGACGAGATCGCGGCGATGGGCGGCACGCACCACCCGTTCCTCGGCGCGCTCGGCGTGATGAGCGCCAAGAACACCGCGGTCAACCTGATGATCCTGACGACCTTCGTCTCGTTCATGCTGTACCGGCGGGCGAACAAGATCCCGATCGTCGGCTGGGCGAAGTCGGGCACGATCGCCCAGGCCGTCGCGATCGCGATTGCCGCGGTGGTCGTCGTCTTCTACGGCGTGTACGGCTACTTCGTCAGCGCGATCGTTCGCATCGGGTTCAGCGTCTACCAGGTCGCCGCGGTGCTGGTCGCGATGATCTTCGTCGTCGTGCTGGACACGGTCATGCTGCGGGGCGCCAGGTCGCGTGGCGAGATCCGCTGGGGCCAGATGCCCGCGCGGTCGCAGTATGCCCTGTTCATCCTCGCGGTCACGTTCACATGGCTGATGGGGCTCATGGGCTTCGCGCGGAGCGGTATCCGCCAGCACTGGCACGTCTACGAAGTGATCCGCGACACGAGCAGCCAGGCGGCGACGCCGGCGCTCGGCCCGGCCGCTACGATGATCAGCGTCTGCGTGCTCATCTTCCTGTCGCTCGTAGGCGTGATCTTCTGGCTCGGCGGGCTGGCCGAGAAGCCGGCCCACAAGGACCGCGACGACCTGGTGACGTCCGTCCCGCGTCCCGGGACTTCGACGGCCCGAGGGGAGGCCTGATATGTGGCGCACGAATCTCACGGTCGCGCTGATCGTTCTCGGCACGCTCGGCCTCTATACCGCCGTGGCCAACATGATTCCGCAGGTGGCTTCCGAAGTGCCCGAAGAACTCGTCATGAGCGCGGACGTGTCGTCCGAGGAGATGGTGGCGGCCGGCGAGCAGCTCTACGCGGGTGGGGGCGGATGCACCGCCTGCCACGGACTCGGAACGCGGGCCCCCGATCTCCTCGGCGTAGTCGGCACGCTCTGCGGCGAGCGGAAGCCCGACATGTCGTGCAAGCAATACCTGCACGAATCGATGGTGAACCCCTCGGCCTACGTCGTCGAGGGCTTTCAGCCGATCATGCCCGACATGAGCCGTACGCTGTCGGACCCCCAGATCTGGAGCCTCGTGGCGTTCCTCGAGAGCCAGGGGGGCGAGGTCACCGTGACCGGACAGGACCTGGGTCCGCCGCCCGCGGATGGTCCGCGCCCCGGCGGCGAGCCGGGTGGCGCGGCAACGGGCGCTGCGCTGCCGACCGCGCCGGGCGAGGACGATCCAGGCGCCCTGCTCGGCGCCCTCGGCTGCACCGCGTGCCACGCTTACGGTGACGCGGCCGGCGGCCTGGGGCCGGCGGTCGCGGCGATGTCCGACCTCGAGCCCGACTACATTCGTCGTGCGATCCTCGACCCGGCCGCGGATACCGCGCAGGGCTTCGAAGCATTCGCCGGTACGATGCCGCCGACCTTCGGCGACCAGCTCACCGGCGCCCAGCTCGAGTCCCTGGTCGACTTCCTTGCGAGAGGAGGCGAGTGATGGACGACCCCGGCCGGGAGCCGCGCGGGCTGCGGCATCCGTTGTGGCAGGCGATGCTTCTCATGGTGCTCGCCTACCTGGTGTTCAAGTTCGGCATCGCCTACCTGCCGCCGCTGATCGGCGTCGAGAGCGCCCCGGTGCCCTCCTCGGTGGTGCTCGAGTTCATGGCGATCGCGCTGGTAGGCGTGCTCCTCTACGTCAGCGCCGACGAGACGCGGTGGAGCCAGTTTAAACGCCCGGTCCACGCGGTCGCGGTCGAGCCCGGTAAACGCGTCCCGCGGCTCGCGCTGCTCGTGGCGCTCCCGCTCCTGGTCGGATTCCTGACCTATCGCCAGGTCAGCGCCAGCGTCGGCCCGCCGACGACCCTTCGTTCCGTCCATCCCGCCCCGCCCACCCAGATCACGGTGGACGGCAAGACCGTGCGCATCACCGGACTCGAAAACCCCCTCCATCGCCGCGGCGACATCGCGGCGCACCTCGCGACCGGCCAGCGGGTCTACCTCCAGAATTGCATGCCGTGCCACGGCGACCGCCTCGACGGCAAGGGGCACTTCGCGGCCGCGTTCAATCCGCTCCCCGCGGACTTCACCAGCAACGGGACGATCGCCCAGCTCACGGAGAGCTACGTGTTCTGGCGCGTCGCCAAAGGTGGGCCGGGCCTCCCGGTCGAGGGGACGCCGTGGAACTCGGCGATGCCGGCGTGGGAGGGAATCCTCACGCAGGACGAGATGTGGTCGGTGATCCTGTTCCTGTACGACCAGACCGGCTGGACCCCGCGCACGTGGGAGACGGAAGAGGTCGGCGCGGAAGGAGCGGGGCATTGAGCGCGCGCACCTGGTTCGGCCCACGGACGACCTTCGGGTTCGCCCTCCTGGCGCTCGCCGCGGCGCTTCCGCAGAAGGGCGCGGCCCAGGACGTCGCGGCCGGGAAGGTCGTCTACGACAAGTGGTGCGCCGAGTGCCACGGAGCCGAGGGGCTCGGCGACGGCCCGGCGGCCAACCACATGCTTCCTCGGCCTCGCGACTTCAGCCAGGCACGCTACCAGATCCGCACGACCGCCAACGGGGAACTCCCGACCGACGCGGATCTCATGGCGATCCTCGAGAACGGCATGCCCGGCACGACGATGCCGGACTGGCCGAACCTCAGTGAGAGTCAGCGTCGCGACGTCATCGCCTACATCAAGAGCTTCTCTCGCTTCTTCGAGGGAGCGGACGTCCAGCCGCTGCAGTTCGCCTCGGACCCGGGCGCCGGCGGCGACGCGCTCGAGGCCGGCGAGGCGGCGTACCAGAAGCTCGAATGCTGGAAGTGCCACGGGGAATCGGGGCGCGGGAGCGGCAATTCGACCCCGACCCTCGAAGACTGGCGCGAGTTTCCCATCCGGGCGGCCGATCTGACGGAGCCGTGGAATTTCAACGGCGGAGGCGGCGCCGCCGCGGTCTACCGCCGCATGATGACCGGCCTCGACGGCACGCCGATGCCCGCCTACAGCGACGCGGTCGAGTCCAACGTCGTGTCGACGGACGAACTGTGGCAGGTCGCGCATTATGTGGCGAGCCTGGCACCGACGCTGCAGCCGCGCACCGCGGACCTCGTCACGGCGGCGCGCGTAGAGACGGTTCCGTCCGCCCCCGCCGACGAGGCCTGGGATGCCGCGAAAGCGTACTTCGTGCCGCTCGTCGGGCAGGTCATCCAGACGCCGCGCAACTTCGCGCCGACAGTGGATGGCGTGTGGGTCAAGGCCTTGCACGACGGCGAGCGACTCGCGCTGCACCTGGAGTGGGGCGACGCGTCCGACAGCCCCGATCCGTCGTGGGATGAGTGGACCGCGAAGCTCATTCCCGTATTGTTCGCCGACGAGGCAGCTCTCGCGCCCGACGGTCAGTTGCCAGACGGCTTCGCCGTTCAGTTCCCGGCAACGCCCCCCGACGGCGCTCAGCGGCCGTATTTTCTGATGGGCGACGAACGGAATCCGGTCACGCTGTGGACGTGGGACAGCCGCGCGGGCGGGGCCGAAGCCCAGGGCCGCGGGCTCGGGAACATCTCGGCGCTGTCCGGCGGGGACCTGGCCGCGGAATCGACCTGGGACGGGGGGCACTGGGAGGTCGTCCTTACTCGTTCGATCGCCGGCGGGGCCGAGGGGGCGATCGAACTCGCGGAGGGCATGGTCACGCCGATGGCGATGTTCGCGTGGGACGGATCGAGCGCCGAGACCCCGGCCCGCGGTTCGGTCAGCAGCTGGATCTACCTGTACCTTGAAGAACCGGCGTCTTCCAACGTCGTGATCGCTCCCGTAGTCGCGATTCTGCTCAGCGCGGGGTTGCTGCTCTTGCTCGTACGAGGCGCGCAGCGGAAGCTGGCGGTGGCAAACGCTTGAACGCTCGAGGATCAAAGCAGCACTCACGCGGCATCAACACGGGATCAACACGAATCAAACACAGGGTCAACGCAGGGTCAACGCAGGATCAATCGCGAGAAAACCGAGAATCGAAACAGGAGGTAGTACGATGTACGTGAAGAATTATGGATGGCTTGCTATGGTCGCGGCCTTCGCCGTCGGCTGCGGCGGTGACGCCGGCGACGCGAACGACGGAATGGACGGTGGGATGGACGACGACATGGCCGATGCCGCGCCGGCGGTCGACCCTGCCGTCGCCGCGACGATCAACGGTACGATCACGTTCGCTGGCACGCCGCCCGCGGGCGAGCCGATCGACATGTCGGAGGAGCCGGTGTGCGCCGACAAGCATGATGACCAGCCGATGATGCGCCACGTGGTGACGGAAGGGAACGGCGGTGGCCTCGCCAACGTGTTCGTGCACGTGAAGGACGGACTCGGCGAGATGACTTTCCCCACGGCGCGCGAACCGGTCGAAATCGACCAGGAGGGCTGTGAGTATAGCCCGCACGTTCTGGGGATCCAGACGGGTCAGAACCTCGTGATCCACAACAGCGACGCGGTCCTGCACAACATCAACACGCAGGGCCAGGCCAACCGGAGCTTCAACATCAGCCAGCCGCAGGAAGGCATGGAGTCGACTCGCACGTTCAACGCGCCCGAGGTCATGATTCCGGTCAAGTGCGACGTGCACGGCTGGATGAACGCCTACATCGGCGTGACGGCCAGCCCCTACCACGCCGTCACCGGCGAAGACGGCTCCTTCACGATCGAGGGCCTGCCGGCTGGCACCTATACGATCGAAGCGTGGCACGAGACGCTGGGCGCCCAGACGATGAGCGTCACCGTCGGCGAGTCCGAAACGGGCACCGCGGACTTCTCCTACAACGAGAACGCGGCGTACGCGCCGGTTCCGATGGGCGATCCGATCGTGCTGTCCCATGAAGGCCACGTCGCCGGCTGACGCGGTCTTCAGCAACACGCTAAGAGAGAGCGCCAATGGATTGGTCACTACCACCGAACTTCTCCACGCAAGGCGTGCAGATCGACAACCTGTTCTGGTTGATCTTCTGGCTCACCGCCGTTGCGTTCGTGCTCGTGGAGTTCGGCGTGCTGTGGTTCCTCTGGAGGTACCGCGCACGCGAAGGGCACAAGGCGAAGTACACGCACGGCCACCTGGGGGCGGAGATCGTCTGGACCGCCGTCCCTGCGCTGACGATGATCTTCCTCGGCATCTACAGCGGTCGCATCTGGGCCGAGATCCGCAGCCCCGATTCATTTCCGGCGGATGCGTTGACGATCGGCGTGACGGCCAAGCAGTTCGAGTGGAACGTGACCTATCCTGGCGCGGATCGCGTACTCGGCAACGACGACGACTTCACGGTTCGGAACCGGTTCGAGTTTCCGGTGCACGAGCCGGTCGTCGTGCGATTGCAGTCCGAAGACGTGATCCACTCCTTCTTCATCCCGGAGCTCCGGGTGAAGCAGGACGCAGTCCCCGGCATGACCATCCCCATCTGGTTCGAGGCGACGGACACGGGTGAATTCCAGATCGCTTGCGCCGAGCTGTGCGGTCTCGGGCATTACCGGATGCGCGCGCGGGTGATCATCCACGACGCGGATTCGTTCGATCAGTGGTACGGCGAACGAGCGGGCGCGGTGCAGACCGCCGCCAACGAATCAGGAGGGTACTGAACGATGGCGACGACGACTGCAGGCGCCACGGGGGTCCCGGTCACGGAAGAACACCACCCGATGCCGTTCATCAAGAAGTACATCTTTTCGACGGACCACAAGATCATCGGGATCCAGTTCCTGTTCTGCTGCCTGTTCTTTCTCCTGGTGGGCGGGTTTCTCGCGGTGCTCCTGCGCTATCAGCTCGGGTTTCCGGGCCGTCCGCTGCCCGGCGGCAGCATGTTTCCGGACACGATGGCGCCGGGCGGCATCATTCTTCCCGAGTTCTACAACTCGCTGGTCACGATGCACGGCACGTTCATGGTGTTCTTCGCCATCATGCCGCTGCTCGTCGGGGTGTACGCCAACTACTTGATCCCGGTACAGATCGGGACGCACGACATGGCGTTCCCGAAGCTCAACATGATCTCGTTCTGGCTGTTCCTGGTGTCCGGCCTGATGATGCTGTCGAGCTTCTTCGTCATCGGAGGGGCCTCGCGCGGCGGCTGGACGCAGTACGCGCCGCTCAGCGCGTCGCCGGAATTGTCCGGCGTGCGGACGGGGCAGATCCTCTGGCTCCTGAGCATCGCGGTGTTCGGCTTCAGCTCGCTGCTGGGGTCGATCAACTACATCACCACGGTGATCAACCAGCGCGCGCCGGGGATGACCTGGCTGCGACTGCCGCTCGTCATCTGGGCCCTGTTCATCACCGCGATCCTCGGCCTGCTGGCCGTGCCGGTGCTGACCGGCGCGGTGATCATGCTGCTGTTCGACCAGACGATCGGGACGACGTTCTTCCTGCCGGAGACCGGCGGGCAGCCGCTGCTGTGGCAGCACCTGTTCTGGTTCTTCGGCCACCCCGAGGTCTACATCCTCATTCTGCCCGCCATGGGCTTCGTGTCCGAGATCCTCGCCAACGGATCCCGCAAACCGATCTTCGGCTACAAGAGCATGGTGTTCGCCCTCGGTTCGATCGCCTTCCTCGGGTTCATCGTGTGGGGACACCACATGTTCCAGTCGGGCATGAACCCGATGCTCGGCATGAGCTTCATGATCACGACGCTGATCATCGCGGTCCCCTCGGCGATCAAGGTGTTCAACTGGATGTCCACGATGTGGGGCGGCTCGATCCGCTTCCACACGCCGTTCCTGTTCTCGGTCGGTTTCGTGATGCTGTTCACGATCGGCGGCCTGAGCGGTCTCTTCATGGCCTCGACCCCGGTCGACATCTACATCCACGACACCTACTTCATCGTCGCCCACATCCACTACGTGCTGTTCGGCGGCAGCCTGTTCGCGATCTTCGGAGCCATCTACTACTGGTTCCCGAAGATGTTCGGGCGGATGATCAACGAGACGGCCGGCCGGATCCACTTCTTCCTCACGTTCTTCTTCTTCAACCTGACTTTCTTCCCGATGCACGGGCTCGGGATGGAAGGGATGATGCGGCGGATCTACGAGCCGGCGCAGTACGAACACCTCGCCAACATCCAGGACACGAACACCATGATCACCTGGGCGGCGATCGGGCTGTTCAGCTCCGGCGTCTACTTCGGGATCCTGTTCTTCTGGAGCCTTTTCCGCGGCAAGCCGGCGCCGGAAAACCCCTGGGAGGCGACCACGCTCGAGTGGACCCTGCCATCGCCGCCCCTGCACGGGAACTGGGAGAAGATCCCGACGGTCTACCACGGGGCCTTCGAGTACAGCCATCCGGATGTGACGGACAAGGACTGGCTGCTGCAGAGCGAGCGCCCGGACGTGGTGTCCCCGGCGCATGAAGTCTCGATCCGGCAGGGAGAGGCCTGATGGCGACCCAGGGCGCGCCCCCGACGACATTCGAACCGACCGCGTTCAACGTCTACGACAAGAAGCTCGGGATGTGGGTGTTTCTCGCGTCCGAGGTGATGTTCTTCACGAGCCTCATCGGCTCCTACATCATCCTCCGCTGGGGCGCCGCGCCGTCGTGGCCGGTTCCGGGCGAGGTGCTCAACGTCCCGATCACGGCCGGGAACACGTTCCTGCTGATCTGCTCGTCCGTGTCGATGGTGAAGGCTTTCGCGGCGATCGAGGAGGGCAATCAGAAGGGGCTCAAGATGTGGCTCCTCGCGACCATCATCATGGGCGCGGCCTTCGTGGGGGTGCAGGCGTACGAGTACTCGCAGCTATTCCATCACCATTTCACGCCGGGTTCGGGTCTGTACGGCTCAACGTTCTACGCAATGACCGGGTTCCACGGGTTCCACGTCTCGATGGGCGTGCTCTGCATGATCTGGGTGCTCTTCAAGGCCATGCGCGGCGGGTACACCCAGGAGAATCACGAGGGCATCGAGATCATCGGGCTGTACTGGCATTTCGTCGACCTGGTGTGGATCATCCTGTTCACCATCGTCTACCTGATCTGAGGACAGACCATGAGCGCTGACGGAAAGAAGCCGCCGTACATGCTCGTGTTCGGAGGGCTGGCACTGCTGACGGCGATCGAGGTGGGGATCGCGTTCCTCGGGTTCGAGCGGCACGTGACCGTCCTCATCCTCCTGGTGCTCGCCGTGTGGAAGGCGCTCCTCGTGGCGCTCTACTTCATGCACATGAAATGGGAGTCCAACGCGCTCCGCTGGCTGGCGCTCGCCCCCTTCGGACCCGCGGCCATCATGATCGTCGTGGTCCTGATGGAGTACGTTTGACATGGTAACCGGTGCCGAAGCGGTTGCGGGCGCGCTGGCGGTTTCCCGGGCGGTCGCGACGCTTGCCCAGGACGCGGCGAGCTGCCCAGGATGTATCGAGATGTCGAGCCCGAACTGGATGTCCGGGATGATCTGGGGCATGCTACTGTTCATGATCATGCCGTTCGCGGTCGTCTTCGGCATCGGCGGCGGGCTTCTTCGGGCGAATCGACGACAACGGGAAGTCGACCCCAACGGCGGAGGGCCCTGACATGGCGATGACCGGCGGAACCGTGCAGCGCGGGGCGATCGCCGGCTTTCTGGCCGGAATGACACTCATCGTTCTCTTCTTCATCATCGACGTGATGAGCGGCACGCCATTCGCGACCCCAACGTTCCTCGCGGGGGCCTTCCTGGGCGAGACGATGCCGGAGCCCTCCATGCTCCGCATGGTCGTCTACACGATCGTCCATCTGCTCGTCTTCGTGGTCCTGGGCATCGGCGCGGCCCTCTTTTTCACGGCCTTCGATGTGCCGCGCAACCTGTCGATCGGGGCGGCCTACGGCCTGTTCGCCTGCTCGCTCGTGTTCTATCCGGCGCTATTGATCACCGGGACCGACATTCTCAGCGCGCCCGCCTGGCCGGCGGTGTTCTTCGGCAACCTGATCGCCGGACTCGTAATGGTCGCGTACCTGCACTGGGCGAGCGAAGAGATCGGGATCACGGGGATGCTGGAGTTGATGCGCACGCATCCCGTGATGCGCCAGGGCCTGATGGCCGGCGTGATCGGCGCCGTCGTGGTCGCGCTGTGGTTCCTCATAGTCGATGTCGTTTCCGGGCGTCCGATGTTCACACCGGCCGCGCTCGGATCGGCCATCTTCAACGGCGCCAGCGGCCCGCCGGGGGTCGACTTCTCGGCAGGGATCATCGTGGGCTACACGCTGATCCACATCACCGCCTTCCTGCTGGCCGGCGTGCTGGTGTCCGCGCTCGTCACACAGGCGGAGCGCGCCCCCTACCTCGTGTTCGGCATGTTCATGATGCTCGTCGTGTTCGAGACGTTCTTCATCGTCATGGTCGTGATGCTCGGCACATGGCTGATGGAGGCCCTCGCGTGGTGGTCTGTGCTCGCCGGCAACGCGCTCGCGGCCTTCTCGATGGGCGGCTACATGCTGAAGGTGCATCCGCAGCTACGGGCGGAGCTGCGGGATGACCGCCTCTGGGCGGAGCCCTAG
>JBPCJZ010000071.1:0-25429 GCA_051004775.1 Gemmatimonadota bacterium
CAGACCATGACGATCGCCAACAACACGTTCGAAGTGGTCGGCGTGCTCGAGGCGAAGGGTGGCCAGGGCTGGTTCAACCAGGACGAACAGATCTTCGTCCCCATTCAGACGGCGCAGTTCCGCCTCATGGGCACCGACCGGATCGGCTCGTTCAACGCGGTCGTGCGCGACGGCGCGACGACGACCCTCGCGATGGCCCAGATCGAGGGCGTGCTGCGAAAACAGCACAGACTGCGCGTGGGCGAGGAGAACGATTTCTGGGTCCAGGACCGGGCCGAACTCATGGGCACGCAGCAGGAGACGACGCAGACGTTCACGTACCTGCTGGCCGGGATCGCGCTCGTCAGCCTCCTCGTGGGCGGCATCGGCATCATGAACATCATGCTCGTCTCGGTGACCGAACGGACGCGCGAGATCGGGATCCGCATGGCCCTCGGGGCGACCCGTAGCGCGGTCCTGACGCAGTTTCTTCTCGAGGCGCTGGCCCTGTGTCTCGTCGGCGGACTGATCGGCATCGCCCTCGGGATCGGCGCCTCGCAGCTCCTGAGTTCGCTCGCGAACTGGAACACGGCCGTCTCGCCGGCCGCCGTCGCCATGGCCGTCGTGTTCTCCCTCACCGTCGGCCTGTTCTTCGGGATCTGGCCGGCCCGGCGGGCCGCCAGCTTGAATCCCATCGACGCGCTGCGGTACGAGTGATGAGTTCCGTAGCGCTGTCCGCGTTGCCCGGCGATGCCCGGGCGTGGTGTTTCGGCGCGTCCGAGGGCGTCGAGGAACGGTCCGCGGCCGAGCTTCGGCTCGCCCTGTCCCGTTTCCTGGCGGAATGGACGGCGCACCGCGCCGAGCTGCGGGCGGCGGGAGACCTGCTGCACGATCGCTTCCTCGTCGTAGCGGTGGATGAATCCGTCACGGGCGCGAGCGGATGTTCGATCGACGCGCTGATGGCGGAGGTCGGCCGGATGGGCGACGCCGCCGGGGTCGAGCTGCTCGACAGTTCGCCGGTCTGGTATCGCGCGGCGGACGGAGGCATCCGACGCGTGGATCGCGAGGAGTTCCGGCGGCTGGCCAGCGCCGGCGACGTGGACGAACGGACGAAGGTCTTCGATCTCACGGTCGATCGGCTGGAGTCGGTGCGTTCGGGGCGGTGGGAGGTCGAGGCGGGAGAATCCTGGCACGCCCGCCTGCTGTGAAGCGAGGGGCGTCGACGGACCACACCGCGCTCGCCCTCTCGGGCGGTGGCGCCCGGGGCGCCTACCAGGTCGGCGTGCTCCGCTACATTGCGCGGCGCCGACCCGAGATGCGATTCCCCATCCTGACCGGTGTCTCGGCCGGGGCGATCAACGCGTCGTTCCTCGCGGGCAGCCCGGAAGCGTTCTCCGCGTCGATCGAAGCGCTCGCCGGGCACTGGCTGTCCCTGACGACCGACCAGGTGTTCCACACCGACTTTGGGTCCCTCGCCCTCAACGCGTTCCGCGTGCTGCTCAACCTCGGATCGGGCGGAGCGCCGCTCGCGCCACGCGTGCAGGGGCTCGTCCATACCGACCCTCTGCGCGAGTTCCTCAAAGGGCTGATCGACCCCGACGCCATCGACGCCAACATCTCCGCGGGCCGTCTGCGCGCGCTCGCCATATCGGCCACCGCGTTCGACACGGGGCGCACCGTGACGTTCGTCCAGGGCGAGCCGGGACTCTCCACGTGGGAGCGGGTGCGGCGCAGGTCCGCGCTCGACCGCATCGGCATCGACCACGTCATGGCCTCGGCCGCGATCCCGATGTTCTTCCCGGCGGCCATGATTCACGGGCGCTACTTCGGCGATGGAAGCCTCCGGCAATCGCACCCGCTCTCGCCGGCGATCCACCTGGGCGCCGACCGCATCCTGGCCGTCTCGTCGCGCTGGCGCCGGCCGGTCAGCGAGCCCGAACCCACGGAGGACCCGGTCTATCCGCCCGCCGCGCAGATCATCGGGCTCCTGCTCAATTCGATCTTCCTCGACAACCTCGACGTCGACGCCGAGCGGCTTCGCCGGGTGAACTATCTGCTCGCGCGCGTCCCGGAGTCGCGACGCTGGCTGCTCTCGGAGAAGCCCGTGCGGCTACTCGTGCTTCGGCCCTCGACCGATATCGGAAGGATCGCCAAGCACTATGAGAAGTCGATGCCGAAGTCGCTCCGTTACCTGCTCGGCGGCCTCGGGACCCGCCGGATCTCGAGCTCCGACCTCGTCTCCTACCTGCTGTTCGAGTCGGAGTACCTGGAGCGGCTGATCGAAATGGGCGAGCGCGACGCCGAGCGAAGCTGGCTCAAGATCCGGCGCTTCCTCGACGCGACCGGCGACGTTGACGTCGACGAGGCTCGCGAGGGCTGACCCGGCCCGACGAACCGCGGACTCTTAGCTCACCCTTTGCTCGCTGCTAGCTCGCCGTCAGCTCGCGGGGTACCGTCCCAGCATGTGCCTCAGAGCGGGCTCCAGTTCCGGATCGGCGAAGACGTAGCCCGACTCGGCCAGGCGCGTCGGCTTGACGTCGGCGCTCGCCAGCAGGAGTTCCTCCGCCAGCTCCGATCCGAGCGCCACCTTGAGGGCGAACTCGGGCGCGGGCACGACCGCCGGCCGGTTCAGCACGCCGGCGAGCACCGAGGTGAATTCCTGGTTGGAGACGGCGCCCGGCGCCGTGACGTTCACCGGGCCGCGCACTTCGTCGCGGCCGATCGCGTGCAGCACTGCGCCGATGACGTCGTCGAGACTGACCCAGCTCCAGATCTGACGGCCCGATCCGATCTTTCCGCCCACGCCGGCCCGCATCGGTATCAGGAGCCGCTCGAGAGCGCCGCCGCCCGGCCAGAGAATCATCCCGAACCGGAGGTGGACCACGCGGATTCCGGCGTCGCGGGCCGGCTGGGCGGCGTCTTCCCACGCGGTGACGACATCGGAGAGGAAACCCGACCCGGGCGCGGCCGTCTCGTCGATCCGCGCGCCCGCCCGGTCGCCGTAGTAGCCGATGGCCGAGGCGCAGACGAGGACCGGTGGTGGATCGTCGAGCGCGGCGAGCGTCTCGGCAAGCAGCTTCGTTCCCTCTACGCGGCTGTCGAGGATCGCGCGCTTTCGCTCGTCGGTCCAGCGGCCGTCGGCGATCGACTCCCCGGCGAGGTGCACGACCGCAGCGAGGCCATCGAGCGCCCGCGAGTCGACGGTGCCGGCCCCGATGTCCCAGTCGATCGAACCCTCGACGGCGTTCGGCGGCGTCGAGCTCGCGCGGGCCAGCGCCAGCGGGCGATGTCCACCAGTAGAGAGCACCCGCGCCAGCGCCGTGCCGACCATCCCGGAGGCCCCGCTCACGGCGACGCCCAGGTTCTCGGCCAGGTCGGCGTTGCGATGGCGCTCGAAGTCGCGGCGCAGCACCCGGTGGCGGTATCCGATTCCCCGCCGGACGCGTTCACGAATCGCCCGGCCGCCCACCAGGCCGGCGATCGGCTCGAGGGGTAGCTCGTACTCGATCCGGTCCTCCACCTCGCAGCCGCCGTCCTCCCGCGCGGTGAACTGGTGACGATGGCTCCACTTGGCGAACGGCCCTTCGACCTGGAAGTCGGCGAAGCTCCGGGGCGGATCCGGCTCGGCGTGCTCCGACACCCAGTCCACGCCGGCCGGGCCGATACCGACGTGGACCGTCGTGCGGTTCCCCTCGTCGACGCCGCGATCCTGCTGAACGATGCGGACCCGCTCCCAGGGGGGAAGAAGGCGGCCGAGCGCGCCCCGCCTCAGGTGCCAGTCCCACAGCTCGTCCTGCGAAACGGGCAGGTCGCTGGCTACGCGCACTATATCTAGAGACATGCTGGCGCCATGATCGCTTTTCGGGTGACGGACGGGGCTGTCCCGCGTCGTGTCGGACCCTCACATTATTCTATTCCCGTCGGCCGCGCCGACTAAAAGCCTGTTGAAGAACTGTCGTGCACCGCGCGAGTGGCGCTTTCGCGCTGCGACGCGCATCGAGAACCGGCGATGATTCGACTTCTCCACATATCCGACGTCCACCTGGGCGCCCCGCTGAGTGGGTTCGGCGCGGCGGCCGCCGAACGCCGGCTCTCCGTGCGCGAGGCCTTCCGCCGCCTTCCCGCGCGGGCGGCGGAGTGGTCGGTCGACGCCGTCGTGGTGGCGGGCGACCTGTTCGACTGCGCGTCGCCCGACCGCGCCGACGTCGACGTCGCGCGCGAGGTACTCCGGCAGCTTGCCGACGAAGGCAGGCGGCCGGTCGTCGCGATCCCGGGAAATCACGATTCCGCCGTAAGCCCCGATTCCCCGTGGCATTCGATGCCCGAATCGGTGACGACGGTGGTGGCCCCGAGGTTCGGCCCGCCCGTGACGGTCGAAGCCGGGGGCGAGGCGCTGCACGTTCACGCCGTCGCGTTCGATCCGGCCCTCGAGCCGGCGCCCCTCGCGGGCTTTCGCCGCGGCGACCTGGATGGCGTCCACGTGGCCCTCGTGCACGCGAGCGCCGTCGACAACCCAGATTGGACCGGCGGGCGCGGACTTCGCATCACCACCGCCGACCTGGAGCGCATCGAGGCGGACTATATCGCCCTCGGAGATCACCACGCCTTTCGAGCCCCCGAAGATTTTGCCGGGGCGCCGGCCTGCTATCCCGGCTCCTTCGCTGCCGTCGCGGTCGACGAGGTGGGGCCACGGGGCTGCGTCGTCGTCGACCTCGAACCCGGCGCTCCGCCGCGCGTGCGGCATGAGGGCTCCGGGGTCCCGGCCCTCGTCGATCTCGGCATGATCGACGTCAGCGACCACGCCGACGAGCTGGAGGTCGCCGACCGCGTCGGCTCGCTGATGCCGGTCGGCGCGCCCGGCTATCCCGTCGCCGTGGTCGCCGGCGAACCGTCGTTCCCCCTCGACGCGGCACGAGTGCGAGAGGCGCTCATCGAGCGCTTCGGCTTCGCCGTGATCGCGGACCGAACCCGGTTCATCGACTCCGCGCACGTCGCGGCGCTCGCGGCCCGGCCGACGATCGCCGGTCACGTCGCACGGCTCGGCCGCGCGCGCGTCGAGACCGTGCGAGGCACGGCGGAAGAGGCCATCGCGGAGCGGGCCCTGCGCCTGGCACTAAGGGCGATGGAGGCCGGGTGAGCGGCGAGGATGCTCCTGTGACCTCGCCGGCGTTCATGGGCGTAGCAGCGTTCATGGGCCGCCATCGGCGCACCTGGGAGTTCCGGGCCGATACGCCGACGCTGATCGCCGGCCCGAACGGCAGTGGGAAATCGACCCTCGTCGACGCGCTGCTCCGAACGGTGTTCGGCTTCCAGCGAAAGTCGAAGGGCGACCGGGAGCTGTACGAGGCCCGGCGGCCCTGGGACGGCGGGCCTTTCCGGGCGTCCGTCCGGCTGCGGCTCGCGGACGGCCGCGTGCTCGACTGGTCCCGCGATTTCGAGACCGACGCCGTGGAGGTCCGCTCCGACGACGGCGCCCTGCTGTTCGACGGGATCGCCAACCCCGGGAGCACGGGATCCGCGGACCGCGCGTACTGGACGCTGGTGCGGGAGTTGTTCGGCTTCGGCGATCTCGCGGGGTACGGCCGCGCCTCGTGGATCGGCCAGGGCGACCTGCTGAATACCGAGTTCGACGGCAGACTCCTGCGCCTCGCCGACGTCGGGCACGATCGGCTCCGTGCGGCCCTCGAGCGTATCGACAGGCAGCACAAGGAACTCACCCGCGAGCCCGTTGCCGAGGACGGTCGACGCCTGAACAACGACCGACCGCTCGAGAAGGCCGAGCGGGCGCTCGGGGCGGCCCGGTCGGCGCTGGCCGAATCACATGCCGCGCTGCGGGCGCGAGGCCCGGACAACGAGCGCGCCACGGCCGTCGATCGTCTGATCGACGAGAGGGCGTCATCGATCGCGCGGCTGGAGGAGGCGCAGACGAGGGCGCTCGAGACCGCGCGCCTCGCCGCCGAGCGGGCCGACGCCGGCGGACGTCTCGACCGACTCGTCGAGATCAGGGCCGAACTCGCCGCCGCGACCCACGGGGTCTCCGCCATCGAGGCGGAGTGCGATCTCCTCGGCCTGCCCACCGGCGATCCCGCCGACCTGCCGGCGCGGCTCGCCGAACTGCGTTCCGCCTGGAACGACGAGGCGCGCGTCGAGGCTGTGGCCAGAGTGGCGGCGGCCGATGTCGAGGCCACGCGGCCGACCGGACGGGATCGCGTCCTGTTCGGCCTCGCTCTTCTGCTGTCACTCGCGCTGGGCGTGGCCACGGCGAGCGGTCTTCTGGCGCTGCTCCCCGGCGGCCTCGCAACGCTCGCCGGCGGCGGGCTCGCGGCCTGGGCCGCGGTGCGAACAGCGGAGCGTCGCGGCCGGCACGACGCCGCCGGGCGCCGCCGCGCCGAAGAGCGGTCGCGCCTCGAGGAGGTGACGGGGCGGATCGGCGATCTCGTGGACGGCATCCCCGACGCGGGATCGCTGGCGCCGGCCACGCTCGACGGGCGCCTCGAGCGGTTCGAACGGGCGCGGGCCGCCGAACAGCGGCGCGGCGCGGCGCGGTCCCGGCACAATGACATCGCGCGTCGGATCAACGGCCTGCCGGAGGCCAAAGCGTCGCCGGGGCGGTCGCTCGCGCTCCTCATCGCCGACGCGGAGCGCCGCCTCAACGATATCGAGATGGCGACGCGGGATCTCGCGGGGAACGCCCCGGCCGGCGGCGACTCGGAATTCCCCGCCTCTGCGCGGGCGCTGTCCGCCGCGCTCGGCGCGGAGCGGGCCGACCTCAATGCCCTGCGCACGGAACGCGACGACCTCCTCGTCCGGCTCGACCGCTCGGCGGGCGCCGCCGCGGCCGTTGCCCGGTGGGACCGGGAAGTGGAGGAGCTGACGGCGCGCGTCACCGACCTCCACGCGGCGGCACGGGCGCACCGGGCCGCGCACGCGCTGCTGAAAGACGGATACCGAGAGTTCCGCGAGCATGACGAGGCGCGCCTCGTCGAGGCCGTGTCGGCGCGCCTCGGCCAACTGTCCGGCCCGGTCGAGGCGTTCCGGGCCGAAGACGGCCTCGACCTGCCGACGGTCGAGCTCGACGGGCGGCGCGTGCCGGTCGATTCCCCGCACCTCAGCCACGGCCAGCGACATCTCGTCATGCTGGCGATCCGGTTCGGAGCCGCGGATTTTCTCGCCGGCGGCGGCCCGGCGGTCCCGATCATCGTCGACGAGCCGTTCGCTCACCTCGACGATCGCCACGCCGGGGAGGTCTGGGAGCTCCTGGAGCGTGTCGCTGCGGATCGCCAGGTGATCGTGACGACCCAGGACGTCGGCCGACTGGAGCGACTCGGCGCCCGGCCGACAATCGTGTTGTCCGCCGAGCCGGTGCCCAACGGCCGGCCCACCGTTCGTCCACAGGGCGAAACCGATTCGAAGTCGTCACCGTACGGCTCAACGCCGGGGCAGGTCAACGTGTTTGACTACGAGACGCCGCGCTTCACGGGAGCGGGCCGTGGCGGCGCAACTTCAGGGGACCCGGAGGGGGGCGAGTCGTGATTTCCGATATCAGTATCAAGCGGCCGGTGCTGACGTCCATGCTGGCCTTGGCGCTCGTGCTGTTCGGCGCCATCAGCTTCACCCGGCTCTCCGTGCGAGAGCTTCCCGACGTCGACCCACCGGTCGTCTCGGTCAGCACGTTCCTCCGCGGCGCCAATCCGCGCGTGATGGAAACCACGATCACCGACGTGCTCGAGGAAGAGCTGAGCACGATCCCGGGCGTCCGCACGATCTCGAGTTCCAGCTCGGAGCAGTCGAGCAACATCACCCTCGAGTTCACGCTCGACCGCGACCTCGAGGTCGCGGCGCAGGATGTGCGCGACAAGGTGGCCCGGGTGCGCGGCCGCCTGCCGGAGCAGATCGACGAGCCGGTGATCACGAAGCAGGACGCGGACGCGCAGCCGTTCTTCTGGCTGGCGCTCACGGCGGCCAACTACGACCTGCTCCAGCTCTCGGATATCGCGGACCGCGTCGTGAAGCAGCGCCTGCAGTCGGTGGACGGCGTCGGCCGCGCCCAGGTATTCGGGGAGAAACGCTACGCCATGCGGGTGTGGCTGTCGCCGCAGGCGATGGCTTCGCGCGGCATCACCGTGCAGGACGTCCAGACGGCCATTCTCACGCGCAACGTCGAGATCCCCGCGGGCCGTATCGAGTCGCAGCAGCGCGAGTTCTCCGTGCGCTCGCTCGGCGAACTGCGGACTCCGGAGGAGTTCGCGAACATCGTGGTCGCCTCCGACGACCGGCAGGTGGTGCGGCTCGGCGACGTCGCCCGCGTCGTCCTCGGACCGGAAACCGAGCGGAGCTACCTCCAGTTCGACGGGACGCCGGGCGTCGCGGTCGGCGTCATCCGCCAGTCGAAGGCGAACCTCGTCGAGGTCTCTGACAACATCCAGGCCGAAATCCCCGCGATCCGCGAGGCGCTGCCGCCGGGTGTCGAACTGACGATCGGCTTCGATTCGTCGCGGTTCATCCGCAATTCGATCCGCGAGGCGCAGGAGACCCTGATCCTGGCCGGCGTGCTCGTCATCCTGATCATCTTCGTGTTCCTGCGGAACGTGCGGGCGACGCTCGTCCCCGCCCTGGCGATCCCCACCTCGATCGTCGCGGCCTTCGCCGTACTCTACGCGTTCGGTTTCTCGATCAACCAGTTCACCCTGCTCGCGCTGATCCTCGCGATGGGGATCGTCGTCGACGACGCGATCATCGTGATGGAAAACGCCTACCGTCACCAGGAAGAGCTCGGCGAGGACCCGGTGACGGCGGCCGTGAACGGCACGCGGGAGATCGTGTTCGCGGTAATCGCGACGACGATCTCGCTCGTCGCGGTATTCACGCCGCTCGCCTTCCTGCAAGGCACGGCGGGGCGCCTGTTCAACGAGTTCGGCGTCGCGCTGGCGGGCGCCGTAGTGATCAGCAGCTTCATCGCGCTGACGCTCACCCCGATGGTCTCCGCGAAGATCCTGCGGGTGCCCGACTCCCACGGCAAAGTCTTCCTCGCCTTCGAGCGGGCCCTGAACGGAATCGCCACCGGATACCAGCGCCTGCTTGCCATCGCGGTCCGGCATCGGCTGGCCGTGGTCGGGGGCGCCGTCCTGCTCGTGCTGTCCGCGGGGCTCGTGTTCCGAGCGCTGCCGCGGGAGTTCATCCCGACGGAAGACCGCGGTTTCTTCATCGTGTTCGTCCAGGCTCCGGTCGGCTCCTCCCTCGAGTACACCACCGAGCACCAGCAGCGGGTCGAGGAGATCGTGATGAACACGGAGGGCGTGGAGCACTACTTCAGCGTCATCGGGTTCTTCGGTGACGTGAACACCGGAATCATGTTCGCGCGCCTCGAGGACGAGCGGGATCAGGGCATCGAGGAGATCGTCGGGCAGATCAGGGGGCAGCTGTTCGGTGTCCCGGGCGTTCTCGCGTTCGCCCAGGTGCCGCCGGCCATCGGCTTCGGCAGTCCGGTCAACTTCGTCGTACGAAACCCGGACTTCGACTCGCTCACGGCCGGCATGGACGCGATGCTCGCGCGGGCCCGACAGATCCCCGGACTCGTCAACGTCGACACTGACCTGAAGGTGAACAAGCCGGAACTCAACGTGTCGTACAAGCGCGACCAGGCCGAAGATCTAGGTGTCGCGGTCGCCGACGTATCGAGCACGCTGCAGACCATGCTGGGCGGTCAGCGCGTAGGCACGTTCACCCGTGACAGCAAACTGTACTACGTCGTCCTGCAGCTCGAGGACTCAGACCGGGAGACGCCCGCAGACATGACCAACCTCTACATCCGCGGGCGGGACGGGAACGAAGTGCAGCTCGACGCCGTGGCCTCGATCGAAGAGTCCGTGGGCCCGACGAGCCTGAATCATTTCGACCGCGTCCGGTCGTTCACTTTGACCGCCGGTCTCGCGCCTGGCTACACGCTGGGTGAGGCCATCGATGAGCTGCAGGCGCTGGCCGACGAGGTGTTGCCCCGCGGCAGTTCGACCGCGCTGTCCGGTGAGTCCCGTGAGCTGCAGGAGACGGGCAGCGCGCTCTACTTCGCGTTCCTTCTCGCGCTGGTCGTCGTGTACATGGTGCTCGCGGCGCAGTTCGAGTCCCTGGTCCATCCGTTCACGATTCTGCTCTCCGTGCCACTCGCCGTCACAGGGGCGCTGCTGACGCTGCTCGTCACCGGATCGTCGCTCAACCTGTTCAGCCAGATCGGAATGATCCTGCTCGTTGGACTGGCGACGAAGAACTCGATCCTGCTCGTCGAGTACGCGAACCAGCTCAGGGAACGCGGGATGGACACGATCGACGCCGTCGTCGAAGCGGGACGCATCCGCCTGCGGCCGATTCTCATGACGTCGGTCGCCACGATCGTGGCGATGGTGCCGATCGCCCTGAGCCTCGGCGCGGGCTCGGCGAGCCGGCGGCCGCTCGGGTACGCGATCATCGGCGGCATGGTGTTCGCCACCGTGCTGACCCTGTTCCTCGTGCCGGTCGTCTACGTCATGTTCGACACGGTCCGAGTCCGGCTGCATAAGCGGCGCGAGAGCCTGGCGCCGGCCACCGCGGAGGGTCCGTGATCGCGGCGCTCCTTCTGACACTCCAGGTCGCCGGGAGCGGCCTCGGGGCCGGGGCCGTCACGACACAGGATTTCGCGGCCGACACGATCCCGGAGGTCACGCTGGCCGAGGCGCTCGACGCCTCGGCGCAGGTCGATCCGAACTACGTGAACGCCCTGCGGGGGATCGGTGACGCTACCTGGGTTCGCCGCGGTGCGTGGACGGCGTTCCTGCTGCCGTCGGTGAACTTCCAGTGGTCGTTCTCGCAGTTCTCCCCCGAGTCGTTCAACATCGGGACGAACACGCTGACGGACCGGCTGACCCAGTTCACGCTATCCGCCAACTACGACCTGTTCCGCGGCGGCGCAAAGTTCTCCGACCTCGCCGGCTCGGCGGCCGCGGTCGACGGCGCGCGGGCGAGCGAGCTGCAGGTGCGCTACCAGACCGCCTTCGCGACGGAGGCGGACTACTACGACGTCATCGCGCAGCGGCAACTGCGCGGCGTCGCGCAGGAGCGGGTGCGGCGGGCGACCGAGCAGCTCGAAATCGCCCGGGCGCGCGTGCTGTCGGGCGCGGCCGTCCAGACCGACTCGCTGCAGCTGCTCCTCGAACTCACCCGGGCGCAGGTCGACCTTCTGCGGCAGGGATCGGCCCTACGCGTATCGCGGCTGCAGCTCGGCCGCCGGATCGGACGGGCGGGCCCTGTCGACGCGGCCGTTCCGGACACCGAAGAGCCACTCCAACTGCCGCTGTCGCTCGAGTCGGCCGTCGCCGAGGCGACACGGACCAGCCCTTCGCTGCTCGTGGCCCGGACCGATGCACGACTGGCCGAGGCGGCGTTCAAGTCCGAACGTGCGACCTACCTGCCGACGATCTCCCTGTTCGGGCAATATTCCGGCTTCGACGAAGACTTCGTTCCGAATGCCACGACGCGCACGACGGTCGGTATCGGCCTCAGCTATCCGCTGTTCGACGGCGGGGGCCGTCAACTGCGCGTGTACCGCGCGAGCACCGCACGGAAAGTGGCCGACGCGATCGCGGCCGACGCGGAGCTCGCCGCCGCGCGTGACATCACCGAGGCCTACGAGACGTACACGACGGCGCGGGCGAGCACGGAGCTGGCGGAGCGCGGCGTCGCGGTGGCGACCGAGAACGAGCGCGTGCAGAGCGAACGATACCGGGCCGGCGCGACGACGATCATCGACCTGATCACCGCCCAGGTGGACCTGGCCGTGGCCGAGGCGGATCTCGTTCAGGCGCGGTACTCTACCCGCCTTGCCCTGGCCGGGGTCGAAGCGATTCTCGGACGACGGTTATTCTGATGGACACGACGGGACAAGGAAGCGGGAGTGAGAACATGATACGGGACGAAACGGGTCGGGAAAGCGCGCCGCGGGGCCGCATCGGGGCCGCCCGCCGCCTGCCGGTGGCGCTTCTGCTGTTCGCGGGCGTCGCGGCTGGTGTGTCGGCCTGCGGCGGCGACGGCGACGCTTCCGAGGGTGGGTTTGGCTCTCAGCCGATGCCGGTGCGGGCGGCGCTCGCCCGGAGCGATACCGTGACGGAAGAGATCCGTGCGACGGGTGAGATCGAGGCGGTCCAGGGGATCGAGCTACGCCCCGAGGTTTCGGGCCGACTGCGCAACATCCTCGTGCGCGAAGGATCGACCGTGAAGCGCGGCGCGGCCCTGTTCAAGATTGACGACGCCGAGATCGGGGCGGAAGTCGCCCGGCTCGAAGCGGAGCACGACCTCGCCAGCCAGTCGCTGAGCCGCACCCGGGACCTGCTGGAACGCAACGCGTCCTCGGCGGCCGACCTCGAGCGGGCGGAAGCCACGGCCCGTAGCTCCGAAGCCCAGCTCGAACTCCTCCGCACGCGCCTGCGGCGCACGGTCGTGCGCGCCCCGTTTTCCGGCGTCGTCGGCGAGCGGCTGGTCAGCCTCGGGGACTATGTCACGCCGGCCACCTCGCTCACCACTCTCCAGACCGTCGACCCGCAGCGCGCGAGCTTCTCGGTGCCCGAACGCTACGCGCGGGAGTTGAAGGAGGGACAGACGGTGTCGTTCTCGGTGGCCGCCATCCCCGAGCGCACGTTCACGGGAACCGTGGACTTCGTCGATCCGCGCGTCCGACTACCCGGCCGGACGATCACGGTCAAGGCCGTCGTTGAGAACTCGGAGCGCCTGCTGCAGCCGGGCATGTTCATCGAGGCGCGCCTGGCGACCGACGTGCGGCCCGACGCCGTCGTCATCCCCGAGGAAGCCGTAACGCCGCTCGGCGGCCAGGTCTTCGTGTGGGTCGTGACACCGGAGAACACGGCGAACCGTGTGGAGGTCGAGCTCGGCGTGCGCCGGCCCGGTACCGTCGAGGTGCGCAGCGGGCTGACGGCCGGAGACAAGGTCGTCACGGGCGGCCAGGCACTGCTCTTCCCCCAGGCTCCGGTGATGATCACCGAGGGGGAGGCCGCCCCGGCACGCGGCGAGCTAGAGACGGCAGATCCAGATGCCGGCGCTGCAGCCGGAGCCGAGGTCGGGGCGCAGCCCGGCGCCGACTCGGGCAGTCAGCCCGAGGGTGCGTCCGGGGCGGCACCCGAAGAGTAGCCGGGCCGCATGCCCGCCATGCCGTAGTCTATGATCGCGTAAACGGACGCGATTCCGACGAGGAAGATCGGGAGCTTCACGTAGGCCGGGGCAAAGATGAGCGTGAACAGCGCGACGACCTGGAACGTGGTCGTCAGCCTGCCTCCGAACCGCGAGTGGAACGGCATGTGCTCGCCGGCCAGCTTCGTGATGATGAACACCCCACCCGTGAAGATGTCCCGCAGAACCAGGATGACGAAGCCGGCCCAGTCGATGTAGCCACTCGGCAGGAACGACACGAGCGCGAAGAACACGAAGATCCGGTCGCAGAACGGGTCGAGCAGCGCGCCGATCTCGGTCCGCGTGTTCGTCCACCGTGCGACCAGCCCGTCGAGCATGTCTGTCAGCGCACCGGCCCCCACGATGACGGCCAGGGTCGTCGCGTCGTTCACGGCGAGGAACGTCAGCCCCAGCGGAATGCGAGTGAGCGACAGGAGGTTCGAGACCGTCAGGAAGCCACGACCTTCGAAATTCGCTTCGCCCTCTGAGTCGACTTCGCCT
Organism: Gemmatimonadota bacterium; assembly: GCA_051004775.1. GTDB lineage: Bacteria > Gemmatimonadota > Gemmatimonadetes > Palauibacterales > Palauibacteraceae > JARFPW01. Next base: position 13,687 of record JBPCJZ010000071.1, read on the forward strand.
TCGAAATCGGCTTCGCCCTCGCCGCCGGTTCCGCCGTGGGACCGTCCGCTCACCCCGTCAGGCCTCCGGCTCCAGGTAGTCTGCCAGCGCGTCGCGGAACGGCAGCAGCTTGAGGCGGAAGACGTCGATCAGTGGATTGTCCTCCGAGCTGAGGACGCCGCCCGACGAGAACAGGGCGAGTTGCTCGGGTGTGAACGGAGCCGGCAGCCGCATCCGATGGGCGAGCTGAGCGCCCGTAATCGCGATGCCCCCCGGGAGGGGGACGATCGGGCGCCGTAGCTCCAGGATGCTGGCCGTGGCCGCAACGATCTCCCGGAACGTCATCCGTTCGGGGCCCGCTACGTCGAACTCGCAGCCGTCGAGATCATTGCGGTCGACGCACTGCGAGAGCGCGTCCACCATGTCCTCGACGGCGAGCGGCTGCAGCCTGAAGGAGCCGGTGCCGAGCATCGGAAACGCCGGTAGGGTCCGCAGCAGCCGGACGATTGTGGTGGTGAACTGGTCCCCGGGCCCGTAGATGATGGACGGACGAAGAATCACCGACGGAATCGAGCTCGATACGATCGCCGTTTCGGCGTCGAACTTCGTCCCGAAGTAGTCGGCGTTGCCGGGGCGCGCCCCGAGCACGCTGACGTATACGAGCCGGCGCACTCCACAGCGCTCGGCTTCGGCGATGAGATTGCGGGTACCGGTTCCATGCACCTTGGCCAGCGTCAACGCGCCCGCCCGCGTGAACAGCCCGGCCAGGTGCACGACGACGTCGCAGTCCTCACACAGCCCTCTCACCTGCTCCGCCCGCGTCAGGTCGATCGGGCGCCAGTCGGCCCAGGGAGCCGTACGCCGGCCGGGTCCGTCGGGGTCGCGGAAGGTCGCCCGCACGCGGTGACCGCACGACTGGAGCCGCGGGAGCAGGTGGCTGCCGAGGAAGCCCTCGGCCCCGGCAACGAGCACGCGGATGGGCGGCGTAGACGCCAGGCGCGCCGGCTGCGGCTGTTCCTCCGTGGCGACCTGGTCGCGCTTTCGCGCCCGCCGCTCGGGGCGGTAGGGCGTTTCGGGGTCCATCGATCGACGCTCCCGGGCTGTCGGAAGCCGCAAACGTAGGCCCGGGCGCCACCCGCCGCTATCGACCGGCCGCCGTTTCGACTCCGAGTCGGAAGGCGGCTAGCTCCGCGATCAAGGGCTCAAACAGTTTGCAGATCCGTCTCCTCGTCGAACTCCCCGGCGCCTTCCGCGACGTCTCCCCCGGTCCGGCCGGCCGTGATCTCGTCCGTGCCCGGGTCGAGAAACACGAAGTCGCGAACGACGATGTCCGCCGTCGGGACGGACTGGCCGTCGCGTTCATACGAGCCGTACTCGATGCGTCCTTCGACGTACAGACGAGTCCCGCGCCGGACGTACCGCTCCACGGTCTCCGCCGACTTTGACCAGAAGGTGAGGCGGTGCCAGTCGGTACGCTCCTGCATCTCGCCGGCCTGTTCGAACCGTCGGTTCGTCGCGAGCGACACGTTGGCGACCGGGCGGCCGGTGGAGGTGCGGCGTACGTCCGGGTCGGACCCCACGTGCCCGACGAGAATGATGCGGTTGACGGATCGGCTCATGACGACCTCCACGTTCGGGTGATTGGCACGGCCGGGCGGCCGGCGGTGGTCAACCGAGGGTAGAAGGTGACGTCAACGGAAGAGCAATCGGCGCATACCCGTCGACTGTCGCATGAGGAGATCTCTGGTAACCTGGGGCGGTTCACCGCTGGGTCTCCTCGGACACGCGCCGTGTAGCTCCGGGAGGCTATAGGGCTCGCTTTCCCGCGACGCTACTCGGCGTTGGAACCCCAGGTGATATTCGGGGTATGTTCGGTTTCTTATACACCACGAACAGTCACGAACAAGAAGGAGAACGACGATGGCTGACAGCCACCACATAGTGCCAAATTCAGACGGCGGCTGGGACGTGAAGCGCTCAGGCGCCACGCGTGCCACTCGGCATTTCGACACGAAGGCGGACGCAGTCGACGTTGGGCGCGAGATCAGTCGAAATCAGCGCACAGAATTCGTCGTACATCGCCAAGACGGAACGATCCAAGAGAAGGATAGTCACGGTAGCGACCCTCGGTCTATCCCTGGCTGATTCTGCAGCAAGGCCCCAGCTTGGAGTCGGTTCCATGGTGGATTCCGCAGCGCTTCATAAATTGGGTGTGGGCCGTGCAGCGAAGCGGATTCACGCACTACACGCGACGCTTGGACACCCTGGTGGAGATACTCGAAGCTCAAGCGTTTATCGCGATCCCCAATGAACGTCACCTCCTCCATCGGTTTCTGCCCGGAGCGGCGTTTGGCGAGAACGAGCCACGGACGCACGGCTTCGCAAGCTTCACCCGCCTCTCCGTCGCCAAGGCGGATCGCGTGCGCGAAGGTTTCGGCGCCTTCGGCATAGCAATGTCCGAACAGTGGGCGAACGAGCATGGTATTCAACCTGTCGTCTACGTGCATCCTGAAGGTCCGGTCTTTCAGATACTGAAGCAGCTGTTTCAAGCCGGATGGGCAGACTACGCATCCAGACGGTCTGATCTAGCCGATGGCGACACGGCCTCGCTTCATCGCGGGATGGCTGGCGTCATGATTGGATCGAGAACGTGGGCATCCCTGCTCCAATTGTATGAGTACCTTCAGCCGGCATTCGGTGGGGAGGAGTATTACCAGCAACAGGAATGGCGGATCGTCAATCCCCAGCCCGCAACCTTCAACTCTTCGACAAGAGAAGGGATGTTGAAAGAAGCAATCCAGCAACTATCAATCTGGAGAATCCATCAGATCGACTTTTCCCCAGAAGAAGTCGAGTACTTTGTCTGTCCACGGACTAGACGGCGGCACCTCCGTGACAAGCTTCCTGCAGACTACCGACAAGTGCCTATACGATCCTTGGAACGATAATCCCCACGACGCCGTCCGACGACCAAGCCTCACGGCGGAAGACGAACTCCCCGAAAAACTCCCTGAACTTTACCTGCGCAGCCTGCACGACTTTCGGGGCTAGAGTGGTGCAGGCTGCGCGGTGTCGCCAAGGTTGGGCCTCAGTCTTCGTCCAGCTGGCCAACGACCTGAGGCCAAAGCTTCCTTAGGCTCTTCAAGTGCCACCTCAACTCACCCTGAAGAAGAACGTTGATATCGACGACGCTGTTGAAGTCGACTTCGGTATCGTTCGACGATGTCGCGTTCTCGACACTGGCCCGGAGGCTCTCGGCAGCCTCTAGGAAGTCTGCCATATCGACGATCAAGGCACCCGAGAGGTCAGGCTCGAGCCCAAGGCGCCGGAACCAAACGTGAAGCCGCTCGCAAAGCTCCTTGTGTCCGTCGAGATCCATGCGGTTCTCCTAGTCGAGTTGGTCGAGTTTCTGCTGGAGTTGCTCGATGCGCTCCTGCCACCGGTCCTTGAACTTCCCATCCTTGATGCGGTCCACCCGCTTGCGCATCTCGCGGAGGCCCTTCTGAATATCCCGCTTCCATTTCTCAGGGTCTCCCGGTCCACCGCCGGAAATCTTCCCGAAGTGTGTTTGGATATTGTTCTGCTGCCCCTGAAGATGCCGATTGTGATTCTTCTGCGAGACTGCCGCTACCGCACCGGAGACGAGCTTCCCGACCCCCTCTAACACGGCGGTCCCTACTTCGGCTAGCTCATCGGCTTGGGTAGCAAGCAGAACGGTGGTCGCGCCGAAGAGAGCCAAACCTTGGGGAGTAGCCAGTGCCAAGCACCATGGACACAGCCCAAACGGATCCGTGAAGCTCGCGGGATTATTGCCGACATACTGATACAGGTTCAGCAGATAGCGGCGGCTGATCGCGTTCCGGCGTTTCGCCTATCCGCAGTCTCTACAAGTGCGTATCAGATCTCCGGGTGAAGGCGAACACAGCGACTCCCCGAACAATTCCCTGAACTTCGCTTTCCCTCTCGCGCTCGCGCGGCAACCTACCCGTTGCAGGCGCACCCGGCTCCCTTGCGACACGTGTAGCTTCGTGAGATACAGGAGTTGCCGCAGGCCTTTCCCGTCCGGCAGACTTTACAGCACGAACGACTCCGCACGGGTGCAGGCTGAATTGAAAGTGTCGGACGATCCCTGACCAGGTAGGCTTCGGCGGCGTAGCCAGTACGCTCGACCGCTCGCGCCGCAGCCTGTGCCTCGGCTGTGTACCGCACCCTGCACCAGCCCGCGTCGCACGAGGACACGACGACCTTCGCAGCGCGAGGGAGCGTGAGAAGGACGGCGGCATCTGGATCGGGAGCCTCGCGGAGCCGCAGTTCCGAGGCCGCGTAGCGGACCTCTTCCTGGGTAGAGGGTCCGTAGCCAAGCGCGAAACCGGCGAGACCGCTGATGAGCAGCGCGACAGCGGAGAGGCCGAGCAGGCCCGCGGGGCGCGGATAAGCTGAATTCTGATGGCTTCGCATACGGATCCGCTCCCGTGGCGTCGGGTCGAGTCACGACTTCCAGGTACAGTTGGCGGATCGGCGAAGTCACAATACCGTGCAAACCGTGGGCCACGCCAGCACGCTCTCCGGGGCAATTTCCTTAGATCTGTCCTTAGTATCTCGCCTGCTGACGATCGTGGAGGTTCCCGGTCGCCGTTCGCAGGCAGCCCGCGATCGCGGCGCGATGTGGATTGTCGACGCCTGACGTGCGGCCTTGCGGGCGGTCGAAGGCCTAAGAGTGGCGACTCGCGCCGTGGCCTGGCCTCGGACGCGGTCCGCTCGTCAGGTGATCTTGCGCTCGATCGAAGCGAGCAGGTCATGAATACTGAAGAGCAGGATCCCCGCTTCGCAGATGAGCCGCCAGACGACGTTGCCGCCGAGAGCGACCAGAACGCCGAGCGCGGGCTCACCGCGCACGAATAGCAGCACCCCGAGGCCGAGAACTGCGAGAGCGCCGAGCAGATAGACGGCCTTGATCAACTCCGTGCTGATCATCTTCCGGAATCCGAGGTAGCCGCCTGCGGAGTTGGTCGGAGCGCTAGTACCGGGCGGTGGCGTTGTCGCAGATGTTGATTCCCGGGTGTCATCCATTCCGGGCTCCGGCACGTCGACCCCGCGCTGGCGCAGTATCTCCGCGACGACCTCGAAGGCGTCCGGTACGTACTGGGTAGGATCGTGCGCCCGGTAGACGCCCTGCAGTTCTTCGGTATCGAGCTGCTCCATGCTGCGCCGAATGCTGTCTCGGTCCGTCACGCCTCTCCGGTGAGCGTGTCACATCGTGTTACCGCCAGGCCAACATAGGCCCCCTACTTTGCCCGTGTCACGCTGTGTCACGTCTGGCGAAGCTGCGGGGGTAGATGGCGAAGGATCAGTTTCTGGTGGTCCGCTTCGAGCGCGAGAACCTCGTGCGCCTGCAGAAGGCGGCGGAGGCGGATCATCTGGCGCCCGCTACCTGGGCCCGGCAGGTGCTGCTCAAGGAGCTTGACGTGTGCGAGAACCGTCGGCAGAGGAAAGGCCGCGGCACTTAGCGCTCGCCCTTGTCCTCGCGCGTCTCTCGCGCCGCGAGGATCCGGAACAGGACCTCCTTCGCCCACACCTCGGCGTCCAGTCCGCTCGACTCGGCGGTCTGCTCGATCCGGCGGCGCTCCTCCGGGCTGAGCGGGATCTTCAGTTCGTCGGGCTCGGTCATCAGGCCTCCCGGATCTCCATCGGCTGAGAGACGACGCGGTACATCGTCGACTCGTCGGCCTGCTGGTAGACGGCCTTGAGGGTCACGGTGTCGGCCCAGCCGCCGGCGGCGGCGACATCGACATCGGGCAGGTGCTTGCGGGCGGTCGCCCAGCCGCGGCGGTAGGCGTGCCAGAGGCTGCCGTAGTGCTTCTCGACCCCCGCGAGCTTCTCCGCCGTGAGCAGCCACGTGGAGGCGACCATCGTCGATACCGGTCGCGACGGGTCCTTGGGCGCGGGGAAGATGGGGGCGGCACCAATGCCGGGCCGCTCCCTGAGGATCGACTCGAGCGCGGCGAGCACCTCGGGCGACACGGGCACGAGCGACTCGCGGTTCATCTTGTCGGTGTCGGCGGGCCAGCGGATCGCGGCGTGCGGTTTCCGGTCGAGCCTCAGGTCTTCGTAGCGGAGCGCGAGGATCGCGGAGATGCGGCGCCCCGTATGGTGGGCCAGCACGAGCACCTCCCGAAGGTACGAACGCTGCGAGACGCGCGTCTCGGCCCACGAGACCTCCATCTCGATCTGGTCCGCGACGGCGAGTACCCGTTCATAGCGATCGAGCGTCGCGACGGGCCGCCGGGGGTTCAGGTTCCTGGGCACGTCGAAGCCGCGTGTCGGGTCTTCGCGCATCAGGTACCTGCCGCTCCGGTCCTGCCACTTCATGGCCCAGTGGATCATCGTGCGCAGAAAGACCAGATCCGCCTTGACACTCCCGTTGCGTACGGGACGGCGCGAGCCTTCTTCGATCTGTCGACCCCGCGCGTCGATCGCCCCCGCGGCCCGCAGCTCGATGAACGAGTCCCACTCGTGCCGCGTGATTCGGCTGAGGTCCCTGTCGGCCCCGAGGTAGCGGGTCCAGAGTTCGGCGCGGCGTGCGTCGGCCTTCTGCTCGGTCGCGCATTTTTTCGGGCTCTGATACCGGAGGTAGAGTCCGGCGACGAGGCGGAGCACGGGTACGCGGTCGAGCAGGATTCGCTCGTGACGCTGGAGCTTGGCCAGCTGCTGGGTGGCCCAGCGCTCCGCGCGGGCACGGTCACGATGCCGCAGGCTGCGGCTCCGGTAACCCGAAGCGAGCGTCGGGTCGCGGGTCTCCGCGTAGAGGATCCCGGAATTCGGATCCTCGAAGATCCGGATCCGGGACCCGTAGGGCCCGAAGCTCTTCGACCAGTTCTTTCGTTTACGGCGCGGCATTCAGGGTCTCCATCTCAAGCTAAACATTGCATCGGCTCGTCATCACGCAACTGACGAGCGTGTGGGGCGTTAGGCGCCGCCGCGCTCCCTTGCCCGCAGCACGTCGCCGACGAGGTCCGGTTCGCTATCAGAACTGTGCGGCGGCTTACGTGGCAGGTCGCCGCGACGGATCCGGGGACGCCCCGGCGAGCCGTGATTCGCGATTCGGCACTCGGCCACGAGCCGCCGCAGGTGCGCCTCGCTGTAGCCGGACTCGGCGGCCGCGGCGGCGACCGTGAGATCCTCCACGCTCCACTCGGTCAGCGCGCCCTCGATCCGTGCCGCCGCGTGCTCGGCAGCGACCGCCTGCGACCCCGCGCCCCAGCGCCGCAGGAGCGCCGCTTCGGAGCGCAGAGCAGCGGCGAGTTGGTCGAGCGGGCCGGTCATCGTCATGCCCTCGCGTTGATCCACGCGACGGCGTCTCGGAAGCCGAGGGCCCGGGCGCGCATGACCAGGTCGATGCCATCGCCACCCTCGCCGCACACGAAGCAGTACCAGAGCCCGCGATCGATACTCAGCGACAGCGACGGGTCGTGGTCGTCGTGGAATGGGCAAAGCACCGCGTACTCTGTTCCGCGGGGTACCGGGTCCCCGAAACCGAGCGCGTCGGCGATTCGGAGGATCGATCCGCGACGTGCGCGTTCGGCGTCGACGCGGTTTCGGTAGGTCACGCGGCCCCGCTTCGGCGCTGGACCCGCAAGACCCGCAAGATCCGCCTGAGAGCGCGGCGACCCGCAGCAGTGGGTACCCGCAAGCCCGGGCCGAGTCGTGCGGGTACCGAGATACCTGATTCGCGCGTCATATCAGCTTTCTTGCGGGTCTTGCGGGTCATCAGGCGGCAGATACCGACGAAACGCATCGTGGAACGCCGAGGCCTCGTAGCCGCGCAGGTTCTTCGTGCCCGTTGGAGTTCGGATCCACAGCGCGCGCGGCTTGATGCCGAATGCCTTGAGGAGCTTCGCGAGTTGGATTGTCGAGAGAGGCTTCCCGGCGTTCCATTCCGCCCACTGGCTCTCCGGGGGCGCGTGCAGCGCAAGCGCGAGATCGCTCGAGGTAATTCGATCAGTCTTCCGATCGCGGAGCACAAGCCGAATGTCGGCGAGCAACTGCACGCTCGGCGCATCGTCCTGCTCGATGCTCGCGAGGCCCACGGCGGCGGCACGTGCCGCTTCGGGCCAGTGGCCGCCTGCGGCATCGGCAACGGCCAGCAACGGACGCCAGTTGTCGGCCTCGCGATCCCCGAGCCCGGGAGGCACATCCGGATCCGCGTTCCGTAGGGCCTCAAGATTGTCCTGTGCCCAGCGCCACGCTCGGCGGCAGAGCGGTTGCAGCTCGCGGAGACGATCGAGGCGAAGTCGCTCGACGGCTTCGTCAGGTGCTCGCCGCCTCATCCCGATGACCATCGAACGATCAATGATAGTCTCGGGAGGCCGCCCGATCTGGGCGATGGCCTTCGGTGACCACGTCGCGAAGGTGCGAGGCTCATGGTCGTCGCCCGCCGTGCGAATCACATACGCAGAGCCGCGGCGGTGGCCCGAATTCACGATGCCGCGTAGCTCGTCGCGGCTCGCGAAGAAGCTGTCCGCCTCGTCTATCAAGAGCGTCGGCGAACAGGCCTCGACGATCCGGAACAGGGCTGCGGGTGTGATGTTGGACGTTAGCAGGGGACGGGGAGTCAACGCGCTCAGGAGATGCATCAGCGTCGTCTTGCCACACCGCTTGGTTGCCGACGTGATGCACAGGATCGGGGAGACTTCCCACGCATCGTGAGCGTGTGTGAAGAGGATCCACAGGCTGGTCGCTACGTCGGCGTGCTCCGGCAGGACAACGAGGCATGTCAGCGTGCGGCGCAGTTCGCTCAGAAGGTCGCCGCCATCGACAGCTTCCTCCCAAGGCTCCGGATCAGAAAGCAGGACGCCGGTGCCCTGCACCATGTCCGCGCCCGAACTCGTCGTCTCTCGTTGCGCGATGATCGCGTCGATCAGCTGTGCCGGTGCGGAGATGCTGGCGACGGGCTTGAGCCGATTGATCGTCGCCTGGCGGAGGCCCGCGATCTCGACTGCATCGGCTGCACCGTCAAAGACCCCGCGCACCCAGTCGATCACCTGATCCTCGGTCGCCTCGGCAGCGATCGGACCCACACGCTCAAGGCGTCCCGCTACGCTTCCAGTCTCCTCGTCAGCGCCCGCAAGACCCGCAAGGTCCGCAAGTCGCACCGCGGACGCCTTGGCCGCTTCAAAGGCCGCTACGAATCCGCCCGGGTCGGCGCTATGCAGATCCAGCACGTCTTTGTGCCCATCGAGTCGGATGACCCGGATGTGGTCCCGAAGCGGTGACTCGGCCAACTTCTGCAGAAGTGCCTCGCCGCCTCTGTCCGGCTCGATGACGACATAGATGACGTCGATGCCATCGAAGGCCGAAGCCCACTCGTCCTTCCATGTGCCGGCACCGGGCACCCCGAGCGCAGGGAGCCCGTAGTGCCACAGGACATGGCAATCACTCTCGCCCTCGACGAGCATCACATATCCGGCTGCGCGGACCTCGCTGAGCCGCCTGAGGCCGTAGAGCGCGGGCGTATCACCTTTCCGCCAACGGAAGCGGTCGCCCTTCAGCCGAATGCGATACCGCACCGCCAGCGACTCGCCGCCTTCGGCCTGGTAGTCCATCTCGACGGCCGATGCCCCCTGCCAATAGCCGTCCCGGACCCCATTGGCCGTGAGGACCTCAAGGTCCAATCCCGTCGCCGACGCATATTTGGCCAGTGTGAGGCCACGATCTGTACCCACGGATTCCCCTGCTCGATCTGCGTGAAAGCCGGTGCTCGGCCCGCTCTGAGAGGTCGCGAGTCTCCCCTCTTCCCCAAGGGAGTGGCGGTCGTCTCTCTTAGAGCCGGATGTTTAGGGAGGACTAAAGATTGCCACGCGGCTCGTATGTCACGTACTGGCATCGTGCTACGCGATTTTCTGCGCTCGGACATTCTCAATTAGCGTTGACAGATGAGAATGCTTTTGAGGGTGATCGCGTTGGGTCAGCGCCGTCCGCGCCTGGGCCGGATGGAGGAGGGCGGCTAGGTGGCGGAAGGCGTCGAGGACCCGCCTTGCAGGTCCGTCTCAGCGCGTCGCCGGGGCTGGTCCTGTGGTGAGTCGCTGTCCGGCGCGGAGCAGCGCTCCCGCTAAGACTTCAATCCAAAGACCGGAGCAACCTGCGTCCAGATCGCTTGCGTGCGGGCCTCGATGGTAGCCAGGAGGTCCTGGTGTTGCCGACCTTCGTCGAACTCACGCTGCAGCGAATACGCCATCTTCTCTAGGGGACTGTCTTCGTATCCATACATTACGAGTCCAGCGCCGTAGGCGCGTAGAAAGTTGTCCACGCCTAGAACCTTCCACTGCGCCACGTGCACTAGCTCGTGGAAGTGAAGACTCTCAGAGGCCTCGCCGGTCTGGATGAAGTACGTGTCCTTGAAGGTGATTCCGGCGAATGATCTCTGCTGCAAGGGCGCGAGTTCCGGGAGCTCGTAGCGATCGACGGGCGGAAAGGGGACACGAGAGACACTGACAACTTTGGCCTGTTGCAGGAAGCTGGCCGGAAAATAGGCTGGTAGACGCTTGAAACCACAGGTGCCAACTGCTCGGGCTTCCTCTGCATGATCTCGAACATACTGGTCGATCCAGTCACGAATGCCGGGAAGCGCAGCTTCAAGTCGACCGACGATGTCATCTGCATTCGTCAATCCCAGTGACCTCGCTAAACCCAAATGGCCGAGTCCGCCTGAAGACGAACTCACCGAAAAACTCCCCGAACTTTACCTCCGCAGCCTGCACGACTTTCGGGGTGAGAGTCATGCAGGCTGCGTGGTTTCGGCAAGCACCTGGCCCTAGCTTCGCCCTATCCAGCCGACGGATCCCATGTCGAGTGTACGATCCGACCGCGGCGAGTAAGACCAAACAGGCACTCCCTCAATGGCAAACTTGGAAGAACTTCTGGTCCGAGTCCTACCATCGCTGCGCCGTCGCCATCGGGTACGAAGACCTCCACTAGTCCCTTCTTCACCGATCTTAGAAGCACCGGAATCACCTCCTGCGACGTAAATTCAGCAGGGTGCAGATGGCGCCAACCTACCTCGGGTGGTCCGTTGAGCATCTGGACGATCATGTCCAAGTCCTCGTAGTCGTCCGCTAAGGCGTCTAGGAGAAACATCGTGACGAGGTCTCCGGCCACTAGTCTACGTCTCCAGCTCTAGGCTTGATGTAAGCCCGCGGGTGGGGCTCACCGATGACTCGGCCGGCCCGATCTACGAGAGTATGCTCGATTACTTGGTCTCCGTTGGCATTCTCGAAGATCGTCTGGATACTAGCTCCCCCCCGATTCCCTTTCTTCGTTGATGCCTCCACAACCGCTCCAACCCTTTTGAAAGCCGATGGATGATCAAGGAATTCCTTGACAAGCCTCCCGCCCCGCCCTGCAGGAACGAAGCCAACCCCCGCCAGCCCTATCCCTAAGGCATCACCCGAACCAACTGCTTCCCCTAGATCGTTGGTCCCGAAAGCCTCCGATGCCGCGCTGAGGGCGGCTGCACCGTTCAACTGGAGAGAGCCAAGCAAGCCACCCCGCTGAGCGCCCGAATTCGCCCAAGCTTGAAACATGCACTCGGGCCACGGCTTGCAAAGCCCAAACGGATCCGTGTAGCTCGCCGGATTGTTCCCGACATACTGATACAGGTTCGTACCAGCGGCGAGGCCGAGGGGATCCTCCTGGAGCCAGCGTCCGGTGTTCTGGTCGTAGAACCGGTTCCGGAAGAAGCTGAGACCGGGGAGGTTGGTGTTCTCGT